>NZ_JBVHEH010000010.1:0-320235 GCF_055562955.1 Kitasatospora sp. NPDC015121
GAACGCTTCAACCGCACCCTGCTCGACGAATGGGCCTACGCCAGGCCCTACCGCACCGAGCAGGAACGCCGAGACGCCTACCCCGCTTGGCTCCATACCTACAATCACCACCGCGGACACACCGCACTCGCAGGCAAACCACCCGCCAGCCGCGTAACCAACCTCACGGGTCAGTACAGCTAGCCCGGCGGCGCGGCCGGGCGGGCGGAGCGGGCCGGGCGGGCGGAGTGTGCGGGGTGGGCGGGGCGTGCGGGTGGGTGGTGCGCTGCGGCGGATGGCCGTACCGGCGGCGGGCGGCGGGCGTTCGTCGGACTGACGGTTCATCGGCTGCGGGCGTGTCGGACGCGTACGGCGGGGTAGCCGCTGGTCGAATTACCTCCGGATATTTCCGTCCGAAACCGGACGGATCGTCACGTAGGGAGAGACCACTGGGTACCCACTCCGCCACCAGGGACGAGCACCTCGGGCATGTGGTGTTCATCTCCGCCGCCGCCGCGATGGGCGGCTTCCTGTTCGGCTACGACAGTGCGGTGATCAACGGGGCGGTCACCGGCATCCAGAAGCACTTCGACGTCGGCAACGGCGAGACCGCGTTCGTGGTCGCCATCGCGCTGCTCGGCTCGGCGGCCGGCGCCGTGGCGGCCGGCTGGCTGGCCGACCACTACGGGCGGGTGCGCACTATGCTGCTCGCCGCCGTGCTGTTCGCGATCAGCGGCGTCGGCTCGATGTTCCCGCCCAGCATCGAGGTGCTGGGGATGTGGCGCGTGCTGGGCGGCATCGCCATCGGCATCGCCTCGGTGATCGCCCCCACCTACATCGCCGAGGTCGCGCCGACCGCGTACCGGGGCCGGCTGGCCTCCTTCCAGCAGATGGCCATCGTGCTCGGCATCACCGTCTCGCAGCTCGTCAACTGGGCGCTGAACCAGGCGGCCGGCGGCGAGTCCACCAACCACCTGGCGGGCGTCCAGGCCTGGCAGTGGATGCTCGGCGTGGAGGCCGTGCCCGCCGTCGTCTACGGGCTGATGGCGCTGTCCATCCCCGAGTCGCCGCGGTACCTGATCTCCGACGGCCGGGAGGCGCAGGCCCGCAAGGTGCTGGCCGAGGTCGAGGGCGCGGACGTCGACCTGGACACCCGGGTCGCCGAGATCCGCCAGGTGCTGAACACCGAGCACAAGCCCCGGCTGAAGGACCTGCTGGGCGGACGGTTCGGGCTGCTGCCGATCGTCTGGATCGGCATCGGCGCCTCGGTGTTCCAGCAGTTCGTCGGCATCAACGTGATCTTCTACTACTCGTCGTTCCTGTGGCAGTCGGTCGGCATCGACGAGTCCAACTCGCTGCTGATCTCGCTCTCCACCTCGATCGTCAACGTGGTCGGCACCGTGGTCGCGATGCTGCTGGTCGACCGGATCGGCCGCAAGCCGCTGGCGCTGGCCGGCTCCGCGGGCATGGCCGTCTCGCTCGGCCTGGCCGCCTGGGCGTTCTCCTTCCGGCACGGCACCGGTGACAGCGCGACCCTGGACGACGCGTACGCCACCGTGGCGCTGGTCGCCGCGCACGTCTTCGTGTTCTGCTTCGCCTTCTCCTGGGGCGTGGTGGTCTGGGTGCTGCTCGGCGAGATGTTCCCCAACCGGATCCGGGCGCTCGCCCTGTCGGTGGCCGCGTCCGCGCAGTGGATCGCCAACTGGGCGATCACCGTCACCTTCCCCAACCTCTCCGACTGGAACCTGTCGGCGACGTACGTCATCTACGCCTGCTTCGCGCTGCTGTCGATCCCGTTCGTGGCGTTCTGCATCAAGGAGACCAAGGGCAAGTCCCTGGAGGAGATGGGCTGAACGGCACCCGTCCGGCCGCAGACCGGCGGTCGACGGGTGGGTCGGAGGCGGGTGGCGGCAGCGGATGCCGCCACCCGCCGCGCGTGGAGCGGGACGGGAGCCGCCTCCGGCGGGGTGGGAAACCGGTGGCGGGGCGAGGGCCGCGGGTGCTAGGAAATGTCACATGCTATCTGGTGAGAAGGTCGTGCTGCGGGCCCGGGTCGGGAGTGACGTGGCGGTGCTGCACGAGGAGTTGTACGAGGACGTGGAGATGCGGGCGCGGGCCGACTCGCGGGCCTGGCGGCCGATGCCGGTGGAGTCGGGGCGGTCGCCGTACCGGGTGGAGGCGCCGATGGAGGACGCGGCGGCGTTCTCGGTGGTGGAACGGGCCGGGGGCGAGCTGGCCGGGGAGGCGGTGGTGTGGGGGGTGGACGGGCACAACCGGGTGGCGCACCTGGGGCTGGCGCTGCGGCCGGCGTTCCGCGGTCGCGGGCTGGGGGCGGACGCGGTGCGGGTGATGTGCCGGTACGGCTTCGAGGTGCGCGGGCTGCAGCGGCTGCAGGTGGAGACGCTGGCGGACAACGCGGCGATGGTCGCGGCGGCCGAGCGGGCGGGCTTCGTCCGCGAGGGGGTGCTGCGCAGGTCGGCGTGGGTGCTGGGGCGGTTCGAGGACGAGGTGGTACTGGGGCTGCTGGCGGACGAGTGGCGGGGCGGGCCGCAGGACGGGCGGCGGGGCGGGCGGCGGTAAAACCGCTGGACAGGCGTGGCATGGCAGGTCCATGGTCGGGCGGTGAGCTTCCTCGATCCGGCCTGGGCAGGCCGCAACTACCGCATCCAGACCGCCGCGACGGTGGTCAGCGGGCTCGGCAACGCCGCCGCCCCGATCGCCACCGCGTTCGCCGTGCTGCACTCCGACGCGCGGTGGGGCAGCGCCGAGGTCGGCTACGTGACCGCCGCCCGGACGGTGCCGTTGGTGGTGCTGCTGCTCGTCGGCGGCGCGGTCGCGGACCGCCTGCCGCGGCACCTGGTGATGGTCGGGGCCAACCTGTTCAACGCCGGTTCGCAGGCCGCGCTGGCGGCGCTGGTGCTGTTCGGGCACCCGGGCCTGTGGGCGTTGATGCTGCTCTCCGCGGCCGGCGGTGCGGGCCAGGCGTTCTACGCGCCGGCCGCCGAGGGGGTGATCCTGCAGGCGGTGCCGGCCGAGCACGCCGCGAAGGCGTTCTCGGTGTTCAAGATGGCGATGAACGGCGCCTCGATCGCGGGCGCGGCGCTCGGCGGCGCGCTGGTCGCGGTGGTCGGGCCCGGCTGGGTGCTGGCGGCGGACGCGGCGTGCTTCGCCGTCGCGGCGGCGCTGCGGGTGGGCCTGGAGCCCGGGGGCGTCGAGCGGGGGCCGGCACGGCCCGGGCTGTGGCGTGAACTGCTGGTCGGGTGGCGGGAGTTCGCCGCCCGGCGGTGGCTGTGGGCGATCGTGGTGCAGTTCGGCCTGATGAACGCCTGCGTGCTCGCCGTGGAGGCGGTGTACGGGCCGGTGGTGGCCGAGCAGCGGATGGGCGGCGCCGGGGCGTGGGGCGCGGCGATGGCCGCGCTGAGCGTCGGCATGGTGGTGGCCGGTCCGCTGATGACGCGCTGGCAGCCGCGCCGGCTGCTGCTGGTCGGCAACGGCGGGGTGTTCCTGTTCGGACTGCCGCCGCTGGCGCTGGCGCTGGGGTGGCCGCTGCCGCTGGTGGCGCTGGCGATGTTCCTGGCGGGGGCGGGCACCACGGTGTTCGTGGTCGGCTGGATGGTGACGCTGCAGCAGGAGATCCCGGAGGAGCTGCTGTCGCGGATGTCGGCGTACGACTCGTTCGGCTCGTTCGCGCTGCTGCCGCTGGGCACCGGGCTGGCCGGTCCGGCGGCGCAGGCGTTCGGCCTGTCCGGGGCGCTGTGGGGGTGCGCGCTGATCTGCGCGGTGCTGGCCGGACTGGTGCTGCTGGTGCCGGAGGTGCGGCGGTTGGAGCGGGCGGTCCCCGAGGCGTCCGCGCGGGTCCGGGAACCGGAATCCGTCACTTCCGGGTGACAGTCGCTGACAGCTTGCAACCTCCCGGGGGCGCGGCTCGTCCGATCAGGTAACTGGCCGCGATCCCCGGGAGATTGGCGCATGGGCAAGCCTCTGCTGTACCTCGACGTCGACGGGGTGCTGAACCCGGTGTTCCCGCACCCCGACGACGGCTTCGACACCCACACGCTGCTCGGCTACTCGGTGCTGCTGTCGGCGCGCCACGGCGACTGGCTGCGCGAACTGGCCGACCACTACACCCTGGTCTGGGCGACCACCTGGGAGGAGAAGGCCAACCAGCACATCGCCCCGCTGCTCGGGCTGCCCGAGCTGCCGGTGGTGGTGTTCAGCGGGTACGTGCCGCGGCCCGGCGATCCGCGGGTGCCGCTGATGGAGCTGTTCTCGGCGGCCAAGTGGGCGCCGCTCCTGCGGCACGCGCAGGGCCGTCCGTTCGCCTGGGTGGACGACTGCATCCCGCCGAGGCTGGTGCGGCGCAGCGTCCTGCGGGCGGACCGGCTGCTGCTGCCGGTCGACCCGGCGCAGGGGTTGCAGCGCGAGCACGTGGACCGGCTGCTGCGGCGGCCGCCGTCGCGGGCCTGGCCGAACCCCTGGGCCTGCTGAGGGCGGGGCGGTCCGCGAGGTCCCGCGGGGCCGGTCCCGCGGGGTCAGTCCTGCGGGGGCGCGGGGTGGTCGGCGATCTCGACCCAGACCCGCTCCCAGCGGGCGTTGTCGCTGTGCCCGAAGCGGTCGCCGAGGCCGAGGACGCGCAGCACGGCGAGGGCCTGGGTGCCGTCGGGCTGCTCGGCGACCCGGACGGAGAGCCGGGTGGCACCGGTGCGGGTGCGGTCGACGACCGGGGGGCGGCCGGTGAGCTTGTGCAGCGCGTCCGCGATCCGGCGGACCCGTTCGCCGTGCCGGGTCGACTGTCCGTCCATGCCGCGCTCCCCCGTCCGCCGTACGGCCCCACCGCCGCTGTCGGTGGCCACCCTACCGCCGGGCGGTGACACCCCGTCAGCCGCGGGTCAGAGGGTGAGGACGCGGCCGGGGGCGAGGATGTGCACGGCGGTGTCGGGGGCGAGCTCGGCGGCGGCGTCCCGGTAGAGGTCGGGGCGGTCGCGGACGAGCTTGAGGACGGTGGCCTCGCGCAGCCGGCCGGCGGTGAAGGCGTAGTGGGTGGGGACGGCGAGGCGGGGGCGGAGCAGGGCGGTGAGTTCGGCGGCCTGCCGGGCGTCCATGACGACCTGGCGGTTGAGGGCGGGACGGATCCGCAGGCCGTTGACGGGGAGCAGGGCGAGGTCGATCTCGGGGAAGCGCCGGGCGATCTCGTCGAGGGCGGGGAGGCGGGCGGTGTCGGCGCCGAAGTAGACGGTGCGGCCCTCGTGGCGGAGCACGAAGGTGACCTCGGGGACGCCGTGCAGCGCGGGGGCGGCGGTGACCTCGACCGGACCGAGGCGGGTGGACTGCCAGGGGTCGAGTTCGGTGACCCGGCGGAACCCGGCGGCACGGACCCGGCCGGCGAGGCCGCGGACCACGGCGAACGGGACGTCCTTGTCGGGGTGGGCGGCGAGCGCGCCGAGGTCGCAGTGGTCGTAGTGGCCGTGGCTGATCACGATGCCGGCCAGCGGCGGCAGGTCGGCGGCACCGGCCACCGAGCGCGGTTCGCCCGGGTGGTAGCCGCGGCGCTCGGAGAACCAGGGGTCGGTGAGGATCCGGGCGCCGGCGAAATCGATCAGCGCGCTGGCGTGGACGACGCGTTGCACGGTGGTGGTCATGACTCCCCCTCAGCTTGAGTGGACAGCTGTCCACTGACAGCTGTGAGTAGACGCCTGTCCGGTAAGCTTGTCAACATGACGACGACACCGGGGCGACGGCCCAACCGGCGCGGCCAGGGCGGCCTGCTGCGCGACGAACTGGTCGCGGCGGCGAGCGGGCTGCTGGAGGAGGGCGAGGGCGAGCAGTCGCTCTCGCTGCGCGCGGTGGCCCGCCGCGCGGGCGTCGCCCCGCAGAGCGTCTACCTGCACTTCGCGGACGTCCGGGCGCTGCTGGTCGCGGTCTACCGGGCCCGGTTCGGCGAGCTGCTGTCGGCGCTGACCGAGGCGGGGGGCCCGGCGGCGGGCGGCGGGCGGGAGCGGCTGCGGGCGCTGTGCCTGGCGTACTGCGCGTACGGGCTGGCGCACCCCGGCCACTACCGGGTGCTGTTCGGCACCGCGGGCTCCCCCGGCTGGGAGCCGGAGCAGATGGCGGGCCTGCCGGCGCTGGCGCTGCTGGACGGGGCCGTCCGGGAGGCGGCGGGGGACGCGGCGGCGGCCGGGGACGCGGCGGGGATCGCGCCGGAGACGCTGGGCGTGTGGGCGGCGCTGCACGGGCTGGTGACGCTGCGCCGGGACCGGCCGGGGTTCCCGTGGCCGCCGGTGGAGGTGCTGGTGGACGCCCTGCTGGACGCCCGCCGGAAGGGGACTACGGCAGCCAGCTGACGTGGCCGGCCAGCAGGGCGTAGCCGACGAAGGCGGTGGTGTCGATCAGGGCGTGGGCGGCGACCAGCGGGCCGACCCGCTGCCAGCGGCGGTACAGGAGGCAGAAGACCAGGCCCATCACCATGTTGCCGACCAGGCCGCCGACGCCCTGGTAGAGGTGGTAGGAGCCGCGCAGGACGGCGCTGGCGGTGACCGCCGCGGGCCAGCTCCAGCCGATCTGCTGGAGGCGGCGCAGCAGGTAGCCGACCACGACGACCTCCTCCAGGACGGCGTTCTGCCAGGCGGAGGCGATCAGGACGGGGATCCGCCACCAGACCTCGGGCAGGCCGGAGGGGGCGACGGTGAGGTTGAAGCCGGCCGCCTGGGCGCCCAGGTAGAGGGCGAGGCCGGAGCCGCCGATGGCGGCGGCGACCAGGGTGCCCCGGCCGAGGTCGGCGAGCTTGTGGCGCAGGTCGAAGCCGAGCACCCGCAGCGTGGTGCCCTCGCGAACCAGCAGGTAGCCGACCAGGACGACCGGCATCAGGCCGCGGGCGACGTAGTAGAGCTGCCAGGCGAGGTCGAGCCAGGGCCGGCCGGGCGCGCGGGAGGCGTTCAGGGTGGCGACCTGGCTGCCGAGGTCGGCGGTCTCGGTGAGCGAGCCGACGAAGCTGATCAGCGAGGTGAGGCCGCTGGCGCCGAGGGAGAGCCCGAGGACGATGAGCAGTTCGGCGGCGAGCAGCCGGCGCGAGGGGGTCTCGGGGGTGGTGGCGGGCTCGGCCGAGGCGGTGGTCACGGGTCTCCCGGGGGGCGGACGGTCGGCCCGGGGCGTTGCTGCCGCCCCGGGCCGATCATCCTTTCACAGGAAGATGAGGCGTCCGTGAAACGCCGTGGCCCGGCCGCAGGTCAGTCGACCGGCCAGGTGTGCACGGGTTCGCCGCCGCGCATGTGCTCGACGTAGCGGCGGGTCATCGCGGCGATCGCCTCGTTCGGGCCGAGGTTGTGGTGCTCGCGCAGCCGGTGCACGGTGGCGGCCTGCCAGGCGGCGCCGTTGGTGCGGCGCAGGCAGCGCTGCTCGATGATGCCGAGGTAGCGGTCCCGGTCGCGGGGCTCGATGCCCCACTCGTCCAGGCCCTGGTGGGCGAGCGGCAGCAGTTCGTTCAGCACCAGGTCGGTGGCGGGGAGTTCGACCAGGCCGCGGCCGCCGCGGCCGCTGCGGGGCCACCACTGGACGGCCTCGATGCCGTGCCGGGCGCCCTGCTGGAAGTTCTGGTCGGCCCTGTCGAACGGGAGCCTGGTCCAGATCGGGCGGGGCTGTTCGGCCAGCACCCGGACCAGGCCGTAGAAGAAGGCGGCGTTGGCCAGGGTGTCGACCACGGTCGGGCCGGCGGGCAGGCAGCGGTTCTCCACCCGCAGGTGGGCCACGCCGTCGGCGACGTCGTACACCGGGCGGTTCCAGCGGTAGATGGTGCCGTTGTGCAGCCGCATCTCGCCGAGCCGGGGGACGCCGCCGGAGGAGAGCACCTTGACCGGGTCCTCGTCCTCGCAGATCGGCAGCAGCGCGGGGAAGTACCGCAGGTTCTCGGCGAACAGGTCGAGCGCGGAGTCGACCCAGCGCTCCCCGAACCAGGTGATGGGGCGCACGCCCTGTGCCTTGAGCTCGGCCGAACGGGTGTCGCAGGCCTGCTGGAACAGCACCGGGCGGGTCTCCCGCCACAGCTCGCGGCCGAACAGGAACGGGGAGTTGGCGCCGAGCGCGAGCTGGGCGCCGCAGATCGCCTGGGCCGCGTTCCAGACCGAGGCGAACCGGGCCGGGGTGACCTGCAGGTGCAGTTGCAGCGAGGTGGCGGCGGCCTCGGCGACCATCGAGACCGAGTCGACGGCCAGCCGCTCCACGCCGTCGATGTCGAGCGCGATGTCCTCGCCGCGGGCGGCCAGGATCTGCTCGTTGAGCAGGCCGTAGCGGTCGTTGCTGCTCATCGCGTCCAGCCCGGCGTGCTCCAGGTCGAGGGTCGGCAGGATGCCGACCATCACGATCCGGGCGCCCACCTCGGCGGCCCGCCGGTCGGCGTAGCGCAGGCCGGTGTCCAGCTCCTCGCGCAGGTCCTCGAAGACGTGGCCGGTCAGGCGGCGCGGGGCGACGTTGACCTCGATGTTGAACCGGCCCAGTTCGGTCTGGAAGTCCGCGGAGGAGATCGCGCCCAGCACCCGCTCGTTGCCGAGCACCGGCAGGCCCTGGTCGTCCGCCAGGTTCAGTTCGATCTCGACGCCCATCATCGCCTTCGGGCGGTCGAACCGCTCCTCCCTGAGCATCCGCTCCAGGACGTCCAGACAGGACTGGAGCTTGCGGCGGTACAGCTGCCGGTCGGCCAGCTCCGCCCTGGTCGCCACGACCTTCTCGCCCACGGGTGCCTTCCCTCCCCTCGGTCGACAGTGCCCCAGCATCATGCCCAAGTCGAAGATCGATAGCCCACGATGCGAACACCCGGGCGAGACAGGGTTTCTGACGGATGGTCAGCCACTCCCCGACTTGTGCGGCGCAACCGAACGTGATATGAAGGTCACCCTGCGCACCTGTTCGAATGTATTCGCACGCGCTCAGGCCCGGTCCAGGCCGTCCGAGACGCCCACGATGTCGAGGGATCTCGTCGACGACCCGCCCACCCCATTCGGCGCCCATGCACAACCGGACACGGCCAGACCTCCCTCAGAGTCGGCGCCATGCCGGTATGCCGCATCGTCCCGCCGATCTCGCACGGAGAGGCGACTCAGCCATGACCCTGCACCTGACCCGACCCCCGGCCGGCGCACTGCGCGCCGTGCTCTCCGCCCTCGCCTCCGGCGCGGCGCTGCCGCCACCGGCGGCCGCCGGCCCGCACCGGCCGCGCGCCCTGCTGGCCCTGCCCGTCCACGCCCTGCGCGGGCCCGAGCCCCGGCTGGCCGGGGCCCACTGCACGGGCTGGCGCTTCCTGCTGGGCGGGCGCGCCGACCCCGCCGCGCCCGCGCCCTGCGGGCACGGCGGCTGCCCCGGCGGCGCCACCGGCGAGGACGCGCGGGACTACGGGCCACCGGCGGCCGGCGAGTTCACCCCGGAGGGGCTGGACGGGGTGGTGGCCGCCGCCGAGGTGGTCAACGGCCCGGACGGGCCGGCCTTCTCCCACCTGACCGCCGGACCGTTCCTCGACTCCACCGTCCGGGCGCTGCGCGAGGCCTGGCAGCTGACCCACGGCGCGCCGACGCGCTACGAGCCCCGGCTGCTGCCGCTGCCCGAGCACTACGCCTCGGCGCTCTGGCTGCACGGCGGCCGCCCCGGCGACGACCTGCTGATCCCGCTGGCCCCCGCCCCGCTCGGGGTGGCGGCCCACCAGGCACTGCCCGCGGCCGAGTTGCTGGCCCGGCTGGAGCGCTCGCCGGTCGCCCGGCCGACCGCGCTGATCGGCTGAGCCGACCGCCGCCGGCGCCCGCGCCCGTACCCGCACCACCCGAAGAGGCCATGCCGGGCTGATCCGATCGGACTAGCCCGGCATGGCCTTTCCGTGCGCGGGACGGGCCGTATTCCGCCCGGTCGGGTGATCTCCGCGCTCGTTCTGTGGCGCGTGTCACCAAATGGCTGCGCGAACGCCCGGGGAGTCGGACACTGGTGTCGGTCGGGTGGAGGACCAATCGTCCTACCCGGCTGGCGCCGTTTCACACCTGACCCGGTGCGATATTTCAGCGAAGCGAGGTACAAGGATGTGCCAGCACCGAACCGAGTGTCCGTCCGCCGAGTCGGCCGACCACGAGGCAGCCGTCCCGGTCGCGTTCCACCCCGAGCAGGGCTGGACCCTGCTCTGCAACGGGGTGCTGCTGTTCGACGACACCGGTGAGCTGCTGCCGGACGGCCGGGTGGTCGCCCCGCGCCGGAACCTGCTGATCGCCGCCTGAACCCGCGCTTCCCGATCGCCCGTTCGCTTCCCCTGGTGCCCGCCCGGAGCTCGCCCTCCCGGCGGGCACCGGCGCGTTCGGGTGCGGGTGCGTTCGGGTGCGGGTGCGGGTGCGGGTGCGTGCGGGCGCGGGCCGGTGCCCGGCCGGGGGGCCGTCGCGGGGTCAGGAGCCGCCGGTCGGGCGGCCGGTGGGCGTGGCCGGGTCGTACCAGAGGCTGGCCATCGGGGAGCGGAGCGTCCAGCCGAGGCTGGTGTAGAGGGCGCGGCCCTCGGTGGTGCCGACCAGCAGGGCGGTGCGCGCGCCGGCCGCGTGCGCCTCGTGCTGGAGGGTGCGCATCAGGAGGGAGCCGAGGCCCCGGCGGCGGTGTTCGGGGGCGGTCTCGATCTGGTCGGGGACGGCGAGCAGCGGGGCGTCGACCCGACCGCCGAGCGGGGTGGCGGGACCGAGCCCGATCTGGCCGCGGGCCGCGAACTCCCCGCCGGTGGTGCGGACCAGGGCCCGAACGGTGCCGCCCCGGTGCCAGGTGGTGATCCGGTAGCCGGCCGGGACGGCCGGGCTCCCGGGGCGCAGCGGGAGGGTCATCAGGAAGCCGGGGGCGTCCTGGTGCCAGCCGGGGCCGACCCAGGGCAGCACGCGGTCCTCCTCGCCGAACAGCTTGAGCCACGTCCAGGGCGCGGCGGGTCCTTCGGTGAGCTTGCGGACGTCCGCCTCGGTGGGGGCGGGCAGGACGTGGCGCCAGACCTGGCGGGCCTGGCCGACGTCGATGCTCCAGCCCCAGGGCTCGGGGGCGGGGTCGGCGGCGCCGCGGGAGACCGTCCAGCCGCTGATCCAGGCCCGGACGAGTTCGGGGACGGTGGCGTCGTCGGGCATGGGCGCGCTCCTGAAAGTGTAATGGTCTCTAATGGCCAGTGAAGCTTACCGTCCGGGTCTCGGTGGTGTCATCGGGGTTTCCGGCGGCGCGGGCGGGCCGACTCGCGCGGGACGGCCGGCGCGGGAGGACCGGCGCAGGGCGGCGGCCAGGGCGGGGACGTCGACCGGGCCGGTGGTGTCGACGCGGTGGACCGGGCCGAGGGCGAGCGGGCCGACGTCGAGCGCCCAGGCGTCCCAGCGCGGGTCGGCCTCGCCGGGGCGTTCGGGGTGCGCGGGATGGCGGTGCGGGATGCGCTCCTCGAAGCGGCGGCGGGCGAGCGCGACCGGGACCTCGCACCAGACCTCCTGCGGCACGCCGATCCCGGCGGCGTCCAGCCCGGCGCGGACGATCCGGCGCAGCGGGTCGCCGAGCCAGGGCGCCTCCAGCACGGCGGCGCCGCGGGCGTCGCGCAGCAGCGTCCAGAGCGTCTCGCCGGCGGCGGCGCCGAGCAGCCGGCTCCACTCCCGGCGGTCGGCGGGGCGCAGGGCGGCGAGCTGGTCGGCCAGGGTCTCCTTCACCGCGTCCTTGCTGAACAGCGGGAGGCCGAGTTCGGCGGCCAGGGCGCGGGCGAGGGTGCTCTTACCCGCGCCGGGCAGGCCGTTCACCAGTACGGTCGTCATCCGGTCACGGTAACGGCGGTGACGTGCCGTCGGGACGGGAACCGGGCTCCCGGACGGCGCCGCCGGTCACGAGGCCCCGGCGGCACCGACCGGGTCCGGGACCGGGACCGGGACCGGGCCCCGGTCCGGGTTCACGCCCGGGGGCGGGTGCGGGTCACGGCGCGCCCACGCTCCACAGCTCGGTCTTGGCCCAGGCGCCGGTGATCGCCACGTCCGGGTTCTGGTGGCGCAGTCCCGCCCAGCGGCCGGCCAGCAGCTGGAGCCGGACGGTCAGCGGGAGTTGGGCCAGCAGCGGGGGCAGCTCGGCGGCCGTGCCGGTGGCGGCGAGGGTGTCGACGGTGATGCCCTCGGCGGCGGCCGCCGCGCCGAGGGCGGCGGTCAGGCCGTCGGGGTCGGCGCCGGGTTCGAGCAGCAGGAGGCCGTCGGCGGCGCCGAACGGCACGGCCGAGCCGTGCAGGTACAGCTCCGACTCGTAGCCCTCGGCGAGGACGCGGGCGGCCTCGCGGATCTTCAGCGCGCCTTCGCGGGCGGTGACGCCCCAGGGGCCGGCGCCGATCACCGCGAGGGACCGGGCGGGCAGCGCGACGGTGTCCGGGGCCTGGTCCCGGCAGACCTCGCGGACGGCCTCGGCGGTGCGGTGCAGGTGCTCGGGGCCGTACTGTTCGGCGCCGAGGCGGTGGGCGAGTCCGGCCAGCACGGTGAGGGCGGCGGTGTAGCTGACGGTGTAGGTCTCGGACTGCTCCTTGGCCACGGTCTCGACCGCCTCGGGCCAGTCGGCGGTGCCGACGCCGGTGATCGAGACGGTGGGCACGCCCGCCGCGAGGGCCCGTTCCCGGCAGCGCAGGGCGAAGGCCGTCTCGGCGGTGTGGGTGATCACGACCACCGCGTCGCCGGGGCGCGGCGGCGCGCCCCAGCGGGCGAACCCGGCGGCGGAGGACCAGCGGGCGTCCACCCCGGCGTGGCCGAGCATCGCGGCGCCGAGCTCGGCGGCGTGCTGGCTGGTGCCGGTGCCGAGCAGCAGCACCCGGCGGGCGCCCGCGAGGCGTTCGGCGGCCTCGCCGAGGTCGGCCTCGGCGAGGCGGGCGACGGCCTCCGCCTGGGCGTGGATCATGCGGTGGAGGGCGGTCTCCTGGAAGGGGCGGGGCATGGGGGTCACTCCTCTCCGGCCGGGCGGCTGGCCGTGCGGATCAGGTGGGGCGAGTGGACGTGGAACGGGCTGAGGTCGTAGTCCCCGTACAGCCCTTCCGGGGTGAGGCCCGCGCGGGTGAGCAGGGCGGTGAGCTCGTGGGCGCTGTAGACGCGGTAGTCGGCGGTGACGCTGCGCCCGACCGTACCCGAGGCGGGGTCGAAGGCCTGGATGTTCCAGGTGATCCGGCTAGTCAGCGCGTCGAACCGCTCCTCGTACAGGTACGTGGTGCCGGTGCTGGAGTCGAAGTTGCGGACCACGAACTCCTCCGGCGCGGTGCCGAAGGACTCGCCGCTCTGGGTGAGGAACCAGTCCCGGTTCATCACGTCGATCAGCAGCCGGCCGCCCGGGGCCAGCCGGTCGCGGATCCCGCGCAGGACGGCGAGGTCCTCCTCCTCGGTGTCGAAGAAGCCGAAGCTGGTGTGCAGGCTGACCACGGCGTCGAAGGAGCCCGCGGGGAGGGCGCTCAGGTCGCGCATGTCGGCCCGCACGAAGGAGATCCGCTGTCCGGCGCGCTCGGCCCGCTCCCGGGCCTGGGCCAGGTACGGCTCCATCAGGTCCACGCCGGTGACCCGGAAGCCGGCCGCGCCGAGCGGCACGCTGTGGCGGCCGGTGCCGCAGGCCAGGTCGAGCAGGGTGGCGCCGGGTTCCGGATCGAGCGCGCCGGTGACGCAGCGCACCATCGCCTCGGCGGTGGCGGCGTCGCGCAGCTCCAGGTCGGAGCCGGTGTAGACGTCGGTGAAGAAGGTGCTCCACCACTCGGTGGGACGGTCGGTCACGGGTGTCGTTCCGTTCTGTCGTACGGGGGACGAGGGGTCAGGCGGGCGGGCGGGCCTCGACGCCGAGCAGGCCGGGCCCGCCGGGGGTGTCGGGAGCGCCGGGGGTGTCGGGGGCGTCGGGGCCCGCCGGTCCGAAGTGCTCCAGGCTGGCCCGGAGGCCGGGTCCGGTGTAGTCGACGTAGTGCAGGCGGCCGGTGCCCGCGCGCAGGCCCGGCAGGCCGTCGAACTCGCCGACCGCCCGGTACTCGCCGTGGCCGCGCTCGACCACGGTGAGGGCCCGGCCCTCCAGGGCGGGGCGGTCCGGGTCGAAGCCGGCCGCCTCGGCGGTGGTGCGGTGCCAGTACGAGCTGCGTTCGGTGCCGTCCGGCAGGGCTTCGACCGCCAGCCAGAGCGTCGCGCCGTCGGGCCCGCCGGTCAGCAGGTACTCGGCCCAGTGCTGGGTGGCGCTGCGGACCCGGATCGCGCCGCGGACCGTCGGCCCGTCCGGCAGGGTGTCGCCGGGGAGCAGGTGCAGCAGCCCGGCCATCAGAACTCCCGCCGGCTGTTCGGCCGGGACTCCGGCTTCCAGGGCGCGTCGTGCGACTGCTCCGGTTCGATGGGCAGTCCGGTCATCAGCGCGGCGTTGTGGTAGGCCGGGCTCTCCTCGGCGGTGAAGTAGTCGAGCATCATGGTCCACTCGTCCGGGGCCGGCCCGGTGGCGGGCGGCGGGTAGGGGGTCGGGTCGGCGTAGTAGGAGGAGACGGTGACGTCGATGTGGTAGAGCGCGCCGTACCGTTCGGGGTCGGCGCCGGCCGGCAGGTGGCCGGGGCGGGGCGGGCGGCGCAGGCCGTAGCCGGCCGGGCCGGGGCCGCCCAGGTGCCAGGTGCTGCTGTGGCCGGTCGGGTGTCCGATGCCGCCGTTGCCGACCGAACGCAGCGCCGTGCCGTGGGAGTTGCGGACGGCCTCGGCGTGGGTGCGGAACCGGCCGGCGTCGTGCGCGGCCCGGGTGTGGTGGCCTACGGCGTTGACGTTGAGCAGCATGCCGCCCGGCACCCGGTGGTCGTGCGCGCGGGTGCGGTGGGCGCCGGTGAAGAACACCGTCATGCTGGCGGCGAAGAGTTCGAGGCTCCCGTCGGGGCGGCGCAGCGGCACGCCGTCCAGGCAGATGGTGTCGGCCTCGACCGGCGCCCACTCCGGCAGGTACAGCCCGACCAGCAGCCGGAACGCCTCCACCAGTTCCGGGCCCGGCCGGGCGTGGGCCAGCCGGGCGCTGTTGAACATCACCTGCAGGCTGCTGGTGCGGCCCTCCAGGGCGCGCGACTTCCAGCGCTCGCGGGCCTGTTGGAGCAGTTTCCCGACGTGCTCGGCGCCGAGCGCCAGGTCCTCCTCGTCCACCCAGCAGATGTCGAGCGCCGGGTCCGCGTCCGGCCGGGCGGCCACCTTGGCGAAGACGCACGGCTGGTGGCCGCCGATCCAGCGGCGCAGCGCCGCCTCCTTCTCCTCCCGGGTGGCGGCCGCCGACAGCAGCACGGTGTGCGCCGCGTCGATGTCGGCCCCGAAGCCGTGCCCCGGGCCGGTCGGGACGAGCCGGTCCAGGGCCGCCGTCAGCGGGTCGCCGTCCTCGGTCTCGGCCGCTGTCGCGGGTGCGGCGGGGTCTTGCCCTCCAGTACGTCGCATACGTCACTCCCCCATGCGGGCGCGTTCTTGAATCCGTGGCCGGAGTCGCCCCCTACCAGCCAGACGGACGGGGCGGCGGGGTGCCGCCCCAGGACGAACTCCTCGTCCTCGGTGGTGGTGTAGGTGCAGGTCTCGGCGGAGAGCACCGGGGCCCCGGCCAGGGCGGGGAAGCGCCGGCGCAGGTAGGCCCGGGCGGGCTCCGGCAGTTCGGGCGGGTCCGGGGGCGGGGCGCCGGGCGGGGCCTCGACGTCGGGGACGACCTTGACCCCGGCGCCGCTCAGCGCCCCGATGCCGTACAGGGCGCGGCCGGTGTCGAGCCAGGCCGGCACCCGTGGTCCGCAGGGCAGCGCGGGCGAGTCCAGGTAGTAGCTGACCTGGCCCGCCGGCCGCCCGCAGTCCAGCTCGGGGAAGAGCCCGGGCAGTGCCGCGCCGACCGCCCAGACGACCGTCCGGGCCCGGTGCTCGGCGCCGTCGACCAGCACCCCCGCACCGGCCGGGCGGGCCTCGGCGCGCACGAACTCGCAGCCGAGCGCCCGGCAGGAGGCGGCCAGCGCCCTGACGGCCCGGCGGGCGCGCAGCACGCCCGCCTCGGGCTCGTACAGCGCGAACTCCAGGTCGTCGGTGCCCACTTCGGGGAAGCGCCGGGCCACCTCGCGGGGGGAGAGCCGTTCGGCCGGGACGCCCAGGCCGCGCAGTTCGGCCAGCGAGCGTTCCTCCCAGCCCGTGGACGTCCCCCGCGAGGCGAAGCTGAGCACGCCGGACGGCACCAGCAGCTGCTGCCCGCTCTCGCGCTCCAACTCCCGCCAACGGCCCAGCGACCGCCAGGTCAGCTCGGCGTACCGGCGCCGCGCGCCGTAGGCGCAGCGCAGGACGCGGGACTCGGCGGCCGAAGGGCCGTGCTCGCCGGGCCCGTTGGGGTCGACCAGCGTCACCCGGTGCCCGCGGAGGGCGAGTTCACGGGCGATCGAGAGGCCGACCACTCCCGCTCCGACCACGAGCGCGGGGTTCACCGGGGCCGGCCGCTCACCGGTCCATCACCTTCGACCGCAGGTCGGCGGGCTGCGCCGCGAAGAAGGTGGCCCCGGCCTGCGCCGGGCCCTCGGCCGCCAGCGGCTCCAGGCCCGTCCCGCGCACCGGGCCGGTGCGGCCCAGCGCCCGCCAGAGCCGTTCGGCGAACTCCGGCATGACGGGGTAGGCGAGCCGGGCGAGCAGTTGCGCGGCCGCGGCCTCCACGGCGAGCGTCGCGGCGTCCCGCGGATGCGCGGCCGCGAACTCGGCGGTGCTGCGGACCAGTTCGCACAGGGTCCGGGCGGCGGTGCGCGGCGAGAAGCTCCCGGCCAGGTACGCGCCGTGGCCGCGGGCGGCGAGGCGGGCCAGCTCGGCCAACTGCGCGCGGTGCGGGTCGGTCAGGCCGGTGAGCGCGGTGCGGTGGGCGCGGGCGGCGGGGTCGGCGCGTGCGGCGGGATCGGCGGGGTCGGTCGGGGTGTCGGTCGGGGCGTCGGCCGCCAGGCGGTCGAGCACCGAGGCGAGCCAGGGCTGCCAGCGCCCGGCGAGCTCGTCGTCGGCCAGGGCGTGGAAGCGCTGCCAGGTGAAGTCGGTCCGCTCGTCCTCGGGCCGGTCCAGGGCCAGCACGAAGCGGACGGTGTCGGCGGGCACGTGGGCCAGCAGGTCGGTGGCCCAGATCGCGTGCCGGCGGCTGGTGGAGAACTTCGCCGCGTCGAGCTCGTAGAACTCGTTGGTCACCAGCGCGTCCGGCAGCCGCAGGCCCTCGTCGTAGGCCATCAGCAGGGCGGGGATCAGCGCGGCGTGGAAGTAGCTGTTGTCGAAGCCGAAGAACTGCACGACCTCGGCGCCGTCCCACGCCCGCCGGGGATCGGTGTCCTCCCACCGGCGGGCGAGCGCCTCGGCCACCGCGTTGAGGTAGCCCGGCGCCATCTCGGCCCAGACGTAGACCCGCTGCTCCTCGAAGCCCGCCACCGGGACGGGCAGGCCCCACCCGGTGGGGTGGCTGAGCGGGATGTCCGGCAGTCCGGCGGCGGTCAGCTCCAGGCAGAAGGCGCGGAGCCGGGGGCTCATCACGGTCCTGCGGTGGTACGCGGCGAGCCGCTCGGTGTAGCGGCTGAGCGGGAAGACCAGCCGCTGGTAGGGGCGCGGCACCGGCGGCCGGTCGCAGGTGGTGCAGCGCGGGTCGGTCAGGTCGGTGCAGACGTTGGGCCAGGCGCACACCTCGCAGGAGCTGCCGTCGGTGACCACCCCGCAGTGCGGGCAGCCGCCCCGGACGTACGCCTCGAAGAGGTAGCGCTCGCAGCCCTCGCAGTAGAGGCAGTCCTCGGTGCGGCGCTCCAGGCGGCCCTGCCGCTCCAGGGCGAGCACGAAGTCGCGGACGGCCTCCTGGTGGCCCGTCGAGTGCTGCGGGCGGACGTAGGAGTCGACGCCGAAGCCGATCGAGTCGAAGATCGCGGCGATCTCGTCGGCGAAGCCCTGGGCCATCTCCAGGGGTTCGAGGCCCAGGGTGCGGGCCTTGGCCGGGACGTAGCTCTGGTGGACGTCCGAGCCGGTGGCGTACAGGGCGTCCTCGGCGCGCAGGTGGCAGGCGCGGGTGTAGACGTCGGCCCCGGAGTAGGGGCCCGCGAGGTGCCCCAGGTGGAGGTCGCCGTTCGGGGTCGGCGGCGCGGCGGTGACAATGCTGGACACGGGCATCGCTGGTGAACTCCTCAGAGGCTGACGGGTCCGTGGCTCTGCGGCCAGTAGATGGAGAGGAACACCAGCCGGGTGTCGCCGCTGGCGTTCGTCACGTGGTGGCGGCTTCCCGCGGGGATGAACACGGACAGCTCGGGGTGGACGGGCGCGCGCTCCTCGCCGATGGTGATCTCGCCGCTGCCCTCGAGGAACACGAAGACCTCGTTCTCCTCGTGCTGGTGCGGCTCGGTCGCCCCGCCGGGCTCCACCACCGCCCTCCCGAAGCCCCAGGGCGCCAGGTCCTCCCCGCCGTGCGGGTAGAGCTGCTGGTAGCGGATGCCGTACGCGTCGGTCAGTTCGTGCTCGGTCATCGGACGGATCAGCATGGACCCACACCTTCCCCCGGCGAATTCGGGGCAATGCGGCGGTCGTCCGATCCCCCCGTCAACCCCGTTCGTCGTCGATGGTTGGCGGTGTGATCATCGTATTGGCCGTGATGGGCTGTCAAGGGTCCCCACCAGCAGCGGAGTTGGCTCCGAAAGCCGGTGACAACCTGTCAGCCCCGGGCCCGAAGGGCCAGCACCTTGCCCCTTTCGCGGACGCGTGAATTCCCGGTCGGACACGAATTCGCACACCCGACGCGCACCCGACGCGCACCCTGGCGCGGCCCCCGGCGCGCCCGCTGTTCCGCGGTATGGGCGGAGGCGGAGGGCGGGGTGACGGCGAGGGCGGCGGCAGCCACCTGCGCTGGCGGACGGCCGGGCGCGGGCCGCACGTACTGCTGTGCGACACGGGCGCGACGGACCTGCGGATGTGGGAGTCGACCGTGCTGTGGCCGGCACGGCCGGCCCGGGGCACCGTCTTCGACTACCGGGACACCGGCCTGTCCTCGGCTGGCACCGCACCGCACAGCGAGGTCGAGGACGCCGCGGCGGTGCTCGACGCGGTCGGGGCCGCGACGGCGGTGCTGGTCGGGGTCTCCGGCGGGGCGCGCCGGGTGCTGGCCTTCGTCCACCGGTACCCGAAGCGGGTGCGCCGGGCCGTGGTGGTGGGCGGGAGTTCGGCGACCTCCCCGGCCCCGGTCCGGCGGAGGCGGCGAGCCGGGCCGCGCCGCGGGAGCGGTTCGCCCGGATCGAGCGCGTCCGGGCCACCGAGGGCGTGCACGCCTCCGCCGCCGACGCCTGGGGCTCGGCGCTCGGACCGGACCGGACCGGCGCCGGAGGATGATCGGACTGGAGGCCACCAACACCCACCACGTGACGCTGCCCGACGCCCGGCACCTCGGTACCGGGCCGGACCCGCCGATGGCCACCCGTTTCGGGCGAACTGACCGCCGCCGCCCCGTCCGCCCCCCTCACCGGGCTGCCCGGGGCCGACCACTACCCGATGCTCTCCGCCCCGGCGGCGTTCGAACGGGCGCTGCGGCGGGTCCTCGACGACGACGGGGAGGTCGGTCAGTCGGAGCGGGTGTAGAAGGGCCGTTGCTCGGGGGGGCGGGCCAGGAAGGCGAGTTGGAGGCCCTGGTCGAGGCGCAGGCGCAGGGCCGGGTCGGCGGCGAGGGCCGGGCCGAGGCGGGCGGCGAGGGCCTGGAGGGCGGCGGGGTCGGTGGCCGGGTCGGCGAGGACGAGGGCCAGGGTGGCGTCGGCGTCCGGGGCCGGGGCGAGGTGGGCGGCGGTGACGGCCGGTTCGGCGGCGAGCAGGTCGCGCAGGGCCCGCAGGACCTCCGGGTCCCGGTGCGGGGGGAGGTAGCGGCGGTTCTCCGCGACGGCGCGGAGGCGGGCGCCGGACAGCTGGTAGGCGACCGGCCCGGCCGGGTCGACCAGCAGCGTGTCGGCGCGCTCCCCGAAGGCGACCATCGCGGCCTGCGGGGCGGCGACCGGCGCCGGGCGGGCGTCCGCGCGCCAGCGGGCCATGGTGGCGAGCGAGGTGAAGGCCGGCAACGCGCGGCGGCCGTCCGGGGCCTCCACGACCGGGACGGCCATGTCGCTGGTCTTCTCGTGCTTGTGCCCGTTGGCGTCGACCTCGACCTCGCCGAGCAGCGCCACGATCGGCACCATCAGCCGGCTCGGGGTGAGGGCGGCGAGCAGGTCGGGCTCGGTGGCCGGGTCCTGCTGCCAGGCGGCGAGGGCCGCGGCGAGGGCGGGGTCGGCGGTGCCGTCGTCCTCGGCGAACCCGGGATCGGGGATGTTCTTGCGCTCCACCCCGTGAGCGTATGCCACGTTTACCCCGGGAACGGCGACGGGCGACGGGCGACGGAGCGGGAGGTCACGTGGCGGAGCGGCACGGACGGGTGGCGGTGGCGGCGGCGGTGCCCCGGACGGGCGCGGCGGCGGTACGCGGCGGCGGGCGGTTCGTGACCGCCAGCACGGTGAAGGTCGACCTGGTCGCGGCGCTGCTGCTGCGCTCCGGCGGCGCGGAGCGGTTGGCCTCCGGCGCACGGGAGGCGGCGGAGGCGGCGATCGTCCGCAGCGACAATTCGTCGGCGAGCGAACTGTACCTGCTGGTCGGCGGCGCGGACGGGCTGGACGCGGCCTACCGGACGCTCGGCCTCCGGGAGACGACCGCCGGGTGGGACGGCTACTGGGGCCTGACCACGACCAGCGTCGGCGACCGGGTCCGACTGCTGCGGCGGATCTTCACCGACGAGGGCCCGTCGGCGCTCCCCGGGCGGGCCTGGCTGGCCGGGCTGATGCGCCGGGTGGTACCCGAGCAGGCCTGGGGCGTCTCGGCGGCCGGCGCGACCGCGTTGAAGAACGGCTGGCTGCCGCGCAGCGCGACCGGCCGGTGGGTGGTCGACAGCTTCGGCGCCCGACCGGACGGGACGCTGGTCGCGGTCCTCTCCGACGGCTGGCCGGACCTCGCGACGGGCGTGGCGGCGGTGGAGGCGGCGGCCCGCCGGGCGGTGACGACGGTCGACGGCGGTCGACAGCGGTCGCCCGGGGCGGGGACGGGAGCGGAGGCGGGGACGGAGGCGGGGACGGAGGCGGGGACGGGAGCGGGTGGGTAGGGGCGGGGGCGGCGGTCCGGGGCGGCCGCGTGGCGGGCGTGGCGGATAATCGGTGGCCGGTGAGCGGGCCGGCGGGCCGGCGGAGCGGCGGGCAGGGGGAGTTGGCGGGATGACGGCAGTGGTGCGGGTCGGTGCGTTGGCGCCGTTGAGCGGGCCCGGGTGGGTCGCGGCGGGGCGGCAGTTGCTGGCGGGGCTGGAGCTGGGCGTCCGGGACGTCAACGCGGCGGGTGGGATCGGCGGCCGGCCGGTCGAGTTGCTGGTGCGGGACACGGCGGCGGACCCGGCGCGGGCGGCGGAGGCGGTCGGTGAGCTGGCCGGGCTGGGGGTGGCGGCGCTGGTGGGCGAGTACCACAGCGTGGTGGCCCGGGCGGTGGCGGAGCGGGCCGAGGCGCTGGGCCTGCCGTACCTGTGCTCCTCGGCGGTGCTGGACGGCCTGGTCGACGCGCCCGCCCGGCTGGTGGCGCGGATCGCCCCCGCGCAGTCGTACGGCTGGCGGGCGTACGCGGACTTCCTGCTCGACGCGGGCCACCGCCGGATCGCGCTGGCCGTCGCCCCGGGCGCGTACTGGGCGGCGGGGACGGAGGTGCTGCGCGGGCGCTTCGCCGAGCGCGACGGGGAGGTGGTGGCGTTCGACCTGCGCGATCGCACCCCGCGGACGCTGTGCGACGCGGTGGCGGGCAGCGGGGCGAGCGCGCTGCTGCTGCTGGTCGGCTACCCGGACCCGGCGGTACCGATCGTCCGGGCGGCCCGCGGCGACCGGCGGCTGCGCGGACTGCTGCTGGGCGCGCCGGCCGGACAGCCCGAGTTCGCGGACTGGCTGGAGCCGCTGGGCCCGGACGGCACCGGGGTCCCGTTCCTGAGCTACCTGCCCGAGCGGCTGGACCCGCTGGGCACCCGGGTGGGCGGTGAGCTGCGCGAACTGCTGGGCGCCGAGCCGTCGTTCGTCGCCTTCGAGGGCTGGGACGCGGCGGCCGTGCTGGCGGCGGCGCTGCGGGCGGGGAGCGGCGCGGAGGTGCGCTGGTCGGACGTCGAGGTGGCGGGCACCCGCGGGACGGTGCGGTTCTCCCGGGTGCCGGGCAGCGGGGTGTGGCAGTGGGCCTGGCCGCCGGTCCGAGTGGTCGACCGGGACCCGGCGGAGCCGGGGCGCCTGCGGGTGCTGCACACGGCGTGAGCCGGGGCCGGTCGGGGCCGGTCGGGGCTGTGGCGCCGGGCGTGGGGCACGAGGCGCGGGGCGCGGTGGATTCGGGGACCGTTGGATCTACCGTCCAGTAGGGGGATGTGGCAGTCTGCGCCCATGGCACTCCTCGATACCCCCGCGACCGGCGGCGCCGTCTCCGACCGGGCCCGCTACGACCGGGCGACGGCGCACCTGGACGCGCCGCTGGCCGTCGTCGACCTGGCGGCGTTCGACGCGAACGCGGCCGATCTGGTGCGACGGGCGGGCGGGAAGCCGATCCGGGTGGCGTCGAAGTCGGTGCGCTGCCGGGCGCTGTTGGAGCGGGTGCTGAAGGTGGACGGGTTCGCGGGGGTGATGAGCTTCACGCTCGCGGAGTCGCTGTGGCTGGTGGAGTCCGGTTTCACCGACGTGCTGTTGGCGTACCCGTCGGCGGACCGGGCCGCGTTCGGCCGGCTGACCGCCGATCCGGAGCTGGCCCGGCAGGTGAGCGTGGTCGTCGACGACGTCGCCCAGCTCGACCTGATCGACGCGGCGCGCGAGGGTTCGGCGACCGTGCGGGTCTGCCTGGAACTGGACACCTCACTGCGGTTGCTGGGCGGCCGGCTCCGGGTGGGGGCGCGCCGTTCGCCGCTGCGCACGCCCGAGCAGCTCGGCCGCTTCGCCGAACTGGTCAACGCCCGGCGGGGGTTCGAGGTGGTCGGGCTGATGGCGTACGAGGGCCACGTGGCGGGGGTCGGGGACGCGGTGCCGGGTCGGCCGCTGCGCTCGGCGGCGGTTCGGCTGATGCAGGCGAAGGCCCGCGCCGAGCTGGCGGCGCGGCGGGCCGAGGTGGTGCGGCGGGTGCGCGAGGTCGCCGAGTTGGAGTTCGTGAACGGCGGCGGCACCGGCAGTGTCGAGTCGACGGTCGCGGAGCGCGCGGTGACCGAGGTGGCCGCCGGCTCGGGCCTGTTCGTGCCCCGGCTGTTCGACAACTACCGCGCCTTCCGGGGCCGTCCGGCCGCGCTGTTCGCCCAGCCGGTGGTCCGGCGCCCCGGGGTCGGCGTGGTGACGGTGCTCGGCGGCGGCTACCCCGCCTCCGGCCCGGCCGGCCAGGACCGCTCCCCCGTCCCGTACCTGCCGGCCGGCCTGCGCTACGACCCGCAGGAGGGCGCGGGCGAGGTGCAGACCCCGCTGCTGGGCTCGGCCGCGGACGACCTGCTGATCGGCGACCGGGTGTGGTTCCGGCACGCGAAGGCGGGTGAACTGTGCGAGCGCTTCGAGCAGTTGCACCTGATCGAGGGCGACGCGGTCACCGCCACCGTCCCGACCTACCGGGGCGAGGGGCACACCTTCCTCTGAGACTCCCGCCCGTCCGGCACCGGTTCACGCCGGGCGGGTGCGCCGCGTCGTGCCGCGGGGGACGACGACGAGTGACCTGCGGCGGGTCCAAGTGCGGGCCAGGCGAGGTGGGTCAGGCGAGGCGGGGCGGGGTCCAGGCGTGGTGGCGGAGGATCATGCGGATCGCGGCACGGGAGGGGGTCAGGCGCAGCGCGGTGTTGCGCAGGGCGACGGCGAGGGGGTGGGAGAGCTGGTGGCCCATGCGGCCCGCCTGGCGGGCGGCGCGGGCGACGGCCTGGCTGCGGGGGCGGCGGTCGGCGTCGTAGCGGGTGAGGGCGGCGTCGACGGTGGGCTCGGTGGCGAGGGCGGCGGTGAGGGTGAGCGCGTCCTCCAGGGCCTGGCAGGCGCCCTGGCCGAGGTTGGGGGTCATCGCGTGGGCGGCGTCGCCGAGCAGGGCGATCCGTCCGAGCGCGTACGTGGGGAGCGGGGTGCGGAGTTCGTCGACGTCGTGGTGCAGGACGGCGTCGGGCCGAGTCGCTCCGAGCAGGGCGGGGATCGGGTCGTGCCAGTCGTGGAAGCGTCGGCGCAGTTCGGCCAGCGGGTCGGCGTACCGGGTTCCGGCGGGGAGGGTGAGGACGGCGTGCCACTCGGCCCGGCCGTCCGGAAAGGCGATGTGTCCGAACTCGGCGCCCCGGCCCCAGGTGAGTTCGAAGTCGGTGCGGAGGTCGACGGGGTGCTCGGTGATGGCGCGCAGCACCGTCGAGCCGCTGTAGGCGGGGCCGGGGTGGTCGGGGAGGAGGCGGCGGCGGATCGCGCTGCCGATGCCGTCGGCGGCCACCACCAGGTCGGCGTGCAGCGCGGTTGTAGTGGTGGGGGTTGTGGTGGCGGGGGTTGTGGTGGCGGCGTGGTTCGCGCCGTCGACGGGGGTGGTGGGGCGCGCGGCGGGGCCGTGGTCGACGCGGACGGTCGCCGGGCCGGTCTGTTCGACCGCGAGGGCCGTGCGGCCGGTCCGCAGGGTGCCGGCGGGCAGGGCGTCGCGGAGCAGGCGGTGCAGGGCGGCCCGGGGGATGCCGGTGATCGGGGTGCCGACGGCCGCTTCCAGGGCCGCGCCGTCCAGCCGGGTCAGCCAGCCGCCCCGGGGCGTCCGGGTGCCGCCGTCGTACTGGCCGCGCGAGGCGTCCCGGACCGCCGCGCCGACGGCGGGGTCGAGTCCGTCCAGGGCCCGGAGGCCGTTGGCGGCCAGCGAGATGCCCGCCCCCGCGTCGTCGAGCACGGGCGCGCGTTCGAGCACCGTCACGTCCCAGCCGATCCGGTGCAGGCCGATCGCGGCGGCGAGTCCGCCGATGCCTCCGCCGACCACCACTGCCGTGCCGCCCATGACTCGAACCCCCATTTCTTCTACATCTGTAGAAGACGACCCTAGCCGAGCACCCGCGGATACGCCTACAGGTGTAGAAAGGAGCATGGCTTCGGACCGGCGCACCCTCCTCGCGGACTCGGCGATCGACGTGCTCGCCGACGAGGGCGTCCGCGGCCTGACCCACCGCGCGGTCGACCGCCGGGCCGGCCTGCCGCCGGGCACCACCTCCGCGTACTTCCGCACCCGGGCCGCGCTGCTCACCGCGCTCGTCACCCACCTGGTCCGGCTCGACCAGGCGGAGCTGGCGGCGGTGCCCGCCGAACTGCCGCCGCCGCGCACCGTCGGGGACCTGGTGGACGGCATGGCCCTGCTCGCCCGGCGCCGGCTCACCGGCGAGGGCCGCCGCCGCTCGCTCGCCCGCTACGCCTGCGCCGTCGAGAGCGTCCGGGACCGGGAACTGCGCGAGATCCTCGTCCCCCGCGAGAACGCCGGCCGCGAGACCGTCCGGCGGTTCCTCGCCGCCCGCGGCGTCGCGGACGTGGAGGAGCGCAGCCACACCCTGCTGACCTGCTTCGACGGACTGGTCTTCGACCGGCTGGTGAGCGGCGGCGACGTCCCGCGCGAGGCCCTCGAAGGCCTGGTCGCCGCCGCGCTGCGCTGAGGCGGCGACCGGCCCCCGCGTCGCGGCGCACCAGCGCCGTCCACGGGAACGGGACGCCGAACAACCCGGAGCCGTCCGGCTGTTCGCGCATCCGGCGGGGCCCGACCTCGGCGAGGCCGGTCAACGCCTCAGCGCAGCGCGGCGGGCGTGCAGACGAGGTGGCCACCGGGGGCGAGCAGGCGGTCGGGCAGCGCGGAGTGGCCGATCCGGCGGTGCGGGGGAATGGGTGTGCCGGTGGGGGCTGTCCGGACAGGGCTCGGCGGGGGCGGGGGCGTTCCGGGTGGGGCAGCGGAACTTTCTCGAAGAATTTCGCCGGGCCGTGTCGAGAACCCCGGAGCGGCTCCGTCCCAGGGGTGCAGGCGGCCAGAATGGGCCGCATCCGCACGGAGGAGTGAGAACGATGGCCAAGTACCTGCTGCTGAAGCACTACCGCGGCGCGCCGGAGCCCCAGGGCTTCGTCCCGATGGACCGGTGGACGCCCGCGGAGGTCACGGCGCACATCCAGTACATGCGGGACTTCGCCGCGAAGCTGGAGCGGACCGGCGAGTTCGTGGACGCCCAGGGGCTGGCGCCGGAGGGAACCTGGGTGCAGTACGGGGGCGAGGGGAAGCCGCCGGTGACGGACGGGCCGTTCGCCGAGACCAAGGACCTGATCGCCGGCTGGATGATCATCGACGTGGACAGCCGGGAACGGGCCCTGGAGCTGGCCGGCGAGCTGTCGGCGGCGCCCGGCGCGGGCGGGGAGCCGATCCGCGAGTGGCTGGAGCTGCGTCCGGTCATGTCCGAGCCGCCGACCGTCACCGAATGAACGGGCCGGACGGCGCCGGTGGGCCGCACGGGGCCGCGTCCGAGGGGGGTGGCGGTGCCGGGCCCGAGGAGGGCCGCGGGGTCGACGAGGGGCTGCTGCGGGTGCTGACGCCGCAGGTGCTGGCCGTGCTGGTCCGGCGCGGGGCCGACTTCGCGGCGGCCGAGGACGCCGTGCAGGAGGCCCTGCTGGAGGCCGTCCGGCGCTGGCCGGCCGAGCCGCCCCGGGACCCGAAGGGCTGGCTGGTGACCGTCGCCTGGCGGCGCTTCCTGGACGCGGCGCGGGCCGACAGCGCGCGTCGCCGCCGGGAGGACGCCGTCGACGAGCAGCCCGCGCCCGGCCCCGTCCCGGACACCGACGACTCGTTGCGGCTGTACTTCCTGTGCGCGCACCCGTCGCTGACGCCGTCCTCGGCGGTGGCGCTGACGCTGCGCGCGGTCGGCGGGCTGACCACCCGGCAGATCGCCGCCGCGTACCTGGTGCCGGAGGCGACCATGGCGCAGCGGATCAGCCGGGCCAAGCGCACCGTCGCGGGCGTCCGGCTGGACCGGCCCGGGGACGTCGCGACCGTGCTGCGGGTGCTCTACCTGGTGTTCAACGAGGGTTACTCGGGCGACGTCGACCTGGCGGCGGAGGCGATCCGGCTGACCCGGCAGCTCGCCGCCCTGGTCGAGCACCCCGAGGTCTCCGGACTGCTCGCGCTGATGCTGCTGCACCACGCCCGCCGAGCCGGCCGGACCGCGCCCGACGGCAGCCTCGTCCCGCTCGCCGAACAGGACCGCACCCGCTGGGACACCGCCGCCATCGCCGAGGGCGTCGCCGTCCTGCAGGCGGCACTGGCCCGCGACCGGCTCGGCGAGTACCAGGCCCAGGCCGCGATCGCCGCCCTGCACGCGGACGCGCCGACCGCCGCCGAGACCGACTGGGTGCAGATCGTCGAGTGGTACGACGAACTGACCGCCCTGACCGACAACCCGGTGGCCCGCCTCAACCGCGCCGTCGCCGTCGGCGAGGCGGACGGCCCCCGCGCCGGCCTGGCCGCACTCGCCGCGCTCGACCCCGAACTCCCCCGCCACACCGCCGCCCGCGCCTACCTGCACGAACGGGCCGACGACCTTTCGACCGCCGCCGAACTGTACTCGGCAGCCGCCCGCGCAGCCGACACGGCAGTCGAACGGGACCACCTGATCCGGCAGGCCGCCCGGCTCAACACACTGCTGCGCGAAAGCGGCTGAGGAGGGAGGAGCGGGAACAACGGGAAGCGCGCCCACCACCCTTCGACCGCCGCCGAACTGTGCTCGACGGACGGCACCGCCGCCGAACGGAACCACCTGATCCGGCGGGCCGCCCGACTCCGCGCGCTGTCGAGCAGCGGAAGTTGAGACGGAAAGCGGGCCGACGACCCTTCGGCCGTCGTCGAACCGTGCCCGACGGCCGCCTACGCAGCCGAACGGAGTGGCCGAACGGAGCGGCCCGGCGCTCCGGGTCCCCGAGGGGGCGGTGCGCCGGGCTGCGGTGGTGGTCGGGCGGGGGCGGGTGATGGGGCGGTCAGGTGGTGGTGCCGCCGGTGCCGCCGGTGCCGCCCTTGAAGGTGCTGGGGTCGATCTTGGTGATGCCCTTGACGATGGTGTCCATCTGGTCCGGGGCGGGGGCCTTGTCGGCGATGTCGAAGCCGAAGTGGACGGCGGTCAGCGACTTGCCGTCGGCGGTCGGGAAGACCACCGTCTCCACGTAGCCGGGGTTGCCCTTGGCCGCGTCGACCTTCCAGCGGACCAGGTAGCCGGAGCGGCCGGCCACCGTGACGGCCTCGCTCTTCAGCTCCTGGTGGCCCTTCAGGTCGCCGTAGGCCTCCTTCGCGGCGGTGGCGATGTCGTCCTGCGCGCCCTGCTTGGCGTCGGTGCCCTTGAGCTGGCTGGTGGAGACGCCGCCCAGCGAGCAGCCATCGGTGCCGTCCACGCAGGTGTAGCTGCCGATGGAGAGGGCCGCGTAGCCGCCGGCGGTGGTGCCGCCCTCCCAGCCGCTGGGGATCGGCAGCGAGATGCCGTTGACCATGTCGACGGCGGCCTGGGCGTTCTTGCCGGTGCCGCCACCGCCGGTGCCGCCGCCGTTGCCCTGGCCGTTCTTGCCGCTGCCGCCACCGCTGCCGCTGCCGCCACTGCCGAAGCCGAACGGGTCGCTGCCGCTCCCGCCGCTCCCGTTCCCGCCCTTGCCCCCGCTGCCGCTGCCGCTGCCACCGTTGCCGCCGCCCTCGCCGAAGAGGTCGCCGCCGAAGCGGTGTCCGTCCGAGCTCGAGGAGGCGGTCTTGGTGTCGTCGTGGCGGCCGTCCATCGCGAGGTAGGTGACGCCGGAGCCGACCGCCAGGCCGAGCACGGCGGCGACCGAGGCGGCGACCATGACCGGCTTCGGGGGCCGGTTGCGGGTCGGCTTGCTGCCGTACTGCCCGGTGTACGGGGGCAGCGGGGGGTAGGCGACGGCCTGCCCGGAGGCGTCCAGCACGGTGCCTTCGAGGACGGCCGTCTGCTCGCCGGCGGACGGCGCGGGGGGCGGCGCGTCAACGGGCGCATCGGCGGGTGTGCCGCCGGCGGGCGCGTCGGCGGGGGCGGCCTCCGGCTGCGGGGCGGAGGCCGGGCGGGTTTCGGCCGTCCAGCCGTTGCCGTCCCACCAGCGCTGGGGGCGGGGGTCGCGGTCGGTGTCGACGGGGTCCGGGTACCACCCGGCCGGGATCTGCTGCTCGCTCACGGTAGAGACCCTAGGGGGCTGCGGATAAGCGGGAAATCAGCGCGGGGCCGGAAACCGGGGTCCGGCGATGAGATTCCGGTGAGAATCGGACGTCCGTCCCCCTTCCGGGCCCTCCGAACCCGTCCCGACCCCTCCCGGCTCGCCGTCGGGGGCGCGCGCTGTGCTCCACGCGCCTGATGGGGCGCACGGGAGTGGTGGGTCACCCGGCGGGGCGCGGGGGCGCACGGCAGAATGCGCGCCATGACCTCTCGTCCTCCCGTGACCCGTCCCGCGTCCGGCCCCGCCGCCGGTCCTGCGGCCCGGCCCGTGATCGGCATCAGCACCTACCTCGGCGACGCCGCCTGGGGCCGCTGGGACCGGCTGCGCTCCGTCCTGCTCCCCGTGCGCTACCCCGAGTTCGTGCGGGCGGCCGGCGGCATCGCCGTGATGCTGCCGCCGGACGCGCCGGAGCACGCGGCGGCGGTGGTGGCCCGGTTGGACGGCCTGGTGATCGCGGGCGGCGAGGACGTCGACCCGGTCCTGTACGGCGAGCTCCCGCACGAGAAGACGGTGGCCAACGCCCCCGAGCGCGACCTGTGGGAGGCCGCGCTGATCAGGGCCGCGCTCGCCGCCGGTACCCCGCTGCTGGGGATCTGCCGGGGCATGCAGCTGCTGAACGTGGTGTGCGGCGGCTCGCTGGTCCAGCACCTGCCGGACGTGGTCGGCGAGGAGCTGAGCCACATCGGCGGGCCCGGCGAGTACGGCCGGCACGCGGTGCGCCCCGTCCCCGGCACGCTGCTGGCGGATCTGTTGCCGGAGGAGTCGGTGGTCGTGCCGACCTTCCACCACCAGGCGGTCGCCCGGCTCGGCGAGGGCCTGACCGCCAGCGCGTACGCCGAGGACGGCACGGTCGAGGCGGTCGAGGGCGCGGGCTTCACGGTCGGCGTCCAGTGGCACCCCGAGCAGGGCGAGGACCTGCGGGTGGCCCGCGCCCTCGTGCACGCCACCCGGCTCGCCCCGCTCACCACCCCGGACAGCCCGGCGGAGGCGGCCCTCCCGGCGTTCTAGCCCTCCCCGCGCTTCCGAGGCGAGGGGAGCGGCTCAGGGCAGCGCGAGTCCGGCCTCGGCGGCGAGCACGCCGAGGCCGGCCGCGCCGAGCAGGCAGGGGACGACGCCCCGGCGCAGCACCAGCAGCCAGAGCGCGGCGAGGCCCAGCACGGCGTACTGCCAGGGGCGGCCGAGGGCCAGCGCGAGCGGGAGGGCGGAGCCGGCGATGGCGCCGATGACGGCGGGGCCGGCGCCGGTGAGGAAGTCCTGGACGGCGCGGTGCGCGCGCAGCCGGTCGAAGTGCGCGGCGCCGAACAGCACGAACAGGAAGGACGGGGCGAAGGCCACGGCCGGGGCGAGCAGCCCGCCGAACACGCCCGCGGCGGCGTAGCCGACCACCGCGACGGTCTGCACCACCGGGCCGGGGGTGATCTGGCCGAGCGCGACGGCGTTCAGGAACTGGCCGTCGGTCATCCAGTGGTAGCGCTCGACGGCGTCCTGCTGCATCAGCGGGATGATCACGAAGCCGCCGCCGTAGGACAGCGCCCCGACCTTGAACGCGACCCAGGCGAGCGCGCCCAGCCCGCCGGTCGCGGCCAGTCCGGGGACCAGCAGCGGCAGCGCCCGGCGCGGCCCGCCACCGGGGCGGGGGCCGTCCTCGTCCGGTCGGCCGAGCGGGCCGTCCCCCGTACGGCTGGTTCCGGGGTGGGCGCGGCGGCGGAAGGCGATCTCGGCGGCGCCGGTGGCGAGCAGGACGAGGACCAGCCAGGGGCCGGTGAGGACGGCGGCGGCCGCGCCGAGCAGCAGGTAGGCCGTCCAGCGGACGCGGGCCGGGCCGGGGCCGGAGCGGTGCAGGCTGGGCGGGACGAGGGCGGTGGCGGCCTGGACGGCGACGGCGGCGACCGCGCCGCCCGCGCCCGCGGCGGCGCCGAGCACCCAGCGCGGCGGGTTCCCGGTCAGGAACAGCGCGGACAGCAGCAGGATCAGCACCAGCCCGGGGAGGATGAACGCCGCGCCGCCGACCAGGGCCCCGGCGGTGCCGCGCAGCCGCCAGGCGGTGAAGATCGCCAGCTGGGTGGAGGCCGGTCCGGGCAGCAGGTTGGTCGCGGCGATGCCGTCCTCGAACTCGCTCGCGGCGAGCCAGCCGCGCCGTTCCACGCAGAGCCGGCGCAGCAGCAGGATGTGCGCGGGCGGCCCGCCGAAGCCGAGGACGCCGATCCGGCCCCACTCCCGGGCGATCACCGCGAGCGGCACCCGCTCCCCCGCCGGCTCCCCCGTCCGCTCTCCCGCCTGCTCCGCCATCCGGGTCCGTCCCCTGCTCGACTGCCGCGCGAGCTGCGCGGATGCGGGGCGCACCCTACCCGACCCGGATGGCGCAACGGGGAACGACAACGGTCACCACTGCCGCCTTTGGATCTTCGTCCGTTCTGGGGTTCACTTCCGGTGCGGGCAGCGGACGGCGGACACCAGAAGCGGAGGGATCCCGATGGCCGGGCACGACCACGACCACGACCACCAGGACCACCAGGACCACGGCCACGACCAGGACCACGGCCACCGGCACGGAGCGTCCGGCGGGCACAGCCACGCGGTGGCGGCGGACGCGGACCGGAAGTGGCTGTGGAGCGCGCTGGTCCTGCTGTCGGTGTTCATGGTCGGCGAGGTGGTGGTCGGTTTCGCCGCGCAGTCGCTGGCGCTGATCTCGGACGCGGCGCACATGCTGACCGACACGGCGTCGATCGCGCTGGCGCTGGTGGCGATGCGGCTGGCGGCGCGTCCGGCGCGCGGCGGTTACACGTACGGGCTGAAGCGGGCCGAGATCCTCTCCGCGCAGGCGAACGGGGTGACGCTGCTGGTGCTGTCGGCGTGGCTGGGCTACGAGGCGGTGGGCCGGCTCGTCTCGCCGCCGGAGGTGGAGGGCGCGCTGGTGCTGGTGACGGCGCTGGTGGGCGTGGTGGTGAACGTCGCGGCGACCTGGTGCATGTCGAAGGCGAACCGGTCCTCGCTGAACGTCGAGGGCGCGTTCCAGCACGTGCTGACCGATCTGTACGCGTTCGTCGCGACGGCGGTGGCGGGCGCGGTGGTGCTGTTCACCGGGTTCGTCCGGGCGGACGCGATCGCCTCGCTGGTGGTGGTGGCGCTGATGCTGCGGGCCGGGATCGGGCTGGTCCGGGACTCGGCGCGGATCTTCCTGGAGGCCGCGCCGGCCGGTGTCGACCCGGACGCGGTGGCGGACCGGCTGGTGTCGGCGCCGCAGGTGGAGGAGGTACACGACCTGCACATCTGGGAGATCACCTCGAACGAGCCCGCGCTGTCCGCGCACGTCCTGGTCACTCCGGGCGGCGACTGCCACGCGGTGCAGCGCGAGCTCCAGCGCCGGCTGCGCGAGGAGTACCGGATCACCCACGCCACCCTGCAGGTCGACCACGTCGGCGAGGGCGGCGAGGACGACCTGCTGCAGATCGCGCCGAACAGCGCGGCGGCCGCGGCGGCGGCGGACGCGGCGGCCGGGGACGAGGGCCGCGACCACTGCGGGGACGTCCACGGCCCGGTGCACCGCGCGGGCCCGCACCCGCACTGAGCACCCGCCCCGAACGCATCCGCCGAGCAGCCGCACCGAACGCACCCGCCGGGCATCCCCCGGCCGTACTGACCGCCCGTCAGCCCGGGGTTGTCGGTGGGATGCGGCATGATCGGGGGGTGACCGCACCGACCGCCTCCGCCGCGCCCCGCCTGATGCTGCTGGACACCGCCAGCCTCTACTTCCGCGCCTACTTCGGCGTCCCGGATTCGCTCCGCTCCCCGCAGGGCGAGCCGGTGAACGCGGTGCGCGGCCTGCTGGACTTCATCTCCCGGCTGGTCCACGACCACGGCCCGGACCAGTTGGTCGCCTGCATGGACGCCGACTGGCGTCCGCAGTGGCGGGTCGACCTGATCCCCACCTACAAGTCCCACCGGGTCGCCGAGGCGGCGCAGGCCGGCGAGGAGGAGGTGCCGGACACGCTGGCCCCGCAGGTCCCGGTGATCGAGCAGGTGCTGGACGCGCTGGGCATCGCCCGGGTCGGCGTCCCCGACTACGAGGCCGACGACGTGATCGGCACCCTGGCCACCCGCGCCACCGGCCCGGTCCAGATCGTCACCGGCGACCGGGACCTCTTCCAACTGGTCGACGACGCCCGCGCGGTGACGGTGCTGTACCCGGCGAAGGGCGTCGGTTCGGCGCTGGTGATGGACGACGCGGCGCTGCGCGAGAAGTACGGCGTGCCCGGCTCCGGGTACGCCGATCTGGCGGCGCTGCGCGGTGACGCCAGTGACGGGCTGCCCGGGGTAAAGGGCATCGGGGAGAAGACGGCGACGCAACTGGTCCAGGAGTACGGGGACTTGGCGGGCGTCCGGGCGGCGGCGGCCGATCCGGCCTCGAAGCTGACCCCGGCACGGCGCCGCAACCTGCTGGAGGCGGCGCCGTACCTGGACGTGGCGCCCGCGGTGGTGCGGGTCGCCACGGACGTCCCGCTGCCCGTGTTCGAGCCGGAGCTGCCGCGGGTCCCCCGGGATCCGGAGGCGCTGGAGTGGCTGGCCGGCCGCTGGGGCCTCGGGACGTCGCTGACCCGGCTGCTGGAGGTGCTGGCCGAACGCTGAGGCCGGGCACCGAAGCCGGGCCGCCGCCAAGGCCGGACACCGCAGCCGGGCCGCCGGGGCCGAGCCGGGCCCCGCGGCCCCGGTGCTAGATGTAGCCCTCGCGCAGGGCGTAGGCCACCGCGTGGGCGCGGTTGCGCAGGTGGAAGCGGGTGGTGACGGTGTGGATGATGTTCTTGATCGTGCGCTCCGAGTAGAGGAGCTTGCCGGCGATCTCCCCGGTGTCCATGCCGTCGGCGACCAGGCGCAGCACGTCGACCTCGCGGGGGAGCATGCCGTGGTCGGCGGGGCCGGCGTCCGGGGTGTCGCCGGTGCGCTGGCGGCCCATGCAGCCGAGCAGTTTGCCGAGCAGGTCGGGGGGCAGGTCGCCGTGGCCGCGGGCGGCGGTGCGGACGGCCTGGCGGAGGCGTTCGCCGGTGACTTCGCGGCGCCACAGGATGGTGGTGACGCCGAGTGAGACGACGTCGAGCAGTTCGGTTTCCTGGATCCGGTCGAGGACCAGGACCACCCGGGTCCGGTCGGCCTTGACCAGGCGGGACAGGCCGGCCAGGGCGGCCTCGTCGAAGGTGTCGGCGACCAGCAGGGCCACGCCGGTGCCGGTCCGGGGCTGGTCCTCGTCGAGGAGCGCGATCTCCGGGCACTGCCGGAGGTAGCTCAGCACTCCGGCCCGGGAGAGCGGGTCCAGGGCGTGGACGGCGACCGGGATGGGCCGGGCGGTCTGCGCGGGGACCGTTCGGGCGGTCTGCGGCGGGACCGTTCGGGCAGTCTGCGGCGGGATCGTTCGGGTCGTCGTCGCGCGGACGTCGTCGGCGTACTGAAGCACGGCGCTGGATTCCTTTCGTTGCGCTTGACGGTGCGCCCACCGCCCCCCACAGGCGGCGGCGCACCGTCTGAACCGGTCGGCTGGCGTCGTCCGCACGCGACGCCGTCTCTCCTCCTCCTGCGGCCCGGCTGGCACCGCGGGAGCTCCCGTGTCCGCCGGAGGTTCGGCGGACCTGTGCACCGGGGGCCACGCTATCCCCCGTCGGTCAATAAAAGATTGACGGATGCGTATGTGCGTCATCGGTTCCCGGTCGGCGGGTGGATTTTTCTTTTCCCGGCCCGCCGGTGGCGATCCGCGGTGCGGCGGAATCGAATGCGGGCGGCCGCGCGGGCGACAAGACCGGGCCCCGGCGGTGGAATTGCACCCGCCCCGGCGCGGCACTCCGTTACCCGGAACCGCTACCGTCTGACGATGACGGAAATCGGAGAGCCCCACGGCACGTCGGCGCCGGAGCCGGGCGGCGGGGAGCGGCTGCGGCTGGGCCTGCTCGGGCCGGTGCAGGCCTGGCGCGGGGAGCGCGAGTTGGAGCTCGGCCCGCCGCAGCAGCGGGCGCTGCTGACCGCGTTGGCGTTGCGGGCGCGCCGGATCGTGTCGGTCGACGAGCTGCTGGACGCGCTGTGGGAGGAGCCGCCGGCCCGGGCCGCGACCGTGGTGCGGACGTACGTGTCGCGGCTGCGGCGGGTGCTGGAGCCGGACCGGGTGCCGGAGTCGGAGCGGGGGCTGGAGCCGGACCGGGTGCAGCCGACGGTGCTGGTGTCCTCGGGCAGCGGGTACGTGCTGCGGCTGCCGGCGGACCGCGTGGACGCCGAGGTGTTCGAGAACCGGGTCGCGGCGGCGGGCCGGGCCCGGGCGCTGGGGGATCCGGCCGGGGCGCTCGGGCTGTTGCGGGAGGCGTGCGGGCTGTGGCGCGGCGAGCCGCTGGCCGGGCTGCCGGGGCCGTTCGCGCAGGCGCACCGGGCCCGGCTGGTCGAGCGTCGGCTGAACGCCGTCCAGGCGTGGCTGGCGGCCGAGTTGGCGGCGGGGCGGCACGCGGACGTGATCGGCGAGCTGACCGTGTGGGTGAACCAGTACCCGCTGCTGGAGCCGATGCGCGAGCTGCTGATGCTGGCGCTGTACCGCAGCGGGCGGCAGGCCGAGGCGCTGGGCGTGTACGCGGACGCCCGGCGCACGCTGGTGGAGCAGTTGGGGGTCGATCCGGGGCCCCGGCTGCGGGAGTTGCACCTGGGGGTGCTGTCGGGCGATCCGCGGTTGGCCGCGCCGGTCGCGGAGCCCGCGCCGGCGTTCGAGCCGGGCGGTGGCGGGCCCGGCGCCGGCGGCCCCGGGGGCGGCGGTCCGGCCGGGGCGGTGCTGGTGCCGCCGGCCCAGCTGCCGGCCGACATCTCGGACTACACCGGTCGGGACGAGCTGTGCGCGGCGCTCTGCGCGGACCTGGCGCCGGACGGTCCGGCGATGCCGGTGGTGGGGGTGTCGGGCCTGGGCGGGGTGGGGAAGTCGACGCTGGCGGTGCACGTCGCGCACGCGGTGGGCGGGCAGTACCCGGACGGCCAGCTGTACGTGAACCTGCAGGGCGCGGGGGCGTTCCCGGCCGATCCGGGCGAGGTGCTGGCGGGTTTCCTGGGCGCGCTGGGGGTGGCGGACGCGGCGATCCCGCAGGGGACGGCGGAGCGGGCGGCGCTGTTCCGGTCGCGGCTGGCGGGTCTGCGGGTGCTGATCGTGCTGGACGACGCCCGGGACAGCCGGCAGGTCGGGCCGCTGCTGCCGGGAAGTCGCACCTGCGCGGTGCTGGTGACCAGCCGGGCCTGGCTGTCGGGGATGCCGATGACCCGGCAGGTCGGTCTGGAGCCGCTGTCCGCGGAGGAGTCGGTGCGGCTGCTGACGGCGATCGCCGGGCCGGAGCGGGTGGCGGCCGAGCCGGCGGCGGCCCGTCGGGTGGCGGAGGCCTGCGGGTTCCTGCCGCTGGCGGTGCGGACGGCGGCGTCCCGGTTGGCGGCCCGGCCGGCCTGGCAGCTGTCGCACATGGCGGAGCGGCTGGCCTCGGAGCGGCGGCGGCTGGCCGAGTTGGCGACCGGGGAGCTGGCGGTGGCCGCGTCGTTCCGGCTCAGCTACGACCAGTTGGACCCGGAGACGGCCCGGGCGTTCCGGCTGCTGTCGCTGGCGGACGGCCCGGGGGTGTCCTCGGCGGCGGCCGGGGTGCTGCTGGAGCTGCCGGAGCCGGAGGCGGAGCGGCTGGCGGAGTCGCTGACCGACCTGGGGCTGCTGTCCTGTCCGTTCCCGGGCCGCTACCAGTACCACGACCTGCTGCGGCTGTTCGCCCGCGAGCTGGTCCGGGAGGTGGACGGGGAGGACGCCGGGCGGGCGGCGGTGGAGCGGCTGCTGCGGTACTACCTGGCGGCGGTGGCGGGCCTGTACCGGGTGGTGCGGCCGGGCTACCCGTTCCCGGACCTGGTGGCGGCGGGGGTCGCCGAGCCGGAGTTCGCCGGGCCGGCCGAGGGGCTGCGCTGGGCCCGGCAGGAGGTCGCCGCGGTGCTGGCGGTCGCCGAGCAGGCCACCCGGGACCCGCGGGGCCCGCTGGCGGTGGTCGCGGACCTGACGCTGGTGCTGATCCAGCTGATCGACCTGGGCACGGCCGTGCCGGAGCTGTGCGAGCTGGCCGGGCGGGTGGCCGAGGCCGCGCGGGCGGCGGGCCTGCCGGAGAGCGAGGTGCGGGCCCGGTACACGCTGATGTGGGCGCAGCGGGAGTTCCAGCGCACCAGCCAGGCGCGGGCCGAGGCGGTCCGGGTGGTGGCGCTGGCCCGGCGGACGGGGCAGGCGGCGCTGCTGCCCGGCGCGTTGATCGTGCTGGCGCTGACCGGGATCCCGCACGGCGCGGACGAGGAGGTGGCGGCCCGGTGCGCGGAGGCGGTGGCGTTGAGCGCCGAGCTGGGCAACCCGTCCGCGCACGCCTTCGTGGAGGGGATGGCGGCGCTGGCCGACCTGGCGGTGGGCCGGGCGGAGTCGGCGCGGCGCCGGGCCGAGCGCAGTCTGGCGGCGTTCAAGGGGCTGGGTGACTTCGTCGGGCAGGTGCACATGCTGTACGCGCGGGCGACGGCGCTGCACGGGCTGGGCCGGTTCGAGGCGGCGTGCGAGGACTACCGGGAGTGCCTGGGGGCGTTGCGGGCGCTCGGTGCGTGGGACCGGGTGCCGGGCGTGCTGGTGGGCCTGGCCGAGTCCTGCCGGGCCGCGGGGCGGCCGGAGCAGGCGTTGGAGGCGGCCGAGCAGGCGTTGGCGATCGCCCGGAAGGTCGGGTTGGAGCACCGCCGGGCGAACGCGCTGACCGCGATCGGGCGGGCGCTGTTCGACCTCGGGGAGCACGACCGCGAGCGGGCCTGCCTGGCGTAGTCGGGGCCCTTCGGGGCGGTTCGAATTCGCCGGGCCGGGGCGGATCCGGAACAACTCCACCGCAAATCCGTTATCTTCCCGAGATATTCACCGCAGGCTGCGCAACGATCATCACGGATCAATTTCGGTGCGGGCGGCCGGGGGGCGAATAGGGGCCCGGCCGACTTCGGGCACGGAAGGCGGTCCGGGCCGGGCGGGGGCGATTCCGGCCGGATTCCGGGCGGGCGCTCCCCGTTCGCCCGGCGGGCCCCGGAGCGCACCCGAACCACTCCGCGCGGGGGCGGGGGCGAGCGGGGCCCGGGCGGGGCCCGGGCGGGGCCGGCTGCCCCATCGGGCAGTGTCGGCGGGCGGCGGGGACGGGCGGCGGGCGGCTCGTTGACACCCCACTTTGGTCTAGTCCAGTGTGGGGCGACCAGGTCCTCCACGGTGCCGCCGCGGCCGCTCCCGCCCGCTCGACAGCCCCGACAGCCCCGACAGCCGGGCGCCGCACCCCCTCTGACGATCAGACGGAGATTCCCACACCATGCAACGAGTCTGCCTCGCCCTGCCCACCATGCGGGCCTGTCCCGGCACCATCGTGGACCTCGCCGAGGAGGCGGCCTACGCCGTCGAGACCTTCGGGGTCGAGGTGCACCTCCTCGTCCTGGACACCACCGTGGACGCCGAGTTCGCGAAGAACGCGGACGCGGTGGCCGCGCTGGCCCCCGCGCCCGGCGTCTTCGTCCACCACCTCGGCAACGAGGCGCAGCGCGCGTTCTTCCTCGACGTGGCGCGGCGCTCCGGCGGCGCCGACCCGGAGCTGCTGCTCGACCTGATGCTGCCCCAGGACGTCGCGTACGGCTCCTGCGTCAACCGGATCTTCCTGGGCGCGGCCGCGCTCGGCTGCACCTCGGCGCACCTGCGCAACGACGACTTCGACTACCGGGTGGTCGACGGCGCGAAGATGTTCCCGATCCACCACGAGCTGCTGTCGCTGGGCAAGCCGGCCGGCGAGGCGCTGGCGGGGGTGGCCCGCTCCACGCTGGACCCGGCGGACGCGGACCGGCCGGTGATGCTGGTCAGCGCCTCCTTCATGGGCGAACTCAACGTGGACATCGGCGAGATCAACGAGCTGGACCCGGAGGTCTACCGGGACCTGGTGCGGCTGTGGACGCCCCGGGTGTGGACCCGCGAGCAGCAGGACGCCATGGTGGAGATCTCCTTCAAGGGCGCCGAGCACGACTCGTTCGACGCCGACGACTCGGTGCTCGGCGTGCCGGACATCTGGGACGTCTACATGTGCAACGTCGCCATCGACCACCGGGGTTACGAGGTGCTGCCGCTGGTGCCGTCGCTGCGCACCATCGGCGCGGACTACGCGCTGCTGCACGCCCTGGTGCACGCCGAGCTGCCCGCCGTCATCCACCGCCGGCACATCGTCAACTACTACACGCCCGAACGCCGGGTCGGCGCCGGGTTCGTCTCGTACCAGCTGCGCTTCGTGAAGATGCTGCTGTCGATGCTGTACCTGTACCCGGTCTACGGACAGATGATCGACCTCGGCCGCGGGCTGCTGGACGAGCGGCACGAGCTGCGGGTCGAGCCGATCCTCGGCCTGGTGCGCAGCACCTTCGACCTGGACCGGGACACCAACGAGCAGTGCCTGGACGAGGTGGACCGCCTCTACCGCAAGCTGGGCGGCAAGTACGCCGAGCTGGCGGACGTGGTGGCCGGGCAGCGGCAGCAGCTGCTGGACGAGGCGCGGGAGGACGCGGTGCGCTGGGCCGCGCTGATCGAGGCCTGGGCGCCGATGGTGGCCGCCGCCCGCGAGCGGGGACTCGCCGGGTGAGCGGGGACTTCCTGATCCGGCAGCTGGCCGACGGGGACTGGGACGCCGTGGTCGCGCTGGAGCACGAGGCCTACGCGGCCGACGGCCTCTCCGAGGGCCGGGAGGCGCTGGAGTCCCGGGTCGCCTGCTCGCCGGGGACCTGCTTCGTGCTGGAGCAGCGCGAGACCGGCGCCGTCCGCGGCTACCTGCTGAGCCTGCCCTACCCGCCGCTGCGCTGCCCGGACCTCGCCGTGGCGGAGGCCGGGGCGTTCGAGTCGGACAACCTGCACGTGCACGACCTGGTGCTGGCCGAGGAGCTGCGCGGCCGGGAGCTCGCCGCGCGGCTGATGGAGCACGTGCAGGAGCGGGCGGTGGCGGCGGGCTTCGCGCAGGTCTCGATGGTCGCGGTGCGCGGCTCCGACATCCTGCTGCGCTTCTACGGCTACCGCGCGCACCGGGAGGTGGAGCTGCCCGCGTCGTACGGGCGGCGGGCGGTCTACATGTCGAAGCCCCTGGAGCCCCTGGAGCCCGAGGGCTGAGGGCTGAGGGGGTCCGTCCCGGAGGGCGGAGGACGGAAGGCGGAGGAGCCCGACCGGTGTGCCGGTCGGGCTCCTCGTCGTGCCGTCGGACCGTCAGGCCCAGTGGTGCCGGCGGACGGTGAACGGGCGGTCCCCGTCGGCGGCGACCGCGGCGCGGAACGGGCCGGGCACGGGGACGTCGGCGAGCCGGAGCGGGCCGGGGCCGAGCGGGCCCGGGTCGGCCAGGCGCAGCGGGGAGGGGCCGGCCAGCGGGAGGGCGAGGCCCTGGGCGAGCCGGCCGCCGTACGCCTTGACGCAGGCCTCGCGGCGGCACCAGAGCCGGGTGAAGTGCTCGGCGCCGTCGGCCGGGGTGGGCGCGTCGAGGACGAGGGCCGCGTCGGCGGGCGGGAAGTGGCGGCGGGCGATCCGGGCGCCGACGCCGGGCGGGCGGAGCCGCTCGACGTCGGCGCCGACCCGGCGGCCGGTCGCGACGGCGAGCAGCGCGAGGGCGCCCGAGGCGGACCAGTTGACGTCGAGGCCGGTGTCGGTGGCGGGGGCGGGCTTGCCGTGCGGGCCGCGCCGCCAGGCCAGCTCGGCGGGCGCGACGGCGAGGCGTTCGGCGACCAGCAGCCGGACGGCGCCGCGGACCACGGCGAAGCGCGCGCCCTGCCGGGGGTCGCGGGCCCGGTCGGCCCGCTCGCGCTCCTCGGCGTCGAGCAGGCCGTACAGCCGGCGGACGACGGCCGGGGGCCGGTCGGTCGGGATGCTCCAGACGTCGATGACGTCGGTGGCGTCGACGGCGCCGGTCGCGTCGACGGCGCCGGTCGCGGGTGCGGTGCTCACGGCAGGGTGAGGGTGCTGAGCCGGCCCAGGCGCGGGTCGTGGTCGGCGAGCAGCAGCGGGCCGGCGGTGTCGGCCTCGGGCAGGCGGTCGGTGAGCAGGCTCCACAGGCCGGTGAAGGGCCGGCCGGGGCGGGCTGTCCCGGCGGTCGCGGGGGCGCCGTGGGCGGCCAGTCCGGCGGCGAGCAGCAGCTCCGCGTCCGGGCCGAGGCGCCGGTGTTCGTCGAGGACGGTGCGGAGGGCCTCGGCGCCGTCCGGCTGTTCGCGGCGGCCGAGGCGCATGCCGGGCCGGCCCGGGGCCTCCTCGCAGACCAGCACGACGGCGCGGTGCTCGGTGGGCAGTTCGACGGGTTCGGCGGGCCGGTAGTGCAGGGCGCTCTGTTCGGCGAGCACGATGACGGCCCGCCGGCAGCCGCCGGTGCGGTGGTGGGCGGCGGCGATCCGCAGGGCGGCGAAGGCGGTGGCGCTGCCCTGGTCGCAGACGGCGAAGGCGGTCGGCTGTCCGGGGCAGTGGCGGCTGAGCTGGAGCGAGGCGGGTGCGGCGGGCCGGACGTCCGGGGAGGAGAAGGCGAGGATCAGCAGGTCCGCGGGTTCGCCGGCGGGCAGGGCCCGGGCGAGCAGGCCGGTGGCCAGCTCGGCGTAGTCGTGGCCGGCGCCCTCGGCGAGCAGGTCCTCGCGCAGCGGCAGGCCGTACGGGCGGACCAGGTCGGCGGTGTAGGTGCGCAGGTCGGGGTGGAGCGCGGCGGCGGCGTGGCCGTCGGTTGCGGTGGTGACCGCCCGGGTGACGCGCAGGCCGCGGGTCTCGGCGGGCATCGGGTCAGTCCTCGTCGACGTGGTGCCCGACGACGTAGTCGGTGAGGCTGTCGACGGTGCGGATGTCGTCGATGCCGAGGCGCTCGACGTCGACCTGGATGGCGAGGGTCTCCTCGATGTCCAGGACCAGTTCGACGATGCCGGAGGAGGTGAGGCCGTAGTCGTCGAAGAAGCAGGCGTTCGCGGGGATCTCGGCGAGTTCGACGCCCAGGACGCGCGGCAGGACGTCCTCGATGCCGCGCCGGATGCGGGCGCGCACCTCGGGGTCGACCGGTTCGGTGGTGGGCGGGGCGGTTTCTGACATGGCTGGACCGTCCGTCGGTGGAAGTGGAGGTGGAGGTGGAGAAGGTGGAGGGCGGGGGGCGGCGCGGGTCAGTGCCGCAGGACCATGGCCGCGAAGGTGGCGCCGATGCCGGCGGCGGCGATCAGGTAGGGGTCGCCGGGGCGGAGCGCGCCGCCGGTGAGGGCGGTGCGGAGGTTGACGAAGGCGTCGGCGGCGAAGCTGTGGCCGACCGAGGCGACGTTGCCCAGGACGACCCGCTCGACGGGGTAGCCGAGCTGCTGGCAGATCATCCGCCAGGAGGCCTGGTTGACGTTGTGCGGGAGCAGCAGCGCGAGGTCGGGGAGTGCGAGGCCGGCCTGGTCGAGGGCGGCCTCGATGGTCTCGATCATGGTGGGCTGGTACTCGCGCTGGTAGCGGAGCATCAGTTCCGGGTCCTCGGCGGGTCGGCCGTAGAACTCGGGGCGCTGGCGGACCGCGTAGGAGAGCACCCGGTCGCGGTCGCCGTCGGAGCTGACCAGGCAGGCGGTGGCGGCCTCGGCGAAGATCGTGGTCTCCGGGAGGAGTTGGGCGTCCCGGGTGAAGGTCTTCTCGCCCGCGACCACCAGGGCCAGCGCCGTCGGGTCGCCGTCGTCGGCGAGCAGCCGGCCGGCCAGGTCGACGGCCAGCAGGGAGGCGGCGCAGGCCTGTTGGGTGACGGTGAAGGCGTCGGCGTGGATCAGGCCGAAGCGTTCCCGGAGCTGGTGCAGGGGGTTGAGCGGGTAGGGCACGGCGACCGGCGTGTTGCGGGCGTGCAGCAGGTAGCGGATCCGGTGTTCGTTGCCGCGCAGTTCGGGCAGGGCCCGGACGGCGGCGTCCAGCAGGTCGAGCAGCGTCCCGTCCGGGTCCAGGCGCACCTGGTCCAGGCCGTGGAAGCGGCGGAAGAGTCGGAGTTGACGTGGGGTAAGGCCGATCCTGGCGCCCACGTCCTCGATCGGTTCGAGTCGCGGGGGGAGGTGGACGGCCACTGCCTCCAGTGCGGTCACCCCGGTTAGTATTCCCACGCTCCGTGGGTCGCACAAGCGATCACCGATCCGGAGCCCCCTTCCTCACCCCGTTGCCGTCGAGCCGGTGGAGTCCTTGCGATGACTGATTCCCAGCCTTCCTTCGTGTACCCAGAAACCGCTTCGGGGCTGGTCTCCGCGCCGCCCGCCGGACCGCCCGCCGCCTTGGACGCGGGTCTGCTGGCCGCGCTGGCGGAGGCCGCCGACGCTCTGCCCGAATGGGCAGAGTCGCTCGCCCCCGAGGACCGACTCGACGGTGATCTCGCCCTGGACGAAAGCGAGTTCGCCGTGCTGGACGTGCTGCTGCGGGAGCGCTTCGGCGCCGACCTGGGCGCGCTGCGGGCCGGCCTGGACCTGGCCGGGCTGGCCGCGCTGACCGTCGGCGACCTGGCGGAGCTGGTGCGCCGGTGAGCCGCTTCCTGCTGGCGGTGCCGCCGCTGGCCGGGCACGTCAACCCGGCGGCCGGGATCGCGGACGAGCTGGTCGCGCGCGGCCACCAGGTGGCCTGGACCGGCACCGAGACGCTGCTGCGGCCGCTGCTGGGCCCGGACGCCCGGGTCTTCGGCACCGGCAACCGGATGTTCCGGGCGATGGGCGGCCACGGCCTGGCCTCGCTGCGTTCGCTCTGGGAGGGCTTCGTCGTCCCGTACGCCAGGTTCACCCTGAAGCCGCTGGACGCGGTGGTGCGGGAGTTCCGGCCGGACGCGCTGCTGGTGGACCAGCACACCCCGGCGGCCGCGCTGGTCGCGCACCGGTACGGGCTGCCGTGGGCGACGCTGGCACCGGGGGCGATGGAGCTGGGCCGCCCGTACCGGCACCTGCCGCGGGTCGAGGCCTGGACGGCGGGCCTGCTGGCGGGCCTGTGGGAGCGGGCCGGGCTGCCCGCCGGGGAGTTCACCGACCCGCGGTTCTCGCCGCACCTGGTGCTGGCCACCACCGGGCGGGTGCTGCTCGGCGACCTGCCGCCGCGGCCGGAGCACGCCCTGGTGGGGCCGGTGCTGACGCCCCGTCCGGCGGATCCGGCGTTCCCGTGGGAGCGGCTGGCGCCGGGGCGGCGCACCGTGCTGGTCACCATGGGGACGATGTCGGACGCGGTCGGCGCGGACTTCCTGCACCGGACGGTGGAGGCGCTGGGGCAGCTCGGCGACGGGGTGCGGGCGGTGGTGGCGGCGCCCCGCGGGGCACTGCCGGCTGCCCTTCCGGACTCCGTCGTGGTGGTCGATCGGGCACCGGTCCTGGAGCTGCTGTCCGGCGGCCGGTTGGACGCGGTGCTCTGCCATGGTGGGATGAACACCGTGGTCGAGTCGCTGGCGCACGGTGTCCCCGTGCTGGCGGCGCCGATCCGCAACGACCAGCCGTTCGTGGCGCGGCGGGTCGCGGAGGCCGGGGCCGGCCTGTGCGTCCCGTTCGCCCGGGCCGCTCCGCCGGTGATCGCCGAGCGGCTGCGGCGGGTGCTCGACGAGCCCTCCCACCGGGCGGCCGCCGAGACGGTCGGTCGTCACCTGCTGTCCGGTGGCGGGGCGTCGGCCGCCGCCGACCGGATGGAGGCGCTGGCCGCCCGCTGACACCGCCCGCCCCGGCACCACCCCCTGATACCGCTCCGCGTCCGCCGACCCCCGTCCCATGAGCGGGGGCCGGCGGGCGCGGGGCCTCCGCACCCCATCCCAGCCCGGGAGTTCTGGTTGATCGAGACCAAGGGACTTCGCAAGTCCTACCCGTCCGGAAAGCACGGCCGCACCGTCGTCGACGCCGTCCGCGGCATCGATCTGGACGTCCGCGCGGGCGAGATCTTCGGCTTCCTCGGCCCGAACGGCGCCGGGAAGACCACCACCCTGCGGATGCTCGCCACGCTGATCCGCCCGGACGGCGGCCGGGCCCTGGTCGCCGGCGCCGACCTGCTGGCCGACCCGGCCGAGGTCCGCCGCCGGATCGGCTACGTCGCCCAGGGCGGCGGCACCGCCGACGCGGTCAGCGGCCGGGAGGAGCTGGTGCTGCAGGCCCGGATGTACGGCCTGCGCAAGGCCGACGCGCTGCGCCAGACCGAGGACGCCCTGAAGTCCTTCGACCTGACCGAGTTCGCCGACCGGCACTGCGGCACCTACTCCGGCGGTCAGCGCCGCCGGGTGGACATCGCGCTCGGGGTGATCCACTCCCCCAAGGTGCTGTTCCTCGACGAGCCGACGGTCGGCCTCGACCCGGCCAGCCGCGGCCAGGTGTGGGCCGAGATCGAGCGGCTACGCACCGAGGGCATGACGGTCGTGGTGACCACCCACTACCTGGACGAGGCCGACGCGCTCTGCGACCGGGTCGCGATCGTCGACCACGGCGAGGTCGTCGTCGAGGGCACGCCCGAGGCGCTCAAGCGCGAGATCTCCGGCGACGTCGTCCTGCTCGGCCTCGCCGCCGGGGAGGCCGGGCCCGCCGCCGACGCCCTGCGCGGGCGGCCCTACCTGCACCGGCTGGAGCCGGGCGAGGACGGCCTGCGGCTCTACCTGGACGACGGCGCGGCCGCGATCCCGCAGCTGCTGAGCGTCCTGAACGGGGCGGGCATCGTGCCCGGCACGGTGCAGCTCCAGCGGCCGAGCCTGGACGACGTCTTCCTGGCCCGCACCGGCCGCTCCATCGAACAGTCCTGACGAGAAAGCCCTGGGGTCCCTTCCGTGAAGCTCGCCCGTGACACCTGGCTGGTCTTCCAGCGGCAAGTGCTGCTGATGTGGCGCACACCGATCTGGATCGTCATCGGCATCACCCAGCCGGTCTTCTACCTGCTGCTCTTCGCCCCGCTGCTGAAGAAGGTGCTCGCCCCGATGGGCGCCACCACCTACGCCGAGGCCTACCAGATCTACGTCCCCGGCCTGCTGGCGGTGCTCTGCATCTTCGGCGGCCTCTACACCGGCTTCAGCCTGCTCGGCGAGCTGAAGGCCGGCATCATCGAGCGCTCCCGGGTGACCCCGGTCAGCCGGCTGGCCCTGCTGCTCGGCCGGGCGCTGCGCGAGACGCTCGGCCTGCTCGTCCAGGCGGTCATCATCACCCTGGTCGCGCTGCCGTTCGGCCTGCGGGTCGACGTGCCGAGCCTGCTGCTGGCGTACGTGCTGCTCGGCCTGCTCGCGCTGATGACCTCGGCCGTCTCGTACGGGATCGCGCTGGCGCTGCCCAACGACGCCGCGATGGCGCCGGTGGTGAACACCATCGCCCAGCCGATCGGCCTGCTCTCCGGCGTGCTGCTGCCGCTGGCGCTGGCGCCGGTGTGGCTGCAGCGGGTCGCCGAGTGGAACCCCTTCTACTGGGCGGTGGAGGGCATGCGGGCGCTGTTCTCCGGGCACCCCGGTGACAGCGTGGTCTGGCAGGGGCTGCTGATCGTCGCGGTGCTGACCAGCGCGGCGGTGTGGTACTCGGCCCGGCTGTTCTCGGCCCGGATCCGGTAGCCGCGCGGGTAGGGGAGGAGGGGGGAGGGGCCGCGGCCCCTCCCCCCTCCTCCCGTTGTGCTCAGCCCGCGGCCGACCGGACGAAGGCGGCCAGCCGGGCCACGCCCGTCTCGATCTGCCGCGCGCTCAGCGCGCTGATCGACAGCCGCAGGCGGTGCTCGCCGCCGCCCGCCGGGTAGAACGGGGCCATCGGCGTCCAGAGCACGCCGTGCTCGCGGGCGCAGCGCTCCATCGCCGCCTCGTCGGCGGTGAACGGCACCTGGAGCACGGCGAAGAAGCCGCCCTCCGGCTCGTTCCAGGAGACGCCCAGCCGGGCCCGTTCGGCCGGCGGGAAGTGCCGTTCCAATTCCCGCAGCAGGACGGTCAGGTTCGCCGCGTAGTGGGCGCGGGCCGGGGCGTTGGCGTCGCGCAGCCGGCAGTCGTGCCGGATCAGCATGCCGCCGATCACGGCCTGGCTGAGCGCCGGGGTGTTGACCGTCGTCATGCTCTTCAGCTTGGCCAGCTCGTCGGCGAGCAGCGTGCTCCGGCCGTCCGGGGCGAGCACCCGCTGGTCGGCGACGACGTAGCCGAGCCGGGCGCCGGGGAAGCAGGTCTTGGCGAAGGAGCCCAGGTAGACCACCTGGCGGCGGCGGTCCAGCGCCTTCAGCGTCGGGCGCGCGCCGGAGCCGTCGGAGCCGCCGTCGGGGGCGTCGGGGGCGTGGGGGGCGTGGGGGGCGCGGGTGAAGAAGCCGTACGGGTTGTCCTCGATCACCAGCAGTCCCTCGTCGGCCGCCGCGTCCAGCAGTGCGGCGCGCGCCCCGACCGGCATGCTGCCGCCGGACGGGTTGGCGAAGTCGGGGACGACGTACAGCGCGCGCGGGCGGCGGCCCGAGGCCCGGACGGCGCGGGCCGCCTCGCGCACGGCCCGCGGGTCGGGGCCGCCGGCCGGGCCCTCCGGGACGGGCACGGTCGCCAGGTCGAGCAGCCGGGCGGCGCCGGTGACGCCGACGTAGCAGGGCGAGCTGACCAGCAGCACGTCGTCCGGGGTGGCGCACAGCGCGCGCAGCACCAGCAGCATGCCCTCCTGGGCGCCGACGGTGAGCACCAGCGCGGCGGGGTCGACGTGCAGGCCCTCGTCGTTGGCGAGGGTGCGGGCGACCAGGTCGGCGATGATGCCCTTGGTCGGGCCGTACTGGAACAGCGCGGTGCGGACGGCGCCGCCGCTGAGGCCGCGTTCGGCGAGGTGGGCGAGGAAGGCGTCGAGGTGGCCGTGGACGTCCTCGGGTTCGAAGAAGCCCTCGTGCGGGCGGCCGGGGGCGAAGGAGAGCGCGGCCGGGTAGCGCTCGGTGACCTCGTTGAGGAAGGTCATCGCGTCCAGCAGCGGGTCGGCCAGGCTGGCGTGCAGGTCGCCCAGCGGGAGCGTGGTCTCGGTCGTGGCGGTCACCGGAGCGCCTCGCGGAGCCGGTCGGCGGCGTAGCGCTGGGCGTCGCGGCCGTCGTCCAGGACGCCGGCCATCGCGAAGAAGCCGTGCGGCACGCCGTCGTAGCGGCGCAGCTCGACGGGGACGCCGGCGGCGCGCAGGGCCCGCGCGTACGCCTCGCCCTCGTCGCGCAGCGGGTCGTACTCGGCGGTGATCACGGTCGCGGGCGGCAGCCCGGCCAGCGAGGCGGCGCGCAGCGGGGAGGCCAGCGGGTCGGCGCCGTCGGCCGGGTCGGCGAGGTAGTGGCCCCAGTACCAGGCCACCGAACGGCGGTTGAACAGCAGCGGGTCGTCGTGCTCGCGGACGGACGGGGTGTCCGCGGCGTGGTCGGTGTTGGGGTAGACCAGCAGCTGGTGGCGGAGCGCCGGGCCACCGCGCTCGCGGAGCGCCAGGGTGAGGGCGGCGGCCAGGTTGCCCCCGGCGCTGTCGCCCGCCACCGCCAACCGGCCCGGGTCGCCGCCGAGTTCGGCGGCGTGCGCGGCGACCCACTCGGCGGCGGCGACCACGTCGTGCACGGCGGCCGGGAACGGGTGCTCGGGGGCGAGCCGGTAGCCGACCGAGACGGTGACGCAGCCGACGGCGTTGGTCAGGCGGCGGCAGATGGCGTCGCTGGTGTCCGGCGAGCCGAGGGTCCAGCCGCCGCCGAACAGGTAGAGCAGGACCGGGAGTTCGGTGGTGGCGCCGGTCCGGGGTCGGTAGGTCCGCAGCGGCAGCGGTCCGCCGGGGCCGTCGACGGTCGGCTCGGTGACCGCTCCGACCGGTTCCGGGTTCCCGGCGGCGGCCCGGATGTCGGCGAGGTCGGCGGCGCGGGCCTCCGCGAGGCCGAGGGCGTACAACGGCGGCGTGCCGGCCGCGGCGCGCTGCTGGCGCAGCGCCTCGGCCTGGGGGTGCAGTGGCAAGGGAAGGTTCCTGGGTTCGGGCCGCGCGTCGGTGGCGGCGGGGGTCGGTGGCGGGTCGGGCGGGCGCAGGTGCGACGTCCGCGGCGGGTCAGTCGGCGGCGGGTGCGACGGCGCCGGGGTCGAGGTCGGTGAGGCGGGGGCGGCCGAGGAGGGCGAGGGTGTCGTCGAGTTCGGCCTTCAGCAGGTCGAGGACCCGGGCGACGCCGTTCTCGCCGTCGGCGGCGAGGCCCCACAGGACCGGGCGGCCGAGGAGGACGGCGCGGGCGCCGAGGGCGATCGCGAGGGCAGCATCCGTGCCCGTGCGGACACCGCCGTCCAGGAGGACGGGCAGGTTCGGGGGCAGCGCGGCGGCCACTTCGGGCAGGGCGGTGAGGGACGGGAGGGCACCGTCGAGCTGGCGGCCGCCGTGGTTGGAGACCAGGACGGCGTCGACGCCGTGCTCGGCGGCGAGGCGGGCGTCCTCGGCGGTGAGGATGCCCTTGAGGACGATCGGCAGGCGGGTGCGCTCGCGCAGCCAGGCGAGGTCGGCCCAGGTCAGGGTGGGGTCGAACTGCTCCTTGGCGTGGTCGGCGATGCCCGAACTGCCGTGGCCGGCGCGGTGGCTGGCGGCCGTCACGGCCTGGTCGAGGTTGACGGCGCGGACGTGCGCGGGGATCGCGAAGCCGTTGCGGGCGTCGCGCAGGCGGCGGCCGATCCGGGGGGCGTCCACGGTCAGGACCAGGGCGCGGAAGCCGGCGGCTTCGGCGCGTTCGACCAGGGCGGTCAGGGCGTCGCGGCGGCGCAGCCAGTAGAGCTGGAGCCAGAGCGGTCCGGTGGCGGCCGCGGCGATGGACTCCAGGGTGCGGCTGGCGAAGATCCCGGCGACCAGGAGCGCGCCGGCCCGGCCGGCGGCGCGGGCGGTGGCGACCTCGCCCTCGGGGTGGAACAGCTGGTGGTAGGCCATCGGGGCGATGCCGATCGGGGTCTCCAGGCGGCTGCCGAGCAGGGTGAGGCCCTGGTCGGTGGCGGAGACGTCGACCATGGTGCGCGGGCGCAGCCGGCACCGGTCGAACCCGGCCCGGTTGGCGGCGAGGGTGCGTTCGGCGCCGCTGCCGCCCTGGACGAAGTCCCACACCTCGGCGGGGAGCCGGTCGCGGGCGGCGCGTTCGAAGTCCGCGAGTTCCAGTGCGTCCAAGGGTCTGCCTTTCCGGGCAGGCCTCGGTCGGGCCCGCTCCGGCCCGGCAGCGTAGGAGGCCGTGCCCCCAATGGTCTAGACCTTGCTTCGGCTCGAACGCCTGTGTAATCGTCAGGAAGCCGAACCGACCACGTCCGTCGCGACCGGCCCCCTTCCAACCTCCCCTCCGTGGAGTGGCGTTGACCGGATCTCCTTCCCTGCCCGGCCAGTCGGGCGAGGCCCCGCACGACTGGGTGGACCGCTACCTGCTGGCCGGCCCCGCCGACCAGGAGTGCCTGCGCTTCGGCACCCCCGTCGACCGGGCCGCGCTGCGCGCACTGGTCGCCGAGCAGGCCGCCCGGCTGTCCGCCGCCGGCCTGCGGCGCGGCGGCACGGCCGCGCTGCGGCTGGCGCCCTCGCTCGGCTACGCCGCCGCGCTGCTGGCCTGCTGGCAGCTGGGCGCGCAGGCCGTCCTGCTGGACCACCGGCTCACCGACCACGAGGTCGCGCTCGCCGTCGAGCGGCTGGCGCCCCAGGTGCTGGTCGAGTCGGCGCACGGCCCGGCGGCGGCGATGCGCGGCTTCGCCGAGACCGACCCGGTGCCGGTGGCGCGGCCGGAGGGCCGCCCGGCCGCGACCGGCCACGCCCTGGTGCAGCTCAGCTCGGGCTCGACCGGCCCGGCCAAGGTGATCGCCCGCACCGCCGCCGACCTGCTGCGCGAACTCGACTGCTACGCACGGCTGCCGGAGTTCCCGAAGGCCGGCGAGCGGGTCGTCCTGCTCTCCTCGGTGGTGCACGTCCTCGGGCTGGTCGGCGGGCTGCTCAACAGCCTGCACGCCCGGGTGCCGCTGACCGTCCCGGCCCGGATGACCACGGCGGGCATCCTCGCCGCGGTCGCCGCGGACGACCGGCCGACCACCGTGATCGGCGTCCCGTTCCACGCCGAGCTGCTGGCCGGGGCGGCCGACCCGCCGCCGCTGCCGCAGCTGCGCCGGATGATCGTGGCCGGCGAACTGGTCCGCCCGGGCCTGCCCGCCGCCTTCGCCGAACGGTACGGCGTGCCGCTGGGCACCATGTACGGGATGACCGAGGTCGGCGTCATCGCCACCGACCTCGACGGCGTCCTGCACCCCGAGACGGCCCCCGTCCACGGCATGGAGCTGCGCGCGGACGGCGGCGAACTGCACATCGCGACGGCCGCCTCCCCGTACCCCGGCCTCACCGACCCCACCCGCTGGTCGGACGGCCGGCTGCACACCCGCGACGCCGGCCGGGTCGACCCGGCCACCGGCCGGATCACCGTGCTCGGCCGCCGCGACTCGCAGGTCTCGATCGGCGGCCTGAAGGTCGACCTGAACGAGGTCGAGCACACCCTGGCGGCCCTGCCGGAGGTCCGCGAGGCCGTGGTGGTCTTCGCCGACGGCGCCATCGAGGCCTACCTGGCCACCGAAAGCGCCGGGGACGCCGGGGCCGGCGAGGCGGAGGCCGAGGCCGTCCGGGCCGCGCTGGCCCGCGAGTTGGCCGCCTTCAAGCGGCCCCGGCGGCTCGCCTTCCTCCCGGCGCTGCCGCGCACCGCCACCGGCAAGCTCGTCCGCGACGCCGCCGCGCTGCGCGCCGCCGCACCCTGACCACGTCCGTCCCCGGACCGCACTGAACCCCGACCCAGCACGAGGAGCACACCATGCAGGAGCGCATCCAGGAGTTCGTCATCGCGGCGCTCGCCGAGATGAACTACGACACCGCCGAGGTCACCGGCGACACCGACCTCGGCCCGGCCGGCCTCGACCTGGAGTCGCTGGCGCTCGCCGAGCTCTCGGTCCAGGTCGAGGACGAGTTCGGGGTGAAGTTCGAGGTGGAGGAGATGGAGAGCACCGCCCTGATGACCCTCGACCAGTTCACCGCCGACGTGGCCCGCCGGATCGCCGCCGGCACCGCCACGGCCGCCGACTCCACCGCCACCGCCGCCACCGCCGGGACCGCCGCGTGAGCAGCACCGTGCTGCCGGACCGGGCCGAGGTCGTGGCGATGCTCGCGGCGTTCGGGCAGCGGGCCGCGGCGAGCGTGCCCGACAGCCTCGGATCGCTCGAACTCACCTGGCTGACCGCCGAGTTCGAGCAGCGCTACGGCATCGAGCTGGACCTCTCGGACGAGCAGTTCGCCGCCGTCCGCACGGTGGACGACGCCGTCGCGGTGCTGCGCGGGGCCGTGCTCGCCGCCACCCCCGGCAGCGACACCGGCAGCGGGAGTGGCACCGACACCGGCGGGGTCGCCCGGTCATGAGCAGCAGCGCACCGCCGGCCGGACGGCCGGTGTTCACCGGCCTCGGGGTGCTCAGCGCCTTCGGTGCCGGGCTCGCCCCGCTGGCCGCCGCGACCGCCGGGACCACCGGGGCCGGGACCGCCACGACCGGCTTCGCCGAGGTGACCCGCTTCGACGTCGCCCGGCGCGGCACCCGGCGGGCGGCCCTGCTGGCCGACCCGCCGCCGCTCGCCGAAGCGGTGCTCGGCGCCGTCGCCGACGCCTGCGGGCAGGCCGGACTCACCGACGGCGCACCGCTGCTGCTCGCCCTGCACAGCGACCTGCACACCCGCGGGACGGTCGCGGAGGTGGCGGCCGGCGCCGCCGCCCTCGGCCTGGCCGGGGTGGGCCGGGTCTACACCGGTGCCTGCGTGGCCGCCGCCACCGCGGTGGCCGACGCGGCCGCGCTGGTCGGCTCCGGCCGGCACCCCCGGGTGGTGGTCGCGGCCGGACACCTGGTGGAGCCGGGCGTCTTCGCGGCCTTCGACGCGGGCCGGGCACTGGCCCGCGACGGCGAGCTGCGGCCGTTCAGCACCGGGCGCAGCGGCACCCTGCTCGGGGACGCCGCGGCGGCCGTGGTGGTCGAGGCGGCGGACGCCGCCGCCGGGCGCGGCGCCCGTCCGCTGGCCCGACTGGCCGGCTGGGGCCGCTCCGGCGACGCGCACCACGTGTGCCGGCCGCGGCCGGACGGCGCGGGCGTGGCCCGGGCGGTCCGGTCCGCGCTGGCCCGGGCCGGCGTCGCCCCGGCCGAGGTGGGCTACGTCAATGCCAACGGCACCGGTTCGCCGATGTCCGACCTGGCGGAGGCGCGGGCGCTGCGCGAGGTGTTCGGCGACGCGCTGGCCGGACTCCCGGTCAGCTCCAGCAAGTCCGTCCACGGACACGCCCTGGAGGCCTCCGCGCTGCTCGAACTCGCGGTCACCATCGGTGCGCTGGCCAGCGGGCGACTGCCGGTCAACGCCGGCTGGCTGGGCCCGGACCCGGAGGTCGAGCTGGACCTCGTGCTCGCCGGGCCGCGCGCGGACGCGCGTCCCCGCTACGCGCTGAGCCTCAACTCGGCGTTCGGCGGCGCCAACACCGCGCTCCTGGTGGCCGCCGCGTGAACCCCGACCGCCTGCGCACCCTCGCCACCGCGCGCTGGACCGGCGGCGAACCGCCTCCCCCGCTGCCCGGCTTCACCGCCTCGACCTTCAACCCGCTGGTCGCGGCCGTCGCCGACCGCTGCCTGGCCGCGCACTACGGGACGCCCGGAGAACCCCGGGAGTCCGGAGAACCCGGGGAGTCCGGAGAACCCGGGGAGCCGCGCCGCACCGGCCTGCTGCTCGCCAGCGCCTCGGGCGACCGGGCCACCGCGCTGGCCATCGACGCCGGCGCGGCGGGGCGCCGGATGCCGCCGCTGCTGTTCTTCCAGTCCAACCCGAACGCCGTCCTCGGGCACGTCGCCGCCCGCTGGGGCCTGACCGGTCCGGTCGTGGCGATCGGTCTCCCGACCGCCGCCGCGCCCGGCGAACTCCCGCCCGAGGCGCTGGAGTCGGCCGCCCTGCTGCTCGTGGACGGCGACGCCGACCAGGTCCTGGTGATCGCCGCCGAGCAGGCCGAGCCCGCGGCCGCAGGGACCGCGGGAACCGACCACGCCACCGCCGTCCTGGTCACCACCGCCTGAGCGCGCCGCGCCGCGCACCACGCGCCGCCCCGCCGCGCACCGCCCCGCCGCCCACCCCCGTCCGTACGCGTCCCCGGACGCCGCACCGCACCCGCATGGTCAGCACCATGGGAGGGATCCACACCGTGAGCATCCGCAGCATCCGCAGCCTGTTGGCCAACGACCCGGACGTCGGCGCCGGGAACGTGCTGACCAGCAGGGTCGCCCTGGGCCTCGGTCTCGACGACCCGCGGCTGACCTTCGACACCCCGGTGGACGGGCACCCCGCCGGCGAGGCGCTGACCCTGCGCGCGGCCGACCGCGCCGTCCGGGCCCGGGCGGCCGCGCTGCACGCCCTCGGGGTCGGCCGGCGGGACGTGGTGGTGGTGTACGCGACCGCCGCCGCCGACCAGGTGCTGTCCTTCCTGGCGCTGGCCCGGCTCGGCGCGATCCCGGCGCTGCTCAACCCCGGGGTGGACGGCGAGCGCGCGGCCCGCTACATCGCCCGGCTCGGCGCGGTCGGCATCCTCACCGACCCCGCGCACCGGGCCGAGCTGGCCGGGCACGACCCGGCGACCCCGGTGCTGGCCGACGCCGCCGACCTCGGCGCGGCCGACCCGGACGCGGCGCCCGCCCCGTACCGGCACCACGCGGACGACCCGGTGGCGATCACCCACTCGTCCGGCACCACCGGGATGCCGAAGGCCGTGGTGCACTCGCACGCCAGCCTGTACGCGTCGATCCGGCACCGGGCCGCGCTGCCCCGGCCGCAGGGCATCGACCGGGTGCTCAGCGTGCTGCCCGCCGCGCACGCCGCGACGCTGATCGCGCTCAACCTGGCGCTCAGCTTCGACTCCCGGCTGCACCTGATCTCGCAGCAGACCGGCCCGGCCGTGCTGGACGCGATCGAGCGCTGGCGGCCGCAGAGCGTGTTCGGCTTCGCCACCAGCTGGGCCGACCTGGCCCGGCAGGACCTCGCCGCCCGCGACCTGTCCTCGGTCGGCCTGTGGTGGAACACCGGCGACTGCGCGCACGAGGCGCACATCCGCCGCCTGATCGCCCAGGGTTCGCGCGAGACCGTCACCCGCGAGGGGCGCGGCCGGCTGGCCGGCTCGGTGTTCGTCGACGGCCTGGGCTCCACCGAGATGGGCCACTCGCACTTCCACATCACCCACGCCCCCGGCACCGAGAAGTACGGCCGCTGCGTGGGCCGTCCGCACACCTTCGTCGACTGCGAGGTGGTCGGCCCGGACGGCGAGCCGCTCGGCCCCGGCGAGGTCGGCGAACTCGCCACCGCCTCGCCGACGTTGGCGCCCGGCTACTGGAACGACTCGGTCACCACCTACCGCACCCGGCTGCGCGGCCGCTTCCTCACCGGGGACCTGATGTACCGGGACGAGGAGGGCTACTACTACCACGTCGACCGGCTGGTCGACTCGGTCGACCTGGGCGGCGGCCGGCGGCTGTACACCGCGATGTCCGAGGAGCGGGTGCTGGCCGACGTCCCCGGCGTGCAGGACTGCACGGTCGTCGCGGTGCGGGACGGCGAGCGGGTGGTCACCGACGTGCTGCTGCTGCTCGCGGCCGGCGCCGACCGGGACGCCGACCGCACCGCCGAGGTGCTCGCCGCGCTCGACCCGGACACCGCCGCCACCGTCCGCTCGGTGCTGGTGGTCGACGACGCGGACATCCCGCTCGGCCCGACCGGCAAGGTCCGCAAGGTGCTGCTGCGCGAGCGCCACCTCGGCGCGACCGCCCCGACGGCCGCCACCGCCCCGGTGTCCGCCACCGCCCCGGCGGCGGCCCGGTGACCCGGGTCGGACGGCCCGGCGCCGTCGTCACCGGCATCGGCCTGGTCACCTCGCTGGGCCGCAAGCCCGGCGAGGTCTTCGAGGCGCTGGCCTCCGGGCTCAGCGGCATCACCGCCGTCCCGGCGGGCCACGTCGCGCACGGCTGGCTGCCCGCCGCCGGGATCGCCCCGCACGTCGACGGCCGCGAGGTGCTGCCGCCGACCGAGACCCGCTGCGTCGACCGCTTCGCGCTGCTGGCGCTGGCCGCCGCGGACGACGCGCTGGCCGACGCCGGCCTGCTGGTCGGCCGGGACGTCGACGCCCGCCGCACCGCCGTGGTGCTCGGCACCGGCGGCGGCGGCCTGGAGACCTACGAGCAGCAGGCGACCCGCCGCCAGGAGCGCGGCCGCCCCGGCGTCAGCCCGTACCTGCTGCCCGGGATGCTCTCCAACATGGCGACCGCCCGGATCGCGATCAAGCACGGCATCCGGGGCTTCAGCAGCGCGATCGTGACGGCCTGCGCGGCCGGCGCCCAGGCGGTGGCCGAGGGGCTGCGGCTGATCCGGGCCGGCGACGCGGACGTGGTGGTGTGCGGCGGGACGGACGCCTCGCTGCACCCGACGATCATCGCCGCCTTCACCAACGCCCGTGCGCTGGCCCAGGGTTGGGACGACCCGGCGCAGGCCTCCCGGCCGTTCGACGCCCGCCGCAACGGCTTCGTGCTGGGCGACGGCAGCGCCGTCCTGGTCCTGGAGAGCCCCGAGCACGCCGCCGCCCGGGGCGCCGCCGGGTACGCCGAGCTGATCGGCTGGGGGTCCAGCACCGACGCCCACCACCCGACCATGCCCCGCCCCGACGGCACCGGTGCCGCCGACGCCATGCGCACCGCCCTCGCCAACGCCGGCCTGGACCCGTCCGACATCGGCTACGTCAACGCGCACGGCACCGGCACCAAGCTCGGCGACGCCGCCGAGTCCGCCGCGCTGAACGCCGTGTTCGGCGCCCACCGGCCCGCCGTCAGCTCCACCAAGGGCGCCACCGGCCACCTGCTGGGCGCGGCCGGGGCGGTGGAGGCCGCCGTCACCGCGCTGGCCGTGGCCCGCGGCCTGCTCCCGCCGACCCTCAACCTGGACCAGCCCGACCCGGCCTGCGACCTGGACCACGTCCGCGGCGCCGCCCGGCCGGTCCGGCTGCGGGCCGCGCTGAGCAACGCGTTCGCGTTCGGCGGCCACAACACCAGCCTGGTCTTCGGGCCGACGCCCACCACAACCGTCAGGTAGGCCGCCCGGAACCGTCCCCGGGACCGTCCGGCCCCGTACTCGAAGAGGCCGCCGTCGACGCCGCCGTCGCGGCCCGCCGCCTCCGCTCGCCACTCCACTTGCCAGGGAGCCCCGCCTTGTCGATCCAGACGATCACCCACGTCGAGTACCACTGCGCGGACGCCGCGCGGACCGCCGCCGAGCTGCAGGAGCGCTTCGGCTTCCGGCGCGACGCCGAGCAGCCCGAGTGGAGGCCCGGACTGCGGGCCGTCCACCTGCTGCAGGGCGGCATCCGGCTGCGGCTGCTCTCCAGCGAGCTCACCGACCACCCGGTGGCCGCCTACGTGGAGCGGCACGGCGAGGGCGTCGCCGTGCTGGCGCTCGGCTGCGCCGACCCGGCGGCGGCGCTGGAGCGGGCCGAGCGGCACGGCGCCGAGGTGCTGGACCGCGCGGGCGCGCTGATCGCCGGCTTCGGCGACACCGCGCTGCGCTTCGTCCCGCTGCCGGACGCCCCGGAGCCGGTCGACGGCGACCTGCTGGACGCCCTCGACCACGTCGCGGTCTGCGTGCCCGCCGGGCGGCTCGCCGAGTCCGTGCGGTTCTGCGAGGCCGCGCTCGGCATGCGGCTGATCTTCGGCGAGTACATCGAGGTCGGCGAGCAGGCGATGGACTCCAGCGTGGTGCAGAGCCCGTCCGGGGACGTCACCTTCACCCTGATCGAGCCGGACACCAGCCGCCGGGCCGGCCAGATCGACACCTTCCTCGCCGACCACGACGGCGCGGGCGTCCAGCACCTGGCGCTGCGCACCGACGACATCGCCACCGCCGTCCGCACCGCCCGCGCGCGCGGCGTCGAGTTCCTGTCCACCCCCGGCGCCTACTACGACGGCCTGGCCGAGCGGCTCGGCGACACCGCCATCCCGGTGGGGACGCTGCGCGAGCTGGACGTGCTGGTCGACCAGGACCACGGCGGCCAGCTGTTCCAGATCTTCGCCCGCTCCACCCACCCGCGGCGGACCTTCTTCCTGGAGGTGATCGAGCGCCAGGGCGCGGGCACCTTCGGCACCGCCAACATCAAGGCCCTGTACGAGGCGGTCGAGCGCCAGCGCGCCACCGCCGCCGCGCGCTGACCGGCCGCCACCGCGCGCCGACCGGCCGCCGCCACCCGCTCCGCCAGGCCACGACCCGACCGCCCTCCGAGGAGGACCGCCCCATGACCGTCGCCCCCGAGTTCGTCCTGACCCCGGCCGAGACCGCCCTGCTGCCCACGCCCGAGGAGGTGGCCGGCTACCGCGAGCACGGCTGGTACCTCTCCGGGAAGCTGTTCACCGACCAGGAGGTCGACGCCCTCCAGGCCGCCACCGACGACTACTACGAGGGCCGCCGCGACCGCGCCCTCGCCGTCCGGCCGCCGCGGCTGGCCGCCTGGGAGCCCGCGCACGGGCCGGTCCAGCGGCACAACGACTACGTGCACTACGAGAGCGACGCGATCGCCGCGATCCTGCGCAAGCCGCTGGTCGGCGCGGTCGCCGCGGTGCTCGCCGGGGCCGAGGAGATCCGGATCTTCCAGTCGACCCTGATCTTCAAGCCGCCGGTGCCGGAGGAGCCCTCCAACCAGGTGCCGTGGCACTTCGACAAGCACTACTGGCACACCTCCACCTCGGAGGAGATGCTGACCGCGTTCATCCCGTTCCACGACTGCGGGGTGGAGAACGGCACCATCACCATGGTCGACGGCAGCAACCGCTGGGCGGAACTGCCCTCCGCGGAGGACGCCACCCGGCACTTCGCCCAGCGCGACCGCTCCGAGCTGGAGTCGATCCTGGCCGCCAACGCGCACCACAACGGCGCCGAGGTGCGCAAGGTCCCGGTGGTGATCCCGCGCGGGCACGTCAGCTTCCACCACTGCCGCACCTACCACGGCAGCGGCGCCAACCTGGCCGACTTCCCGCGCCGGGCGATCTCGCTGCACCTGCAGGACGGCGCCAACGAGTACCGGCACGCCACCCGCCCGGACGGCAGCCCGGCCTCGTACAACCACGACGTGCTGGTCCGCCGCACCGCCGACGGCCGCCCCGACTACGCCGACCCGGAGATCTGCCCGGTCGTCTGGCGGGGAGCCCGGTGACCCGGCACCGGCCGGCCGACCCGGACGCCCCCGGCCTCGACTCCCCCGCCGGGCGCTACCGGATGCTGCGGCTGATCCGCGGCTTCGAGGAGCTGGCGCTCGGCCTGGTGAGGGCCGGGGAGATCACCGGCGGCATCCACCCGTACATCGGGCAGGAGGCGGTGGCGGTCGGCGTCTGCGCCGCGCTGCGCCCGCAGGACCGGATCACCTCCACCCACCGGGGCCACGGCCACGTGCTCGCCAAGGGCGCCGCGCCGGACCGGCTGCTGGCCGAACTGCTGGGCCGCACCGGCGGGTTGAACCAGGGGCGGGGCGGCTCGATGCACGCCGCGGACTTCTCGCTCGGCGTCCTGGGCGCCAACGGCATGGTGGGCGCGGGCGGCGCGATCGCGGTCGGCGCCGCCTGGTCGGCCCGGCAGGCCGGCCAGGACCGGGTCGCGGTGGCGTTCTTCGGCGACGGCGCGCTCAACCAGGGCGTGCTGCTGGAGTCCTTCAACCTGGCCGCGATGTGGCGGCTGCCGGTGCTGTTCGTCTGCGAGAACAACGGCTACGCCACCACGCTGCCGGCCGCCACCGCGGTGGCCGGCAGCGTCACCGGCCGGGCCGCCGCGTTCGGCATCCCCGCCGTCGAGGTGGACGGGATGGACACCGAGGCGGTCCGCGCGGCGGCGGCCGGAGCCGTCGAACGGGCCGCCGCCGGCGGCGGCCCCGGCTTCCTGGAGTGCCGCACCTACCGGTTCGAGGGCCACCACACCATGGAACGGCTGATGAAACTGCGCTACCGCACCCCGGAGGAGGTCGCCGACTGGCGCGCCCTCGACCCGCTGCCGCGCGCCGCCGCGCTGCTGCCGCCCGGCCTGGCCGAACGGCTGGACGCCTCGGTGGCCGAACAGCTGGCCGCCGCCCGGGAGTTCGCGCTCGGCTCCGAACGCCCCTCCCCCGACGGCGCGTCGCAGTACCTCTACGCGGACGGGCTGCGTCCGAGGGCGGGGTCCGCGGCATGAGGCTCTCCTACACCAAGGCGCTCAACCGGGCGCTCACCGACGCCCTCGCCGAGGACCCGGCGGTCTGCGTGTTCGGCGAGGACATCGGCGCCGGGATGGCCGGCCCGACCCTGAACCTGCTGGACCGCTTCGGTCCCGGCCGGATCGTCGACACCCCGCTCTCCGAGCAGGCCTTCACCTCGATGGCGATCGGCGCCGCGCTGACCGGGCGGCGGCCGGTGATCGAGTTCCAGATCCCCTCGCTGCTGTTCCTAGTCTTCGAGCAACTCGTCAACCAGGCCCACAAGTTCTCGCTGATGACCGGCGGCCAGGCGAACGTCCCGCTGACCTGCCTGGTGCCGGGCTCCGGCTCCCGGGACGGCTGGGCCGGACAGCACTCCGACCACCCGTACAGCCTGTTCGCGCACGCCGGGATGAAGACCGTCGTGCCGGCCACGCCCACCGACGCCTACGGGCTGCTCCGCTCGGCGATCGCCGACCCGGACCCGGTGGTGGTCTTCGCCCCGGCCGGCGCGCTGCCGGTGCGCGAGACGGTGACCCGGGAGCTGGTGCCGGTCCCGCTCGGCTCGGCCCGGATCCACCGCGAGGGCACCGACGTCACCGTGGTCGCCGTCGGCCACCTGGTGCACGACGCGCTGGCCGTCGCCGAGGAGCTCGCCCCGGAGGTCTCCGTCGAGGTCTTCGACCCGCGCACCCTGTACCCGTTCGACTGGTCGGCGCTGGCCGCCTCGCTGGAGCGCACCGGCCGGCTGGTCGTCGTCGACGACTCCAACCGCAGCTGCGGCATCGGCGGCGAGATCGTCGCCACCGCCGCCGAGGAGATGCGGCTGCTCGCCCCGCCCCGGCGGATCACCCGCCCGGACGGCACCGTGCTGCCGTTCGCCCCCGCACTGGACCGCGCCCTGCAGCCGAGCCGCGAGCAACTGCGGTACGCCGTCCGCGCGGTGATGAAGCACCAGGTCTCCGCTCCTGCGCACGGCGAGGGCCGGGGCCGTTGAACCCGACCGCCGAACTCACCTCGCTCAGCCCGGCGTTGCGCTCCGCCCTGGCGGCGCCCGGCGACGACCGGATCTTCTACGACCTGGCGGGCATCACCCGCCGCTACCTCACGCTGCGGGACGAACTCCCGGGCGTCGCCGTCCGGTTCGCCATGAAGGCCTGCCCGGTGGACGAGGTGCTGGCCGAACTCGCCGCGCTCGGCGCCGGCTTCGACGCTGCCAGCCCGAACGAGATCACCCAGGCGCTGCGCACCGGCGCCCAGGCCGAACGGGTGCACTACGGCAACACCGTCAAGTCCGACCGGGGCATCGCCGAGGCGCACCGCCTGGGCATCCGGGACTTCGCCACCGACAGCCTGGCCGACGTCGCGGCGATCGCCGAACACGCCCCGGGCGCCCGGGTGTTCTGCCGGCTGGCGACCAGCGGCGAGGGCGCGCTGTGGGGCCTGAGCCGCAAGTACGGCTGCTCGGTGGCGGACGCCGTCCGGGTGATGTCCGCCGCCCGGGACGCCGGGCTGACCCCGGCCGGGCTCTCGGTGCACGTCGGCTCGCAGCAGCTGACCGCCGGGGCCTGGGCGGCGGCCTTCGACCTGCTCGCCGACGCCATGGTGGAGCTCGAACGGGACGACATCCGGCTCGACCACGTCAACCTCGGCGGCGGCCTGCCCGCCCTCGGCTACGTGGACCGGTACGGCACCGCCCTGGAACCGCCGCTCGACGACATCTTCCACACCGTCCGGCAGGGTCTGGAGCGGCTGCGCCGGCTGCACGGCGGCGGGCTGCGGTTCGTCCTGGAGCCCGGCCGCCACCTGGTCGCCGACCAGGGCGCGATCCGCACCCACGTCTACCGGCTGACGGACCGTCAGCAGCCGGACGGCGAGCGGGAGCACTGGCTCTACCTGGGCTGCGGGAAGTTCAACGGCCTGTACGAGATGGACCAGGTGCAGTACCGGCTGGTCTTCCCGACCCACCCGGACGCGGACCGGGTCCCCGCCGTGGTCGCCGGCCCGAGCTGCGACAGCGACGACACCTTCCCGCACGGGCGGGCCACCGGCCGGGTGCCGGTGCCGCGGGCGGTGGCCTCCGGCGACCCGGTGTGGATCCTCTCCAGCGGTGCGTACGCGGTCAGTTACCTCACCCAGGGCTTCAACGGCTTCGACCCGCTGCCCTGCACGGTGCTCCCGGCCGACGCCTGAACCCCGCTCAGCCGGCCTCCGGTCCGAACGCGTCGGCGAGGCTGGTGAGGACGGACCCGGGCCACCCGCCCGTCCCGCCCTCCCGGAACACGCTCGCCGGGAGGGCGAGCACGCCGTGCTCGGCGAGCAGTCCGTCGGCCGGGAGGGGCACCGGGAAGAAGTAGCCGCCCGGGCTGGTCCGCGCGGCGGCCGGGACCGCCGCGCTGACCTCGGCGGGCAGCCGGGCGAAGAGCCGCTCGGCCCGGGCGGCCAGGGCCCCGGCGACCTGCCGCGGGGTGTCCGCGTGCTCGGTCAGCAGGCTCTCGGCGAGCCGGAGCTGCCGCCGGCTCGGCGGGTCGGCCCGGAAGGCCCCGGCTGCGGCGGTGTCGTCCGGGCCGAGCAGCACCACGCCGAAGGTGCGCGGGTGCAGCCAGCCCTTGGTGACCGAGTGCAGCAGGACGGCCCGGCCGCTCGCCAGCAGCCGCCGGGTGCCGGGGGCGAACGGGACGGCCAGGTCGTAGACCGCGTCGATCAGCAGGCGGCGGTGCGGCGAGCGCTCCAGCCAGCCGAGCAGGTCGGCGCACTCGGCGTCGGTGAGGTGGCGGCCGAGCGGTCTGCTCGGGTTGGCGAGCAGCAGGTACTCGGGGCGGTCGCCGTCCGGCGGGCCCTGCGGCGGTGCGGGGGCGGGCAGCGTCGGGTAGTCGCCGGGGTCGAGTCCGGCGGCCCGGGCCAGGTCGAAGTAGACCGGGTAGACGTCGGCGGGCAGCCAGAGCCGGCCGCCGGCCGCGCGCAGGTGCCGGAAGAGCAGGTCGAGCCCGTGCCGGACGCCCCGGCCGACCATCGCCCGGCGCGACCACTCCTCGGGCAGCCCGTAGCGCCGCAGCCAGGTGCGGGCCAGGTCGCAGCGGTAGACCGTCCGGTCGTCCGGGGCGGCGGTCGGCGCGGGCGGGCGCAGCGGGGCGAGGGCGCGGTAGACGTTGGTCTCGGCGGCGTCCAGCAGGCCGGGTCGGGCGGCGAGCCGTCGCGTCCGGTGCGCCTCGAACTCCTGGTACCTCATGCGGTGGTGCCTTCCGTTCCGGCGGTGATCTCGCTGGCGCGGTCCTCCAGGGAGGCGTAGCAGCGGCCGTCGGCGAGGACGTTCCAGCTGCGGACCAGGCCGTTGGTGCGTTCCCAGAGCAGGCTGGGCTCGGTGTAGGCGGCGATCCGGATCGGGTGGCCGTCCCAGCTGCCCCGGTAGACGGGGGCGCCCCAGGGCAGGCGGTCGGCTTCGGTGAAGCCGTGCCGGTCGGCGAAGCGGGTGACGACGGCGAGCGGGACCTGGTGGTCGCGGCTCCAGCGGTTGGCGGCGTGGTCGTGGTAGAGCGACTCGGTGCTGGTGGAGACGTACAGCTCCTTGAAGCAGACCTCGTCGACGCCGTGCGCGGCGGCCCAGGTGAGGTAATCGGCGACGCCCGCCTCGTCCTCGACGCCGCCGCGCTGGAGCACGCAGATCAGGCGCAGGCGCAGTTCCGGCCAGCGGGCGCGGCCGGTGCGCCAGGTGTCGGCGACCTCGCCGACGGCGGTGCGCAGGGACATCAGGCGTTCGCTGGTGTCGTCGTCGTGGTGGTGGCGGGAGACGGCCAGGACGCCGAGGCCCGCGTCGGCGAGGGCGGCCAGCCGGTCGGCCCGGTCGGCGGGGGCGAGCCGGGCCAGGTTGTGGGCGTTGCTGATCAGGACGGTCTTGGGGAGGGCGGCCGCGCAGGCGGTGACCAGGCGCAGCTGCTGGTCGAACGGGAGCAGGGTGGGCTCGCCGCCGCCGGTGATCACGGCGCGTTCGGCGCCGGCCGCCGCGGCCCGGGCCAGCCAGTCGTCGACGCGGTCCCAGGGGACGCGGGCGGGCGGCTGGTCGCTGGAGATCGAGGCGGCGGAGAAGCAGAACGCGCACGCGGCCTGGCAGGCGGCGGCGACCGGCAGGACGGAGACCGAGCGCGGGCGCAGTTCGGCGTAGCCGGCCGGGTGGGGGTGCAGGCTCAGCGAGGCGGCCATCGCGTCCTCGACGGTGGTCGGCCGCAGGACCGGTTCCTCCGTCGGGCCGGGGTCGAGTTCGTGGACGGCGGTGAGCCGGATCCGGTCCCGGCGCAGTTCCGCGCCGAGGCCGGTGACCGGGTTGGGTGCCAGTGCGGCGGGGTCGACGGCGGTCTCCAGCACCAGGAGCCGGTCGCCGGGTATCGCGAGTCGTTCCAGCAGTCGTCCGGCCTTGGTGGTGCCGATGGCCAGTTCGGCGCGGGTCAGCAGGTGGAAGCGGTCCGGGTAGGTGCTCTCCGGGATGCCGGCCTTGCCGTAGGTGAGGGCGTACTTGTCGAAGCCCTTCGCGAAGTTCGACAGCACGATGACGTGGAAGCGCTGCTGGTCCGTGCGGTTCATGGCGGTCATCATGCCCCCGGTCGGCGGTCCGGGGGAACGGGGTTTCCGCCGGGGGCGCCGGGCGGGGCCGGGCGGCCGGGCTGGTGCCCCCGGGCGGAGTCCCGCGCGTGTCAGGAGACGTTGACGGTGACGTCGTCGAGGACGAAGGAGGTCTGCTTGGTGTAGTCCTCGGTGCCGGTGAACTTGAGGGTCACGCTCCGGCCCGCGTAGCCGGCCAGGCCGAGGGTGCGCTGCTGGTAGCCGGCGGCGGCGCCGGTGTTGCTGTAGGTGGCGAGGGTGGTGCCGTCGGCGGTGACGGTGAGGGTGTCGAAGGGGGTGGTGGTGGAGGCGGCGCTGTCGATGTGCAGCCAGAAGCTCAGCGTGTAGGTGGCGCAGCCGGCCGGGAGGGTGACGGTCTGGGCGAGGGTGTCGGTGGTGGTGGCGCCGTTGCCGTCGAGCCAGGCGTCGTAGCCGCCGGTGTGGGCGGGCTCGGCGGCGCTGGAGTTGACGGTGCTGGTGCCGCTGCTGTTGGTCTCGGTCCAGCCGGAGGTGGAGCCGGTCTCGAAGCCGGGGTTGGTGATCAGCTGGGCGGCGGTGCAGCCGGTGCCGGTGCCGCTGTTCCGGGCGAGCCAGGCGGTGGTGTTCAGGGCGAGGGCGGCGTCGGTGCCGGCCGGGTCGTTCCAGCCGTCGTAGAGGGTGTTGCCGGACTGGCCGGTGCCGTCGTCGATCGGCGAGGAGTCGCCCCAGACGGCGACCCGGCCGCTGCCGAAGGTGGAGGTGGCGAAGGCGGCGCCGGTGGTGCCGCTGTAGCCGGTGCGGTAGAGCAGGCCCTTGACGTTCGGGTTGTCGGCGGGCTTGAGGGTGAAGGTGGTGCCGTTGCGGATGATCGAGCCGGTGACCTTGCCGGCGGGGCCGTTCAGCACCGGGTCGGTGGTGTCGGTGATCGCGCGCGGGTTGTCGGTGGTGATGTTCAGCAGGTCGACGGAGAAGCCGAACGGGTCGGTGTTGTCGACGCTGTTGGTGGTGAGCAGGTCGTTGATGATCGCCGGGGAGTCCCAGCCGTCGTTGTTGCGGTCGCTCTGGGTGTGGTCGGAGACCAGGAACAGGCCGCCGCCGTTCTGGACGAACTTCATCACGGCGGTCTTCTCGGCGTCGCTGAGCCGGATGTTGGGCTCGGGCAGCACGAACTCGTCGAAGTTGGCGAGGTCGAGGGCGGCGCCGGTGCCGTAGCTGATGGTGCTGCCGGCCGGGAGGGTCTTGAGGCTGTAGGCGCCGGTCTTCTGCAGGGCGACGCCCCAGGCGGAGACGGCGCCGGTCCAGGAGGTCTCGGTGGCGGGGGCGGCGTTCTGGAGGAGCGGGTCGGGCTGGCTGGTGGAGATGATCCAGTCCGCGTTGCCGGCCGTCTCGCCCTTGCTGTTGTCGAACAGGATCCGCTTGGGGGCGGCGGCGGCGGTGGCGGCGGTCGTGGTCCCGGTGGCGGCGGGGGCGCCGGGCGCGGCCGTGGCGGCGGTGGGCTGGACGGCCGCGGTGAGGGCCGCGAGCAGCAGGCCGGTCGCGGCGAGCGCGGCCGGGCGGACCGCCCTGGAAGTCCTGGTCATCTGTCGATCTCCTCGTGCCGTGATGGGGTGTCACTGAGGCGTGCTACGCGCGTAGTTACGCGGGACACCGTCCCATGGTGAGGTAAGCGCAGCTTGAACGGAACACGTCGAACCGGCGGAGCGTCCACCGCCGGGAGGCGGACGTGCGGGTGCCCGCCCCGGACGCTCAGGCAACGTCCGGGACGGGCACCCGGGGGCGTCCGGTCCACCAACCGGCCACCCCCGCTCGGGGGTTCAGCCCACCGCGGTCAGGCGGAAGGACTGCGCGGAGCCGCCGGTGCAGGTCCACTGCTGGAGGCGGGCGCCGTCGGCGGTGGAGACGTCGGTGACGTCCAGGCACGCGCCGCTGTTCCGGTTGACCAGCGTCCAGCCGCCGTCGGTCCGCCGGACGGGCTTGAACTGCTGGTTGGCGCCGCCGGACCACTGCCAGGTCTGGAGCTTGGCGCCGTCGGCGGTGGCGGCGCCGGTGACGTCCAGCACCTGGGCGGTCGCGGCGGCGTTGCGGTTGGCGACCCGGTAGTAGCCGCCGTCGGTGGGGGTGAACCGCCACTGCTGGTTGGCGCCGGCGCCGCACGTCCACTGCTGGACGGCGGTGCCGTTGGCGGTGCCCCAGCCGGTGGCGTCCACGCACTTGCCGGAGTTGGCGTTGGCCAGGGTGTACCAGGCCGCGCTGTCGACCGTCCCGCCGGTGCCGCCCGTGCCGCCCCCGGTGGGCGCGCCGGGCCAGCTGAAGGTGGCGACCGCGCCGGCCGGGAGGTCGTAGACCAGCGAGCGGCCGCCGTCGCTGATCGAGAAGTGCTGGGCGGAGCCGGTCGCGTTGAGCACCACCGCGCCGCGCGAGCCGTCCGGGTTCAGGAAGGCGACGTCCTGCAGGCCGCCGCCGCCCTGGCTGGTCGAGCCGATCCGGTGCGCGCCCGGCTTGGCGAACTTCGAGACGTGGCCGAGCACGTAGTACTCGGCGTTCTTGGTGTAGCCGCCGTTGGAGACCTCCAGCACGCCGTTGCAGGTGGTGGAGCAGTTGCCGTACTGCGGGCCGCCGTTGGCGTCCAGCGCGATGTTCCACAGCACGGCGGTGCGGCCGCCGCTGCGCAGGTTGCGGATGACCAGGTTCTCGGTCTGCCACTTCAGCGTGTTGGCGAAGGTCTGCGCCGGGGTCGCCGAGTCGGTGCCGGTGCACTCGGTGAAGAACACCGCCTTCCCGGTGTCCGCGACCTGCTGCTCGGCCTCCGGCTGCCCGCCGTAGCAGTGGAACGCCGCGCCCTTGAGCCGGGCCACCGAGGCGTCCTGGGAGAGCACGCCGAGCGGGAACGCGGTGTCGTCCCAGTTGTGGTCGTAGGCGTAGAGCTCGGTGGGCAGGCCGGCCGCGGTCAGCTTGGCGTCCAACACCTTGACGAAGTCGGCCTGTTGGGCGGCCGTCATCCCGGTGGACGGGTAGGTGGTCTGGAACTTCGGCTCGTTGGCCACCGTCAGGTCGCTGATCGGGGCGCCGGCCGCGCCGTACGCCTGGACCGCCTTGACCAGGTAGTCGGCGAAGTCGCCGTAGTTCTCCGGCTTCAGGCTGCCGCCGTTCAGCAAGTTCGAGGTCTTCATCCAGGCGGGCGGCGACCACGGGGTGCCCATGATCCGGATGTTCGGGTTGACCGCCCGGGCCTGGTTGATCGCGGGCAGGATCTCCTGCTGGTCGCGGGCGATCGAGAACGCGCCCCTGGTGTCCTCGTACGAGTAGAACGGCAGGTGCGCGACGAAGTCGGAGGCGCCGAGCGGCTGGCGCAGGTAGTTCAGGCCGATGCCGCCGCCCGAGGTGGCGAACAGGTCGTTCATCAGGGCGGAACGGGTCGCGGCGGACAGGCCGGCCACCAGGTGGGCGGAGGACTCGGTGAACGCGGCGCCGAAGCCGACCAGCGGCTGCCGGACGTCGCCCGCGTCGACCGCGATGTCCTGCGCCTGCGGGGTGGTGGCGGAGAACGCGGCGGAGGCGGCCGGGGCGAGGCGGCTGGTGCCGTCGGCGGTGGTGATCCAGACCTGGGCGACGGTGTCGGCCGCCCGGGCGGGGGCGGTGCCCGCGGTGGCCAGGCCGGCGGCGGCCAGGGCGAGGGCGGTGGCCAGGCGGAGGGAGCGGTGCGGTCCGGGCACGGGGCGGCTCCTGGTGTGGGGGTGGGGGGGGTGAGGGGGTGGGGGGGGTGAGGGGGTGGGGGGGGGTAAGGGTCAGCGGTAGAGGCGGAGGTCGGCGAGGGTCCACCAGTTGGGCGCGGTACCGGTGTTGGTGATCCGCAGGTAGCGGGCCCGGGTGCCGCGCGGCAGGTCGACGGTGGTCAGCTGTCCGGTGCCGGCGCCGGTGGCGAGGGGGCGCCAGCGGGTGCCGTCGTCGCTCGCTTCGATCCGCCAGCTCCGGGCGTAGTCACCGAGGTTGTCGCCGCTGTCGAGGGCGATCCGGTCGAAGGCGGTGCGCCGCCCGAGGTCGACGCCCAGGTACTGGCCGGGTGCCTGGGCCTGCCCGGTGCTCCACCGGGTGGCGGCGTCCGCGTCGATCGCCGCGCGGGCGTCGGCGGCGGCCGGCCGGGCGTCGGCGGTGGCGCCGGTGAGCGGCACCTCGCGCCGGTCGGCCTTCGGCGCACCGGACGCGGGCCAGCTGAAGGTGGCGAGCGCGCCGCCGGGCAGCGTGTACTCGAAGGACTGGCCGCCGACCGCGACCGCGAAGTCGCGCGGCGCGTCGTTCTCGTTATGCACCACCAGCACGGTCGACCCGTCCGGGTCGGTGAACGCGACGTCGGTCAGCTGCCCGTTCCAGCCCGGCGTGCCGAAGCTGGTGCTGGCGATCCGGCGGGCGCCGGGGCGGACGAACTTCGACAGGTGGCCGACCGTGTAGTACTCGGCGCCGGTGCCGACGCTGCCGTCCTCGTGCACGGTCAGCAGGGCGGTGCAGGTGCCGCAGCCGCCGTTGTGCGGGCCGTCGTGCTCGTCCAGCGCGATGTTCCAGTTCAGCACGGACTTGGCCCAGTTGCGGGTCGCGCCGACGGTCAGGTTGCGGGCGTGCCAGGTCAGCGTCCCCCGGAAGGTCTGCGCGGCGGTGTCGTCCGGGCCGTGCGAGCCCGAGCACTCGGTGAACCAGACGCCCTTGTCCGGGTGCGCGTCGTGCAGCGCGCTCTGCGCGGCCGGGTCGCCCGCGTAGCAGTGGTAGGCCGTCCCGGCCAGCCACTTGGCGGCGTCGCTGTCCAACAGCCGGTAGGGGTAGTCGGTTTCGGGATCCTCGCCGGGCGGGGTGTTCTTCACGTCATCCGGGTGGGTGGCCCAGTTGTGGTCGTAGCCGAGGATCCTGGTGCCCGGGCTGGCCTTCCTCAGCAGCGGCCCGAGCGCCTCGATCACCTTCTCCTCCTGCCCGACCGGCAGGTCGGTGCCCGGGTACGCGGTGGGCTTGCGGTTCTGCGGCTCGTTCTGCACCGTCAGGTAGTCGACCGGGACGCCCGCCGCCGCGTACGCCTGGACGAACTTCACCAGGTAGCGGGCGTACGCGTCGTACACCGCCGGGTCGTCCTTGAGCCGGCCCTCCAGCAGCGAGTCGCTCGTCTTCATCCAGGCGGGCGGGCTCCACGGGGTCGCGACCACCTTCAACTCCGGGTTGAGGCGCCGGGCCTGGCGCAGCAGCGGGAGGATCTGCCGCTCGTCGTGGGCGATCGAGAAGCGCGCCAGCGCGAAGTCGCTCTGCCCGGCCGGGACGTCGTCGTAGGTGTAGTGCGCGGCGGCGGCCGTGAAGTCGGAGGAGCCGACCGGCTGGCGGACCATGCTGATGCCGATCCCCCGCACCGGGTCGAAGAGTCGCCGCAGCGCGGCGTCCCGGTCGGCCGGGGGCAGAGAACTCAGGACGGTGGCGGAGGAGTCGGTGATCGAGGCGCCGAAGCCGTCCATGCTCTGGAAGGACCGCCCCGGGTCGACGGTGATGGTGGTGCGGGCGGAGGCGCCCGGCCGGAACGCCACCGACGGGCGCTGGTGCAGGAGTTCGGCGCCGTCCGGGGTGGTCACCCAGACCCGGACCTCGGCGGCCCGGTGGGTCGGGGCGGGGGCGGGGGCCGCGCCGGTCAGGCCCAGGGCCAGGGCGGCGGCCGTGGCGGTGCCGAGGACGCGTCGGTACATCGGGATCCTCTCCCCTTGCCTTCATGAAACGAAATGAAACATTTCTGCAATCCGCATGTGCATTCAGGAAAGGGCACCGACTTTCCCCGTGTCAAGATTCGTGCAGCCCTGACAAGTTGGGAGTTGTATGATCGCGTCCATGAAACGAAACGATGAAACAGATGGGTAGGCCGAAGTCGTCCCGGGTCACCGTCCGGGACATCGCGGCCGCCGCCGGGGTCTCCCCCGCCACCGTCTCCCGCGTCCTGACCGGGCAGGCCGCCGTCGCCGAGGAGACCCGGGCCGCCGTCCGCGCCGCGATGGAACGCCTCGGCTCCCCCGAACCCGCCGCCCGGCGCCCCGCCCGGCCCGGCGCGGTCTTCGTCCGCTGCCCCTACCTGCTCACCGACTACTTCGGCACCATCGTCACCGCCGTCGCCGAAGCCCTCGACCGGCACGGCCGGGAACTGATCCTCAGCGCCGGCTCCTCCGCCCAGCACAACGGGGCGCTCGCCGCACTGCCCCGCCGCCGCGACCTCGCCGGCGCGCTCCTCGTCCTCCCCGTCGAGGAGGGCGCCGACCTCGAACGGCTCCGCCGCCAGGACCTCCCGTTCGTCGTCATCGACCCGCGCACCCCCGTCCCCCGGGACATCGCCGCCGTCTCCGCCTCCCACTTCACCGGCGCCCGCAACCTCACCGCCCACCTGGTCGCCCTCGGCCACCGCCGGATCGGCTACATCAACGGCCCCGCCGACTGGCTCGCCTCCACCTCGCGCTTCGCCGGCCACACCGCCGCCCTCGCCGAAGCCGGCGTCCTCGTCCCCCCGGAACTCGTCACCAGCATCGAACCCACCAGCGACTGGGGCCACACCGCCGCCGCCCGCCTCCTCGACCTCCCCCAGCCCCCCACCGCCCTGGTCGCCTTCAACGACAAGGCCGCCATCGGCGCCCTCCGCGCCGCCCACCAGCGCGGCCTGCGCGTCCCCACCGACCTCTCCATCGCCGGCTTCGACGACGACTACCTCAGTCGCACCTCCATCCCCACCCTCACCACCGTCCGCCAACCCCTCGAAGAACTCGGCGGCCTCGCCGTCAGCCTGCTGCTCCGCCTCATCGAAGGCACCGCGGTCGAAGCCCTGCACGTCGAACTCGCCACCGAACTCATCGTCCGCGACTCCACCGGCCCGGTGCCGAACACCTGAGAACGCCCTGCGGGCGGGCAGGGGAGAGACGACCCGACAGCCCCGCCGCCGAACGGCCGGGAACGCCCTGCGGGCAGGCAAGGGGCAGGGGTGGGCAGAGACGACCCAACAGCCCCACCGACCTGGCGCCGAACGGCCGGAAGCGCCCTGAGGGCGGGCAACGGGCAGGCGCGCGCGGGAGGAGACCACCCGACGGACCCCACCCACCCGCCGCCGGACGGCCGAGAACGGCCTGCGGGCAGGCATGGGCAGAGACGACCCGACAGCCCCACCGACCCAGCGCCGAACGGCCGGAGGCGCCCTGCGGGCGGGCAACAGGCAGGCGCGCGCGGGAGGAGACCACCCGACGGGCCCCACCCACCCGGCGCCGGACGGCCGGGGACGGCCTGCGGGCGGGCGGGGCGTCGGCTCGGGGGGCGGGGATCTGACGTGCCGTCAGGGAGCTGCCGGGTTTGGGGATCCGCGCACGGGTCACCCGATGCCGGGAGCGAACCGAACTGGGCGGCCCCGGGCGGGCGGCCCCTGCGTCAGGAGGCAGAGCATGTCCAGCGGTCTGATCGTGGCGGTCGTCGTGATCGCCGTGGTGGTGGCGGCGGCCGTGGTGTTCGCCGTCCGTCGCCGGCAGGAGCACCCGAACCTGAGTCGCCGGTTCGGGCCCGAGTACGAGCGCACCGTCGCCCGGCACGGCGGGGACACCGCCGCGGCCGAGCGCGAGCTCGCGCTGCGGGTGGAGCGGCACCGGGAGCTGACCCTCACGCCGCTGAGCGGCGCCGAGCGGGAGCGGGCCGAGCGGCAGTGGGCGGAAGTGAAGGCGCGTTTCGTCGACGACCCCCGGCAGGCGCTGGCGAACGCGGAGGCGCTGCTGTCCCGGGTGGCGCGTGACCGCGGCTACCCGGACTCGGACGTGGACGCGCAGATCGACACCATCTCGGTGGACCACGGCGAGCACGTCGAGTCCTACCGGGTGCTGCACGCGCTCGCCCGGCCGGACGCCACCGGACGGCCCGCGGCCACCGAGGAGCAGCGCGCGGCGCTGCTCCGGGCCCGGGAGCTGTTCGTCGCGCTGGTCGGCGCCGGGGACGAGCCGAAGCCGCGTGCGGCAGCGGCCCCCCGCCCCGCCCGGGGGCTGCCGTCCCAGCGCGAGCACCACGCCTGAGCGCGGGCCGTACCCCCCGCCGCCCACCGTTCCCGAGGAGGAGGACACCATGACCATCAACGACCCGAACACCGACCGCGCCACCGACACCGGCCGCGCCGCTGGCCGCGCCGCCGACACGGACCGCGCCACCGACACCGGCGGCAACGGAATCAGCCGGGGCCGCTTCGTCTCCAACACCCCGCCGAACCAGGCCCCGGCGCCCGCCGCCGCCCCGACCCGCGCCGCCTCCGTCCCCGCTCCCGCCTCCGCCCCCGCCGCTGCTCCTGCGGAGGCCGAGATCCAGGCGGGCACCGCCCCGCACCCCGCCGACATGACGAAGACGGCGGAGCCCGCCCGTCCGCGTTCCGCCGCCGGGAGCCCGTCCGTGCCGGACGGCTCCGGCCCGATCCTGCCGCCGGAGCTGGCCTCGCGGCTGACCGACCGGCTGGAGCACGCGGTGGGCACCTTCGTGGACGATCCCGGCCGGGCCGTCCGGGAGGCGGACGAGGCGCTGGACGAGACGGTGCGCCGGCTGACCGACGGCCTGCGCGAGCGCCGGGCCGCCCTGCGCGAGGCGTGGCAGGCGGACGGCGACCGCGACGGCGCGCACCGGGAGTCCCCGGACGGTGCTTCCCGCACCGAGGACCTGCGCCTCTCGCTGCGCGCCTACCGCGACCTGCTCCAGCAGCTGCTCGCGGCCTGACGGCGGAAGCCGGTCCCACCCCTCGGGGGCGGGACCGGCTTCGGCGTGCCCGGTCCCGGTCGGCCGACCGGACGGCCGACCGGGCCCTACCCGACCGAGGAGTACGCGATGATGCCGCGCCGCATCCCGTCGACCGCCTTGCGGGCGGTCTTGCGGAGGTCGGCGTTGTCGCCGGCCGCGTCCTGGATCTGGCCGAGGACGTCGATCAGCTGCTTGGTCCAGCGGACGAAGTCGCCGGCGGGCATGTCGGCGTCGCGCAGGACGGCGTCGAGGTCGTGGCCGAGGGCCCAGCGGTAGGCGGTCCAGGCGAAGCCGAGGTCGGGTTCGCGCTGGCCGACGCCCTCGGCGGTGGAGATCTTGTGCTGCTCCTCCAGGGCGTCGAGCCGGCCCCAGATCCGGACCATCCTGCCGAGGGCGTCCTTGGCGCCGCCCTCGGGGACGCGCGGGGCGACGGCGTCGTCGGACTGCCGGGCCTCGTAGACCAGCGCCGAGGCGCAGGCGGCGAGCTCGGCGGCGGCGAGGCCGTTCCAGACGCCTTCGCGGATGCACTCGGCGGCGAGCAGGTCGAGTTCGCCGTAGAGGCGGGCGAGGCGCTTGCCGTCGTCGGTGACGGTGTCGCCGCTGAGGTAGCCGAGGTCGATGAGCAGGCCGCAGACCCGGTCGAAGGTGCGGGCGATGGTGTGGGTGCGCGAGCGCATCCGGCGTTCGAGGAGCTCGGTGTCGCGGTGCAGGCGGTGGTAGCGCTCGGACCAGCGGGCGTGGTCCTCGCGCTCGTCGCAGCCGTGGCAGGGGTGCTGGCGCAGGGCGGTGCGCAGCCGGCTGATCTCGGGGTCGTCGGCAGCGGCGGCGCGGCCCTTGCGGAAACGCTCGGGTTCGAGGTGGCCGGCCTTGGTGCGCAGCGCGGAGGCGAGGTCGCGGCGGGACTGCGGGCTGCGCGGGTTGAAGGACTTGGGGATCCGCATCCGGTCCATCGCCGCGACGGGGTGCGGGAAGTCGATCATCGCGAGGCGCTTGACCTGGCGTTCGGCGGTGAGCACGACGGGGCGCGGCCCGTCCTGGAAGTCGGGGTGGCGGGGTCCGCCGCGGCCGTGCCCGTTGCGGCTGACCGGGGGCAGGCCGGGGTCGAGGACGAGCGCGAGGCCGGCGAACTTGCCGGTCGGGACGTGGATGATGTCGCCGGGCCGGAGCTGTTCGATCGCCTCGATGGCGGCGGCCCGGCGCTGCGAGGAGCCCTCGCGGGCGAGTTCGTTCTCGCGGTCCTTGAGGTCGCGGCGCAGCGCCATGTACTCGTCGAAGTCGCCGAGGTGGCAGGTCATCGACTCGCGGTAGCCGTCCAGGCCCTCCTCGTTGCGCTGCACCTGCCGGGCGATGCCGACCACCGAGCGGTCGGCCTGGAACTGCGCGAAGGAGGTCTCCAGCAGTTCGCGGGAGCGGTGCCGCCCGAACTGGCCGACCAGGTTGACGGCCATGTTGTACGAGGGGCGGAAGGAGGACTTGAGCGGGTAGGTGCGGGTGCCGGCCAGGCCGGCCAGCGCCTCCGGGTCGAGGCCGCGCTGCCACAGGACCACCGCGTGGCCCTCGATGTCGATGCCGCGGCGGCCGGCCCGGCCGGTGAGCTGGGTGTACTCGCCGGGGGTGATGTCGGCGTGGGTCTCGCCGTTCCACTTGACCAGCTTCTCCATGACCACCGAGCGGGCGGGCATGTTGATGCCGAGGGCGAGCGTCTCGGTGGCGAAGACCGCCTTGACCAGGCCCTGGACGAACAGCTCCTCGACGACCTCCTTGAACCGGGGCAGCATGCCGGCGTGGTGGGCGGCGATGCCGCGCTCCAGGCCGTCCAGCCACTCGTAGTAGCCGAGGACGTGCAGGTCCTCGTCGGGGATGTCGCGGCAGCGCTCCTCGACGAACTGGCGGACCTTGAAGCGGTCGGCCTCCCGGTTGAGGCGCAGGCCGGAGTTGAGGCACTGCTGGACGGCGGCCTCGCAGCCGGCCCGGCTGAAGATGAAGGTGATCGCGGGCAGCAGGCCCTCGGCGTCGAGCCGGTCGATCACGTCGACCCGGCCCGGCGTCCAGACCCGGCCGGGGCGGCCGGCGGGCATCGAGCGGCCCCGGCCGCGGGCGAACCGGTCGCGGCCGCGGTCGGCCTCGGAGCGGGCGAGGCGGACCAACTCGGGGTTGACGGCCTTGGCGGGGTTCTTCAGGCTGCCCTTGGGGCGGCCGTCCCGGTCGGGGCTGGCGAACAGGTCGTACATCCGGTTGCCGGCCATCACGTGCTGCCAGAGCGGGACGGGGCGGTGCTCGGAGACGATCACCTCGGTGCCGCCGCGGACGGTGTCCAGCCAGTCGCCGAACTCCTCGGCGTTGGAGACGGTCGCGGAGAGCGACACCAGCGTCACCGACTCGGGGAGGTGGATGATGACCTCCTCCCAGACGGCGCCGCGGAACCGGTCGGCGAGGTAGTGCACCTCGTCCATCACCACGTAGCCGAGGCCGTCGAGGGCGCTGGAGCCCGCGTACAGCATGTTGCGCAGGACCTCGGTGGTCATCACGACGACCGGCGCGTCCCCGTTGACGGAGTTGTCGCCGGTGAGCAGGCCGACCTTGGCCTGGCCGTAGCGCTTGACCAGGTCGCCGTACTTCTGGTTGGACAGCGCCTTGATCGGCGTGGTGTAGAAGCACTTGCGGCCGCCGGCCAGCGCCAGGTGCACGGCGAACTCGCCGACGATGGTCTTGCCGGAGCCGGTCGGGGCGGCGACCAGCACGCCCTTCCCCTCCTCCAGCGTGCGGCAGGCGCGGACCTGGAAGTCGTCCAGCGGGAAGTCGTACAGCTGCTGGAAGCCGTACAGCGCGGTGGCCTGCTCCTTGGCGCGCTCGCGCGCGGCGGCGTACCGCTCGGCGGGGCTGAGCTCCTCCTCGGCGCGGGCCGCGGGGTCGAGCTGCTCTTCGGGCGTGGGCTTGCCGGGCACTGGCGTCACCTGTTCTTCCCGTGAGTGTGGCCGGACGAGAACGCAGACGGCGACGCCTGCGGCTGCGGGGCCGTGGCCCGGAGGGGCGACGGGGCGCAGCGGGTGCGTGGGGTGTGGTGATCGAGCATCTCAGCCTGAGATTACCCGTCTGGAGTGACATCAACATCAGACTTTCGGGGCGACCGCCAGGGGCCGCGGCCGGAAAACCGGGTGACGGCCGGCGGGGTGGGCCGCTAGCGTCCGGGCGTGGCCAAGTTGAACCAGATCATCGCCGTGGAAAAGGGCGTCAAGTCGAAGTCGTTCCAGGAGCTGACGCAGTCCCACCAGGACCTGCAGAAGCCCCCGCTGCTGGCCGGCCTGTCGCGGACGTACCAGCCGAAGGACGAGGAGGGCGAGCAGCTGCCCCCCGAGTCGACCAGGGTGCAGGTCAAGGCGGAGGACGTGCTGCGGGCGACGGCGGCGACGCTGACCCGGCTGTTCGACGTGACGGCCACCAAGGACTGGGCGAACACCGAGGCCCGGGCCGACGTGGTGGTCGACGGGCGGACGCTGGTGGCCGGGGCCCCCGTCACGTACCTGCTGTTCCTGGAGAAGCAGCTCACCGACCTGCGGACGTTCGTCCGCAAGCTCCCGGTGCTGGACGCCGCCGAGTCCTGGTCGCTGGACCCCTCGACGGACGCGTGGAAGACCGAGGCGGTGCGGACGGTCCGTACCCGGAAGGTGCCGCGCAACCACGTCAAGGCGGAGGCGACCGAGAAGCACCCGGCGCAGGTCGAGGTGTACTACGAGGACGTGCCGGTCGGGTACTGGACGACGGTGAAGTTCTCCGGCGCGTTGCCCGCGCGGCGGGTGAACGAGCTGCTGGAGCGGGTGGAGAAGCTGCAGCAGGCCGTGCAGTTCGCCCGCGAGGAAGCGAACGGGGCGGAGGTCACCGACCGTCGGGTCGGCAACGCCGTCTTCGGCTACCTGTTCGGGTAGCCCCATGATCGCCCCGGGTGAGACCGGGGTGGCGCGGAGAGCGCAAGCTGACGCTGAAGCTGAAGCTGACTTCGGGGAACGGTGGGGGTTCGAATCCCTCCCCCGGCACCACGTGCCGGGGTGGCCCAACAGGTAGAGGCGCCCCGTGAGACTCAGACTCTCGCTCAAGTCTCAGCATTCGCCGCCGAGCGCCGGATCGACCGGACGGGGCCAACAGCGTGAGATGGGGGTTCGACTCCCTCCTGCGCCTCTTCGTGGCGCGGTAGCTTCAATGGTAAAGCGAACGCTTTGAGCATGATCGCCGTCCTTAAACGTGCCGGTGCATAACAATTGGGTGGCACTCAGGGGCCCGGGAGCCGGATACCGCTCCCGGGCCCCGCCGCGTTCCGGAGGCGCCGGGACGCGTTCCCCGGGTGCCGTCGCAGGAATCGCGTACGCGTGAACTGTTCACATCCTGAGTTGCAAATGTCTTCATGTGGTCGGCGAATCGGCACTCCGCGATCGCGGATCGACCAGAAGCGAAAGATTCCGGTCAACACTCGGCCGCAGTGCGATCCCGTTCCTACAGTCGTGCCGAACCGATCACAGCCAGGACAGGAGACAGGCGATGGCGAACCTCGAAACCTCGCTCAAGGAAGCCATGACCATCGAAGGGGCCATCGGGGTCGCCCTGGTGGACTACGGCAGCGGCATGGCGCTCGGCACCCTCGGGGACGGCGGCGAGATCGACCTGAACGTCGCCGCGGCCGCCAACACGGACCTGGTCCGTGCCAAGATGCGGGCGATGGAAATGCTCAACCTCCACGAGGACGGCATCGAGGACATCCTGGTCACCCTGACCGGCCAGTACCACCTCATCCGGCCGCTCACCACGTCCAGCGGGCGCGGCCTGTTCCTGTACCTCGCGCTCAACCGCAGCCGGTCCAACCTCGCGATGGCCCGGCACCAGCTGAAGCGGATCGAGTCGACGCTGGAGGTCTGAGCGCGGGTCGGCGGCCCGCGTGCCGCCGGACAAGGGGAGGAAGCATGCCCGTACCGCTGTACCAGGCCAAGGCCGAGTTCTTCCGGATGCTCGGCCACCCGGTGCGAATCCGGGTCCTCGAACTGCTCCAGGCCGGCCCGACCCCGGTGCGCGACCTGCTGCCCGAGCTGGACATCGAACCGTCCAGCCTCTCCCAGCAGCTCGCCATCCTGCGCCGCTCCGGCCTGGTCACCGCCACCCGCGAGGGCTCCACGGTGGTCTACGCCCTGGCCGGCGCCGACGTCGCCGAGCTGCTCCGGACCGCCCGGCGCATCCTCACCGAGCTGCTCGCCGACCAGGGCATGCTGCTGGAGGAGCTGCGCGCCGCGCGCTGACCGCCGGACGCCCCGGGCCCGGGCCGGGGCGCCGGGGCGGGGCGTCCGGCGGTCAGTCGGCGCCCGCCCCGGCCAGCATCCGGAAGTCGTAGGCCCTCGGGAGGTCCCGGTCGGGTCCGGCGCCGCCGGTGGCCCGCCGGTGGGCGAACCAGAGTTCGTGCAGGGAGCCCTCGCCCTCGCGGAGGTCGGCGACCTCGATGCCCTCGCGGAGCAGGCGGCCGCAGCGCTCCGCGTCCCCGGCGTCCAGCGCGGCGCGGGCCTCCGTCCAGCGGACCCGGCCCGCGGCGCGCTGGTCGGCGTCCAGCGCGTCGAGGCGCTCCAGCACCTCCCGGGGGTGCCCGGCGCGGAGCAGGACGTCGGCGGCCTCCAGGACGAGCGGCAGCAGCGCGGGGGCGAGCCGGAGCGCCTCGCGGTAGGCGCGGACGGCGCCGTCGAGGTCGCCGGTATGGGCGGCGAGGGCGGCGAGGCTGCGCCAGGCCCACGCGGTGGGGCGCCGTTCGACGGAGCTCCGCCAGGCGGCGCGGGCGCCGTCGTGGTCGCCGGCGTGGGCGCGCAGGGTGCCGAGGTGAAGCCGGGCGAGCCAGCCGTCGGCGGCGGCCAGCGGCCGGGTCCACACCGGGTCGGTCTGGTAGGAGGGCGGCGGCCGGTCCGGGTCGTCGGCGCTGATGGTGCCGCGGGTGAGGAGTTCGAGCCAGGGGGCCTGCTCCCGGCCCAGGGTGCGGGCCGGGAACGGGGTGCCGGGGGTGGGCAGCGGGGCTTCGCCGGCCAGGGTGCGGCGCTGCTGTTCCAGGGCGCCCCAGCCGGAGCCGTCCTGCAGGACCTCCTCGGGTTCGCGGTCCGCCCAGGCGGCGGAGGCGTCGAGTTCGGCGTCCAGCAGGTGCTGCGGGAGGAGGGCGTCCAGGGCGTGTTCGGCCGCCGCGCGGGCCGCCGTCCAGTCCGTGCCGTGGACGGCGGCGGGGTCGGCCTCCAGCAGTCCGTACGCCTCGGTCCAGGCCCAGCGGGCGCCGGCCGGCATCGGCAGGTGTTCGAGCTGGGTGCGGGCCAGGCCGGCCTGGATCTCCAGGTAGGCGTGGCCGGGTCCGGCCAGCCACTCCTGCCAGTGCCGGCCGCCCGCGCCCCGGCCCCAGAGGAAGAGCTTGCGGCCGCGCAGCCGCTCGGTGGACGCCTGGACCAGGCCCCGGCCCTCCCCGTCCAGGGCGGCGACCCAGCCCCGGCGGCCCGCGGGGACGTCGAAGAAGTAGTCGGCGGCGTCCCGGGAGAGGGTGGTGCGGGTGAGGTCGGTGCCGTCCGGCGCGGGGAGGGCGACCCGGCGGACCCGGCGGTCGTAGGAGAACTGCCAGGCGGCCTCGGCCGGGGCCAGCACCCGGACGTCGGGGGCCTCGGGGACGGCGGTGTTGGACCACCAGTACATGGGCACCGCGGTGGCGCGGGGGTTGGTGATCCGGACGTGGACCAGCAGCACCGGGGAGCCCTCGGGGAGGCAGGCGTCGATCTGGAAGACGACGCCGCGGATCCGCTCGTACTCCCACATCCGCAGCACCGGGGTGCCGTCCGGGCGGGTGAGGCGGGCGGCGTGCAGGGGTTCGCAGGTGGTGGGGGCGTGGCCGATGGTGCCGATGTTCCACTCGACGCCGCCGGCCAGCCAGGCGCCGCGCAGGGCGAGGTTGGCGGGCTGGAACACCGGGTTGCGGAAGAGGAGTTCGCGTCCGGTCGGCCGGTGCACCACGGACTGGAGCCGCCCGCCCGCGCCGAGCAGGAAGGTGGCCCGCAGGACGTCGTTCTCCAGCACCGCCACGGGGTGCTCGGCGGGCGACCGGTCGCGGGTGTAGCCGTCCTGCACCAGGTAGGGCAGCACGGAGGGCACCCGGCCGTAGCCGATGTTGTGGCGCATCTCCTCGTCCGCGTCGCCGGCGTCCTCGACCTGGTGCTGGTCGGTGCCGCCGAACAGCGGGGGGAGCGGGTTGACGGGGCCGACCGGCGCGGTCGGCAGCGTCAGGGTGGTCAGCCGCAGCTCACTCATCTGTTGCTCTGCCTCTTCGGGGTAGGTGCGGGGGCTACTTGACGCTGCCGGCGGCGAGTCCGGCCTTCCAGTAGCGCTGCAGCAGCAGGAACATCACCACGATCGGGACGACCGACAGCAGCGAACCGGTGATGATCAGGTTGTAGGGGACGGTCTGGCCGCGCTGCTCCTTCCAGGCGACCAGGCCGACGGTGACCGGCTGCAGGCGGTCGTTCGCGAGCATCAGCGACGGCAGCAGGTAGTTCGTCCAGACCGTCACGAACTGGAACAGGAAGATGGTGACCAGCGAGGGCTGCAGGACCCGCAGGGCCAGCGACCGGAAGATCCTGAACTCGCCCGCGCCGTCGATCCGTCCGGCCTCCAGCAGTTCGTCGGGCACCGCGGCCGTCGCGTAGACGCGCGCCAGGTAGACGCCGAACGGGCTGACGACGCTGGGGACGAACACCGCCCAGAAGGTGTTCACCACGTGGGTGGCGGAGAACATCAGGTACAGCGGCAGGGCGAACAGCGGGGCCGGGATCAGGATCGCGCCCAGCACGGTGTTGAAGACCGCCTCGCGGCCGCGGAAGGCGTACTTCGCCAGCGCGTAGCCGGCCATCGCGGACAGCAGGGTGGCGACGGCCGCGCCGCCGACCGCGTACAGCAGGCTGTTCAGCAGCCAGCGGCCGAAGACGCCGTCCTGGACGCCGAGCAGGGTGGAGACGTTGCGGACGAGCTCGATCCGCCCGGCGAACCAGAAGCCGTTGCTGGAGAAGAGGTCGCTGCTGCCCTTGGTCGCGGAGACCACCAGCCACCACACCGGCAGCAGGGAGTAGACCGCCGCGAGCACCAGGACGGCGAGCACCCCGGCCCGGCCGGCCGGGTTCGCGGGCCGGACCGGGCCCTTCGACGCGTTCTTCACAGGGCCGCTCCGCGCTTGTTGACGAACCGCATGAAGCCGAACGAGAGGACGAAGATCACCAGCGCGAGGATCACCGAACGGGCGGCCGCGGCCTGGTAGTTGTTGGCCGCCACCTCGTTCTGCGCGGCCATGATCGGGGTCCAGTCGGCGGACAGGTTGGGGGCGACGGCCCGCATCACGACGGGCTCGTTGTAGAGCTGCGCCATGCCGATGATGGAGAACACCGTGCTCATCACCAGCGCGGGCCGGACCATCGGGACCTTGACGTGCCAGGCCAGCCGCCAGCCCGTGCAGCCGTCGAGCTCGGCGGCCTCGGCGAACTCGCCGGGGATCGCCTTCAGCGCCGAGTGGATGACGATCGTGTTGTAGCCGGTCCAGCCCCAGGTCAGCATGTTGCCCACCGACCAGGGCAGCACGCCCTCGGCGGTGAAGTCGACGTGCAGGCCGAGGCCGGCGAGCGCCCGGGCGATCGGGCTGACGTCCGGCTGGTACAGGAAGGACCACATCAGGCCGCCGACCACCCCGGGGATCGCGTACGGCAGGAAGAAGGCCAGCCGGAAGAAGCGCCGGCCCGGGGTGCGGCGGCCGTCCAGCAGCAGCGCCAGCAGCAGGGCCAGGCCCAGCATCAGCGGCACCTGCACGGCGCCGATCAGCAGCACCCGGACGACGGAGGAGGTGAACGCGCGGTCCGCCAGCGCCTCGGTGTAGTTGGCGAAGCCGGCGAAGACCGTGGACGGGGGCGTGAGCCCGAGGCCGGAGCGGTGCAGCTTGAAGAGGCTCTGGTGGACGGCGTAGCAGATCGGCGCGACGAAGGTCAGCAGGAACAGGGAGCCGAACGGGAGCAGGAAGCCCAGCGGCGTCCAGCGCCGCCGGTCGAAGGCGCGCGGCCTCGGGGCGGCCGGGCGCGGGGCGGACGGCGGGGCGGCGTCCGGCGGGGTGGGCCCGGGGCGCTCCCCCGGGCGCGCCGGGGCGGGGGTGGTGGGCGACGGGTGCATGGTCAGCCGGTTTCCATGCCCTGGGTCTTCATCTCGGCCAGGGTCTGGGCCTGCGCGTCGGCCAGCGCGGCGTCCAGGGTGCCGGTGCCGGCGCCCGCCCGGCCGAGGCCGTCGCCGAGGGCGCCGGAGGTCTTGGTCATCACCGGGCCCCACTGGAAGCCGGGGTCGACCCGGGCGGCGCTCGCCTTGAACACGTCGTAGATCCGCTGGCCGCCGTAGAACGGGTCGGGTTCGGCCAGGGCCGGGTTGTCCAGGCCGGTGAGGGCGGCGGGGTAGATGCCGGTCTCCTTGATCAGGTTGCCGACGCTGGCCGGGTCGGTGCCGAACCAGTGGGCGAACTCGACGGCCTCCTCGACGTGCTTGCAGCCCTTCAGCACGGCGGTGGGGGTGCCGCCGGCGTTGCCGGCGGCGGGCGCGGCGGCGTCCCAGACCGGCATCGGGGCGACGGCCCAGTTGCCGGCAGTCTGCTTGACGCTGTCGGCGAGGATCGGGGTGTCCCAGACCGCGTTGACGTCGGACAGGATGGTGCCCTCGCCCATGCCCTGGTAGAGGGCGGTGTCGAAGCTCGGCACGACCTTGACCAGCTTCCGGTCGATCAGGTCCTGCCAGAAGGCGGCGACCTTCCTCGTCGCCGGGTCGTCCACGTGCACGGTCCACTTGTCGCCGCCGGTGCCGAACCACTTCGCGCCGGCCTGCTGGGCGAGGCCGGCGAAGTTGTAGGCGTCGTTGCCGAAGTAGCCGATGTAGGCGTTCGGGTCGGCGGCGTGGACGGTCTCGGCGTCGGCGGCGTACTCGGCCCAGGTCTTCGGCGCCTCGGTGATCCCGTACTTGGCGAAGAGGTCCTTGCGGTAGATCAGGCCCATCGGGGCGATGTCCACGGGCAGGCCGTAGGTGTGGCCGGCCACCCCGGACTGGGCGAACGCGGCGGCGGCGTACTCCTTCGCGTAGGGCGCGGCGGCGGCGGTGGCGTCCTGGAGCGCGCCGGCGGCGGCGAAGGTGGGCAGCGTCTCGAAGCCGACCGAGCCGAGGCAGGGGGCGTTGCCGGCCTTCACGGCGCTGAGCAGCTTGGTGTAGCCGCCCTTGGCGCCGGGCGAGATCTTGCTGTAGACGACCTGGACGTCCGGGTGGGTGGAGTTGAAGAGCTCGACGGACTTCTCGTAGCCGGGGGCCCAGCCCCAGAACTCGATCCGGACCGGTCCGGCGGCCTTCTCCCCGGAGCCGCCGGAGCCGCAGGCGGCCGTGGCGGCCAGCGAGGCGACCGCCACGGCGAGGGTGGCGGTTCTGAGCGCGCGGTTCTTCATGAGGGTCCTCTTCTGCTGCCTGCTGGGGGGGCGGGTCCGGCCCGGGCGCGGTGGTGGGGGCCGCGGATCGCCCCGGGCGGGTTATTTCGGCTAGTGTGTTAATTAAGGATCGAGGCTGTCAAGGGGCGCGGAGGGCCGTTGCGCAACCGCGATGAACCGCCGCACCGCCCACGGGTACGGGCAACCCACCTGCACGAAGGGCGGGTTGGCACGGCGCACGACAGCCGCCGACTCGGCGTCGGCGCCGGTCGGCGCCCGGCGGGCGCGGGCATCCGCGGTTATTTCGTGTGCTGCATGAACTAATATGGCCAGGCCACCACGGCCTGCACGGCAGGCCCGGAACGAGGAGAGCACGTGCGACAGACGCAGCGCGGCACCACCGGCACCGGCGGCCCCGCGGGCGCCGTCCTGGCGGGCCACCCCGAGGTCGCCGACAAGGCGTCGCTGCGCCGCACCAACCTGGGCGTGATGCTGCGCCAGCTGCGCGAGAACGGCGCCCAGTCGCGCACCCACCTCGCCACCGCGAGCGGCCTCCCCCGGGCCACCGTCTCGGTCCTGGTCGCCGACCTGATCCAGCGGGGCCTGGTGCGCGAGGGCGAGCTCGACCGGGCCGGCGCGGTCGGCCGGCCGCACCGGATGGTCGAGCTCGACGGCCGCTGGATCTGCGGAATCGGGGCCGAGCTGGGCCCCGACCACGTCACCGTCCTGGCCCTCGACCTGCGCGGCACCGTCGTCCACCAGGAGCGCCTCGCCCTCGACGTCCCCGCCCTCACCCCGCAGGCCGCCCTGCACGAGGTCGCCGACCTGGTCGCGGACTGCCTCAGCGCGGTCGCCGCCCGCGGCATGCACACCATCGGGATCACCCTGGTCACCCAGGGCTCGATCGACAGCGCCTCCGGGACGGTCGCGGTCGCCACCAACTTCGGCTGGCACGGCGTCCGGGCCGTCCAGGAGCTGCGCGCCCGACTGGGACGGCACGCGCCCCCGGTCCTGCTGGAGAACGACGCCGAGTCCGGCGCGCTCGCCGAGTACCTGGCCGCCCCCGACAGCGGCACCGGACCCCGCGAACTCGTCTACGTCACCGGCGGGATCGGCGTCGGCGGGGCCGGCATCTCCGGCGGCAAGCTGCTGCGCGGCTCCGAGATCGGCCACATGAAGCTCGACCGGCTCGACCGGCCCTGCGGCTGCGGCCGCACCGGCTGCTGGGAGGTCGCCGTCGGACTGCAGGCCCTCCTGGACGCCGCCGCCGACCCCGACGACCGGGTCCACGACCGCTCCGTCGACCTGGCCGAACGGCTCGACGACCTGCTCGGCCGGGCCGACGCCGGCGAGCCGCGCACCCTCGCCGCGCTCGCCGCCGTCGCGGACGACCTGGCCCTCGGACTCAGCGTCCTGGTCGACGTGCTGAACCCGCCCCGGATCGTCCTGGGCGGCCACTTCGCGGCCCTCGGCCGGTACCTGGTCGGCCCCGCCCAGGAGTTCCTCGACCGCCGGCGGATCTCCCCCGCCTCCCAGCAGGTCGCCGTCTCCGCCTCCACCCTCGGGCTCTCCAACGCCGCCCGGGGCGGCGCCCAGCTGGCCCTCGAAGGGATCTTCCAGGACCCCTCCGACATCCCGGTCCGGCCGGCCCCGGACGAGGACGGCACCCGCACCGCCTGAGCCCGGCCGCCCCCTGCGCGGCCCTCTCCCCCGCGTTCCGCCCCCGCGCCCTCGGGCGCTTTCCTCCCCGCGCCCTCCCCCGCGCCCTCTGCCGGGCCCCGGGGCGCCGCGGCACGGCCAACCCGCCCGTCCGGGCCGCGACTTGGCCGCCGCCCGCTCTTGACTTCATCCCCGGGCGCTGCCACGGTGTGCGTGAAGTTGCTCGAATCAGCACCCGAAAGCGCAACTTCACGCACACCGGCACCGCGCCGGCCGACCGCGGGTGATCGCCCCGCCCGGCCGCCGCCCGGCTCCCGCCCGCCCCGCCCGGCCCCGGCCCGCCCTCGGTCCGGCCCCGGCCCGCGGGCGGCCGCACCGGCGCGCCCCACCGCGCGGTGCCCCTGACGCAGTGCCCCCACCACGAAGCGCCCTCACCGAAGGAGCACCCGTGCCCTCCCCGCGCAGATTCCTGGCCGCCCTGTTCGCCGCCGCCGTCCTCCCGCTGTCCGGGGCCGCCCCGGCGGCCCCCGCCGCCGCGGCCCCAACTCCCCCGCCCGCCGCCGCGTACACCGTCGGCGTCGGCACGCCCGTGCCGTACCCGTACCCGACCGACACCCCGGCGTCCCCGTACGTCGACAAGGACGGCACCTTCTACTTCCAGCAGTCCGCCGCCCTCTACGGCGCCGGCGACCGCAGGTACTGGGACTTCTACACCGGCACCGACTTCGACACCGCGACCAGGTCCGGCCCGATCAGCAACGCCGTCGACCCCGCGAACGGCAGCGACAGGAACGACGACACCACCTGGCGCTGCAACAACAGCCCCACCGGCCGCGAGGCCACCTACGCGCCGAGCGGCTCCGGCTACGCCCAGCGGAACTACTGCGACCTCGCGGGGGTGTGGGTCGACCCCGACACCGGCGACTGGTACGGCCTGGTGCACAACGAGTTCACCCCCCGGCCCTTCGGCAGCGATGGCCTGCACTACGACGCCGTCGACTACGCCGTCTCCGAGGACCAGGGCCGGACCTGGGACATCAGGGACCACGTGATCACCTCCCCCTACAGCACCGCCAGGGGCGACACCGCCGCGTTCCCGAACCAGACCTTCTCCTACGGCGACGGCGACCAGCGGCTGTACGTCGACACCGCCTCGGGGTACTTCTACGTCTTCTACGGTTCGCGGATCCTCGACAAGAGCGGCGGCTGGAAGGCCTTCTACGAGCACGCGGCCCGCGCCCCGATCGCGCGGAAGATGGCCCCGGACTCCTGGCAGAAGTGGTACGACGGCGCCTGGAGCCAGCCCGGCGTCGGCGGCCGGGAGAGCAACATCGTCCCGGTCGGCTCCGGCGGCGGCACCGGGTACACCCCGGTGTCCGGCGAGTACGACCCGGCCCGCACCGGCACCGCCGCCCAGCAGATCGCGGCCGGCACGATGCCCCCGACCTCGCCGCTGTTCGTCATGGACGTCACCTACGACGCCTACCTGAAGCTCTACGTCGGCCAGCCCCAGGCCGTCGACCAGAGCGGATCGGCGCCCCAGCAGTTCTACGCCACCGCCGACCTGTCCACCCAGAAGTGGTTCCTGCTCGGCGACACCGGCGGCTACCACACCGCCTCCTGGTACCGCTGGTTCCTCGACGGCGCCAGCCGGACGAGCGGCACGATCGTCGGCAGGACCTTCCGCTCCTACTGCGCGTTCAGCTGCGCCAACGGCGCCTCCGGCGCGTACGTCGACGTCACCGTCGGCGCCTCCGCCACCACCCCCGGGCCGGTCGACGAGGGCCGGGCCTACCGGATCGGCAGCGGCGGCGGCCGCGTCCTGGCCCAGGTCTCCGGCGGCTCCGCCACCACCTCCACCGCCGCCGCCACCGGCTCCGCCCTGGAGTCGTGGACCTTCACCGGCAACGGCGACGGCTCCTACCGGATCACCAACGCCGCCACCGGCCGACTGCTCGGCGTGGACTCCGCGTCCACCGGCGGCCGCGCCTGGGGCGCCCGGCCCACCGTCACCGCCGCCCCGGCGGGCGGCCCCGGCGTCGGACAGCAGTGGTGGGTGGTGCCCGGCACCTCCGCCGACAACACCCCCACCGGCGCCGTCCGCCTGGTCAACCGCTACAGCGGCCTGGTGCTCGGCCTCTCCGCGGCCCCCGGCCGCCCCACCGAGACCACCCCCGTCCGCAGCTGGACCGACACCACCGGCGGCACGGTCGGCGGCGGCCGCACCGCGGGCGAGCAGACCCTCACGCTGACCGCCACCGGCACGGCGCCCGAGACCGTCACCGTCGCGGGCCCCGGCGACCAGTCCGGCGCCCCCGGCACGGCGGTCTCGCTCCAGCTCACCGCCACCGACAGCGCTGGCAAGGCCCTCGCCTTCACCGCGACCGGCCTGCCCGCCGGCCTGACCATCAGCCCCTCGGGCCTCGTCACCGGCACCCCGACCACCGCCGGCTCCACCACCGTCACGGTCACCGCCTCCTCCGGCACCGCCACCGGCAGCACGGCCTTCACCTGGAGCGTCGCGCCGTCGTGGAGCGGCACCCACACCCTGACCACCGGGGGCAAGGCCCTCGACGACCCCGACCACTCCACCACCGCGGGCACCCGGCTCGTCACCTGGGCCGCCAACGGCGGCACCAACCAGGACTGGGTCCTCACCCGGCAGCCGGACGGCAGCTACCAGCTCGCCAACGGTCTCTCCCACCTCTGCCTGGACGTCGAGGGCGGCTCCACCGCCGCCGGCGCGCGGATCATCCAGTGGACCTGCACCGGCGGCGCCAACCAGCGCTGGGTCCTCACCCCCGCCACCGGCGGCTACCGCGTCACCGCCAGGAACAGCGGCCTCTCCCTCACCACCGCCTCCACCGGTGACGGCGCCGCCGTCACCCAGCAGGCCGACACCGGCTCCGCCCTCCAGCGCTGGACCCTCGGCTGACCGGCCGGGGCGTCCTGCGGCCCCCGCCCGCCGGACGCCCCCGCTGACGCCCCGCCGCGCACCCCCGCCGCGCACCCCGCGCGGCGGGGCGTCAGCGGGTGATCAGCCGGGCCAGCCCGTCCGCCAGCCGCCGGTACTCCTCGGGGCGGTTGTAGAGCTGGGCGCTGATCCGCAGGACGCCGCCGCCCTGCCAGGGGCGGACGGCGACGCGGGTGTCGAGGGCCCGGCGGACGGCGACCATCAGGGCCTTGGCCGCGTGCTCCTGCTCGGCGACGCCGGGCGGCAGCCGGAGGGCGCGCATGCCGAGGCCGGACACCTCGGGGAGGGCGCGCAGCCCGGCGCGTTCGACGAGGACGCGGCGGCCGTACGCGGCGAGCCGGTCGTTGTGGTCGCGGAGCTGGTCGGCGCCGATCCGGTGCAGCAGGGCGAAGCCGGCGGGGGCGGCGAGCCAGGGGGTGTAGTCGAAGGTGCCGCGCCACTCGACCCGCCAGGGGAAGCCCCGGTCGTGCTCCCAGGAGAACATCAGCGGGCGGACCCGGGGCCGCCAGGGCCGGTCGACGGCGAGGACGGCGGCGGCGCGCGGGGCGAAGGCCCACTTGTGCAGGTTGCCGACCCAGAAGTCGGCGCCGCCGGCCGCGCCGCCGAGGTCGACGGGGAGGGCGCCGGGGGCGTGCGCGGCGTCGACGACGGTGGTGACGCCGCGGGCGCGGAGTTCGGCGAGCAGCGCGGGCGAGGCGATGGTGCGGGCGGTGGGCGAGGTGATCAGGTCGAGGACGGCGACCCTGGTGCGCGGGGTGACGGCGGCGAGCACGCGTTCGGCGACGGCCTCGTCGTCGGGGGCGTGCGGGGAGATCCGGACGCAGCGGACCACGGCGCCGGCTTCGGCGGCGCGGCGTTCGGCGGCGCGGGTGACCACGCCGTAGCCGTGGTCGGTGACCAGGACCTGGTCGCGCTCGTCGAGCGGGACGGAGTCGAGGGCGATGGCGACGCCCTCGGTGACGTTGGTGATCAGGGCGAGCCGGCCCGGGTCGCCGCCGAGCGCGGTGGCGACCTCGGCGCGGGCCCGGCCGATCCGGTCGGGGGCCTCCAGGAAGAAGCCGTCGGGGTCGCGTTCCATCTCGGCGCGGAGCTTGGCCTGGTAGCGCTGGACCGGGACGGGGACGGCGCCGTACGAGCCGTGGTTGAGGTGGGCGCTGCCCGGGTCGAGGGTGAACAGGGTGCTGCTGCCGCGCAGCGGCGGGAGGTGCTCGGCGCCCTCGGCGTCCGACGCGCCGGGTGCGCCGGGTGCTGCGGGTGCGGCGAGCGGGCCCGGGTGTACCGGTGTCGTGCGCGGGTTCCCCGGGTTCTTCATCTCCACCCTCCAAATGCTGTGTGACATTTCACACTGCATACTTCTAGCCGAACGGGGGCCGACACGGCAACCATCGGCGGGTGACTCACACCGACCCCTACCTCGCGCTGAGCGCCGCCACCGGCCGCTTCAGCTACGGTGCCCCCCGCGCCGTCACCCTCGCGTCCGACGCGAGCCGCGCCCTGTTCCTGCGCTCGACCGGTTCCACCGACCCGGTCGAGCGCCTCTGGCTGTACGACCTGGCCACCGGCCGGGAGCAGGTGGTCGCCGACCCGGCGCTGCTCGCCCCGGAGCGCACCGGCGACGCCTCGGCGCTGCCGCCGCTGGAGCGCCGGCTGCGCGAGCGGATCCGGCTGTGGGCCCCCGGCATCGGCTCGTTCGCGGCCACCGCCGACCTCGCGCAGGCCGTCTTCGCCCTGGACGGCCGGGTCTTCCGGTGCGAGACCGCCACCGGCACCAGCACCGAACTCCCGGTGGTGGCACCGGCGTTCGACCCCCGCCCGAACGCCGACGGCTCGGTCGTGGCGTACGTCGCGGACGGCGCGCTGCACCTGACCCCGGGCGGCCGGGTGAGCCCGGAGGACGGCGCGCTGTGGGGCGTCGCGGAGTTCGCCGCCCAGGAGGAGCTGGGCCGGCTGCGCGGCCACTGGTGGGCGCCGGACGGCACCGCGCTGCTGGCCGCCCGGGTGGACGAGTCCGCGCTGCCGCTGCGGCACTTCGCCGACCCGGCGCACCCGGAGCTGGCTCCGGAGTCCTTCGCGTACCCGCAGGCCGGCGGCCCGAACGCGGACGTCCAGCTCTGGGTGCTGCGCCCGGGCTCCGCCCCGACCCGGCTGGTCTGGGACACCGGGCGGTTCCCGTACGTGACGGCGGCCGGCTGGGAGGGCGACGGCGAGGTCCTGCTGACCGTCGCGGACCGGCTGCAGCAGAACGTGCTGCTGCTGACCGCCGATCCGGCGACCGGCGAGACCCGCGAACTCTCGCGCACCGAGGACGAGTTCTGGGTCGACCCGCTGCCCGGCACGCCGCTGCGGCTGGCCGACGGCCGGGTGCTGACCTCCGCCGACACCCCGGCGGCCCGCGGCGTCGCGCTGGACGGCAAGATCCTCACCGACGAGCGCCTGCAGGTGCGCCGGGTGGTCGGCTCGTGGCGCGACGGCCGGCTGCTGATCGAGGCGGGCGACGGCGACCCGGCCGACCAGCACGTCTTCCTGCTCGACCCGGACACCGGGGCGCTGGAGAAGCTGACCGAGGGCGCGGGCGTGCACGCGGTCGCCGCCCACGCCGAGGACGTGCTGCTGCTCACCTCCGCCTCGCTGGACGGCATCCGCCGCGAGCTGCGGACCGCCGGGGGCAGCACCGACTTCCCCGACCTGGCGGCCGAACTCCCCTACCGCCCGCGGCCGTCGCTGGCCCGGGTGACCGAACTCGGGCTGCCCACCGCGGTGCTCTACCCGCGCGTCCACCGGCGCGGCCGCAAGCTGCCGGTGCTGCTGGACGTGTACGGCGGCCCGGGCTTCCAGGTGATCGCCAACGAGCCGCGCCGCTGGCAGCTCAAGCAGTGGTGGGCCGACCGGGGCTTCGCGGTGGTGACGGTCGACAACCGGGGCACCCCGTTCGTCTCGCCGGACTTCACCCGGGCGATCTTCCGCCGCTTCTCCCGGGTCGCCCTCGACGACCAGGTGGCCGCCCTCCGGGCGCTCGGCGCGGTCCACCCGGACCTCGACCTGGAGCGGGTCGGCGTGCGCGGCTGGTCGTACGGCGGCTACTTCGCGGCGCTCGCCGTGCTGCGCCGCCCGGACGTCTTCCACGCGGCCAGCGCGGGCGCCCCGCCCACCGACTTCCGGCTGTACGACACCGCGTACACCGAGCGGTACCTGGGCCTGCCGCAGGAGAACCCCGAGGGCTACGCGGCGGACTGCCTGATCGACGACGCGCCGGCGCTGCGCCGCCCGCTGCTGCTGATCCACGGCCTGGCGGACGACAACGTGCACCCCTCGCACACCCTGCGGCTCTCCGAGGCGCTGACCCGGGCCGGTCGGCCGCACGGCGTACTGGCGCTGCCGGGCACCAGCCACATGCTGCCGGACGGCGGCCTGGAGCGGGTGGCCGCGCAGGAACTGGCCTTCTTCGAGGAGAAGTTGGGCGTGCGGCGCGAGTCGGGCGCACCCTCTTCCCTGTAGTGGATGACATGTGAAATATTACCGCCCATCCGTTTATCCACCCTTTTTCAGAGGAGCGGGTCACTTGCGCAGACTTCCCACAGCCCTCATGGCCGCGCTGACCACCGGTGCGATAGCACTGACCACCACCCCCGCCTTCGCCCAGCCCGCCGAGCCCGCCGCCGACCTGACGGTCCGGCAGGGCGCGGACGGCGCGGAGGCCCCGCCCTCCCCGCTGCCCCCGCAGGAGAAGGCCCGGCAGGCCCTCAAGGCCCAGGCCCTGGAGCAGGTCAACCAGGGCAGGGTCGCCAGGAACGGCAAGACGGCGCCCGCCAAGGTCAAGATCGGCAACGACTACGTCCAGCTGGCCCGGCAGCGCACCGACAAGGTGTTCGTGATCCTGGCCCAGTTCGGCGACCGGGTGGACGACACCACCCAGTACAACGGGCAGGCCCGCTACGGCGGCACCCCGGGGCCGAAGCACAACGCGATCCCGAAGCCGGACAAGAGCGACACCCACACCTACTGGGAGAGCGACTTCGGTCGCGACTACTACCAGCGGATGTTCTTCGACGACGCGCCCGGCGCGAACTCGCTGCGCAACTTCTACCGCACCCAGTCCTCGGGCCGGTACGACGTCCAGGGCACCGTCTCCGACTGGGTGACGCTGCCGTGGAACGAGGCCCGCTACGGCTCGAACAAGGGCCCGCAGGGCGGCGGCGCGTGGACCCAGGGCCAGGAGTTCGTCCGGGACGCCACCAAGGCCTGGTACGACGGCGAGATCGCCAAGGGCCGCACCGCGGCGGACGTCAGGGCGGAGCTGGCGCAGTACGACGTCCAGGACCGCTACGACCACGACAAGGACGGGAACTTCGACGAGCCGGACGGCTACCTCGACAACCTGGTCGTCGTCCACGCCGGCGTCGACGAGACCTGGGGCGGCGGCGCGCAGGGCGGCGACGCCCTGTGGGCGCACCGCAGCTGGACCTTCCCGGACCCGACCGGGCAGACCGGCCCGGAGGGCAACAAGATCGGCGGCGCCCCGGTCGGCGACTCCGGCCTCTACGCCTACGACTACGTGCAGGCGGGCGAGAACAGCGGCGTGGGCCTCTTCGCCCACGAGTTCGGCCACAACATCGGCCTGCCCGACCTGTACCCGACCAGCGGCGGCGACAACTCCGTCAGCTTCTGGTCGCTGATGTCCTCCGCCTCCTACCTGGGCAAGGGCAGGAACACCACCGGCGAGTACCCGGGCGACCTGGACGCCTGGAGCAAGCTGCAGCTCGGCTGGCTGGAGTACGACGAGGCGCAGGCCGCGACCCGCTCCAGCCACACCCTGGGCGTCAGCGGCTACAACACCGACCAGGCGCAGGCCGTCCTGGTGCACCTGCCGCCGAGCACCACCACCACCTCGCTGGCCACCCCGTACGAGGGCGGCCGGCAGTGGTGGAGCGACACCGGCGACAACATGGACGCGGTGCTGTCGCGCACCGTCGACCTGACCGGCGCCACCGGCTCGGCCTCGCTGGACGCGGCCACCTGGTACGACATCGAGCAGGACTACGACTTCCTCTCGGTGGAGGCCTCCACCGACGGCGGCAGGACCTGGACGGCGCTGCACGGCACCGTCGACGGGCAGCCGATCGGCGACACCACCGCGCTGACCCCCGGCCTGAGCGGCACCTCCAACGCCTGGCGGCGGCTGCACGTCCCGCTCGACGCCTACCTCGGCACGAGCGTGCAGGTGCGCTTCCACGTCACCTCCGACTCCAACACCCACGGCAAGGGCGTGCTGGTCGACGCGGTCGAGCTGACCGCCGACGGCGCGGTGCTGCTGCGCGACGGCGCGGAGAACGGCGGCGACGGCTGGACCGAGATCGGCTTCTCGACCGTCCAGGGCAAGGACGCCGTCAAGGAGCACCCGCGGGCGTACCTGGTGGAGAACCGCCGCTACGCCGGGTACGGCGCCTTCCTGAAGACCGGCCCGTACAACTTCGGCTACTCGGGCGTCACCGGCAAGGGCAACGTGATCGACACCTACCCGTACCAGGAGGGCGTCCTGGTCTGGCTGTGGGACACCGCGTACGGCGACAACAACACGGTCGAGCACCTGGGCGGCGGTCTGATCCTGCCGGTGGACGCGCACCCGCAGGCGCAGCGCTTCGCCGACGGGTCGGTGACCAACGGGCGGTCGCAGCCGTACGACGCGACCTTCTCGCTGAAGCCGACCACCTCGTTCACCCTGCACAAGGCCGGCGTGGCCACCGTGGTGCCGTCCAAGCCGGCCGTGCCGGTGTTCGACGACCGCCGCGGGGTGTACACCGACCCGGCGATTCCGCAGCTCGGGGTGAAGGTGCCGGACACCAACACCAGGATCGAGGTCGTCCGGGAGACCCAGGGCGGCAAGCTCACCACGGTCAAGGTGGGTCCGGCCTCCTGACCGGGGCGTGATCTACTGGGATCCGGCAAACCCGGTGGTCGGCGGCTTGTAAAGCGTTCTTTCTAAAGCTAGCTTTAGAACATGAGCGACCAGCTGCCGGCCATCCGGCTCACCGACCCGCGCGCCCTGCGCGCCTACGCCCATCCGACCCGGATGGCCCTGGTGGGCCTGCTCCGCCTGCACGGACCGCTGACCGCGACCCGGGCGGCGGAGCTGCTCGGCACCGAGTCGGTGGCGAGCTGCTCCTTCCACCTGCGCCAGCTCGCCAAGTACGGCCTGGTGGAAGAGGCGGGCGGCGGACGCGGCCGGGAGAAACCCTGGCGGGCGACCGCCGCCTTCACCAGCTGGGACGCCTCCCCCGCCGACCCCGAACGGGCCGCCGCCACCGAGGCCCTGCAACGCGCCGTCCTGGACGGCTACTTCGCCCGCGCCACCGACTGGCTGCTGCACCGGGGCGCGGACACCGCCGAGTGGCGCGAGGCGGCCGGCTTCGGCGACAGCGCGGTCCTGGTCACCGCCGCCGAGCTCGCCGAACTGAACGCCCGCGTCGAGGAGTTGCTCCGCCCCTACGTGGAGCTCCTGACCGCGCCGGGCCCGCGCCCCGAGGGCGCCCGCACCATCCAGCTGGTCCGACTCGCCCTCCCCACCGACCGCCCGGAGGGGGAAGCGCCGTGACCGCCCTGGACACCCGCCCGGCCGGCGCGGTCCGCCGCCGGATACCCGAGCTGCTGCACGACCCGGCCTTCCGCCGCTACTGGACCGGGCAGACCGTCTCCTCGCTCGGCGACCAGATCACCCTGCTGGTGATCCCGCTGGTCGCGGTCTCCGTCCTGCACGCCGACGCCGCCCAGATGGGCTACCTCTCCGCCGCCGGCTACCTCCCCTACCTGCTGCTCTCGCTGCACGCGGGCGGCTGGGCCGACCGCTACGGCCGCCGCCGCCGGGTGATGATCGCCACCGACCTGGGCCGCGCCGCCGTCCTGCTCACCATCCCGCTGGCGTACGCCGCCGGGGTGCTCACCCTGGTGCAGCTGTACGCGGTGGTGCTGGCCGTCGGCGCGCTGTCGGTGTTCTTCAACGTCTGCAACCCGCCGCTGTTCGTCGCCCTGGTGCCCGCCGAGCACTACCTGCGCGGCAACGCGCTGATCAACGGCAGCCGGGCCGCGACCTACGTGGCCGGACCCGGGCTCGGCGGCCTACTGGTCCAACTCCTGGCCGCGCCACTGGCCCTGGTCGTCGACGCCGGCTCCTTCCTGGTCTCCGCCGCCTTCCTCCGGAAGATCGACCCGGCCGAGCCGCCGCCCGCCGAGGCGGGCCACGGCGGCGCCGCCGAGGGCCTGCGCTGGATCCGGCGGTCCCCGGTGATCCGGGCCGCCCTGCTCGGCACCGCCACCGTCAACCTGTTCACCTTCGTCATCGGCGCCCTGTTCGTCCTCTACGCCACCACCGAACTCCACTTCAGCGCGGGCCTGCTGGGCGCCGTGATGGCCGCCGCCGCGGTCGGCACGCTGATCGGCGCGGCCCTCACCGGCCGGCTCTCCGACCGGATCGGCGTCGGCCCGGCCCTGCTGTTCGGACTGGTGCTCTTCCCCGCCCCGCTGCTGCTGTTCCCGCTGGCCGGCGGCTCGGTCGCCGCCTCCGCCGCCCTGCTGTTCGGCGCCGAGTTCCTCTCCGGGGTCGGCGTGATGATCCTCGACATCACCGCCGGCGCGGTCTTCGCCGCCTGCATCCCGGACGCGCTGCGCTCCCGCGTCTTCGGCGCCTACCAGGCCGTCAACTACGGCGTGCGCCCGCTGGGTTCGCTCCTCGGCGGCCTGCTCGGCAGCACCCTGGGCCTGCGCCCCGCCCTCTGGATCGCCGCCGTCGGCGCCACCGCCTCCGGCCTCTGGGTGCTCTTCTCCCCCCTCCCCCGGATGCGCGAACTCCCCACCCAGGACGAGGAGTCGAGCCGGGCCTGACCCGCGCGCAGCACTCCCGCGACGGCCGTGCGCCGGGCACCCGGGCCACCGGGCCGCCCCGTACGGCCGTCGGCCTCTCTCCGGCCCGGCACTCCGCGCCCCGCGCGCCGCACCCGCGCGCCGGGCGGCCCCGCCAGCGACCGGCCGCGTACTCGTCAACGGCCGCGCACCCTAGCGCATTCGCGCATATGCCCGAGGGATATGACGGAAAGTCTCGCCCTTCCGTGGCGGCGCCGGTAGCGTTGCGTTCTGGTCAGACTACCGCAGGTGAAGGCGGTGAAGGCGACGCACCGTGCCCCCGCACGGTGGGGAGGGAACGCGGTACGTGCCCGGGATCGAGGAGTGCCTTGCGGAAGCCATGGGGATCACCGGCGCCCTGGGGGTGAGCCTGGTCGACTGGACCAACGGCCTGGCCATAGGCACCGCCGGTCTCGGCCCCGACGGCGACCACGAGGTGGGCGCGGCCGACGCCACCGAGCTGGCCCGGGCCGTCACCCAGACCCCCTCGTTCGCCGACCCGGACAGCGGGGCGCCGCCCGCCGAGGACGTCATCGTCACCTCGGCCGGCCACTACCACCTGCTGCGCTTCGTCCCCGCGGCCTTCGACGCCAACGTCTTCCTCTACCTGCGGCTGGACCGGGACACCGCCAACCTGGCGATGGCCCGGCTGCGCCTGGCCGCCGTCGCCGAGCGGCTGGTGCTCTCCTGATGTGGTCCACCGACACCCTCGTCCCGGCGGCACCGGCCCCGCCCGCTCCCCCCGTCCCGCCGTCCCTGCCGCCGCTGCTGGTCGCCTCCCCGGTCTCCGCGCAACGGCCCTCCCCCGCCGGGCGGTTCGACCGGTCCGTCCCCGGCCCGTACCTGACCTCGGACCGGCCCGACGCCGCCGAGCCGCCCCCGGCCACGGACCCGGCACCGGCCCGGTCCCGGTCGCACGCCGCCCCGCTGCCGCGCCGCCGGCGCTCCAGCTGCGCGCCCGCGACCACCTTCGAGGCGGCGCTGACCGACCTCGCCGCGGACGGCTCCACCGGCGCGCTGCACGGCCCGGACGGCGCGGTGCACCTGGCGGGCGGGCTGGTGGTGCACGCCGAGGCACCGGACGCCACGACCGTCGGCCGGCTGCTGACCGGCGCCGGACGGCTGACCGCGCGCGAGTGGGAGGACAGCCTGCGGCTGGGCGCCGACCGGCTCGCCGAGCACCTGCTGGGCAGCGGCCGGCTCGGCGCGGGCGAGCTCGAACTCGCCCGGCTGGCGGCCACCTTGGACGGCGCCCAGCAGGCGCTGGCCCAGCACGACGGGGAGCTGCGCTTCGACCCGGCCGCCCGCCCGGCGTTCCGGCTGGCCCGCCCGCTCTCGGTGCTGGAGCTGCGCGGCGCGATCGGCCGCCGCCGCTCGCTGCTGGACGGCTGCTGGCCGTCCGCCGAGCTGGACCGGGCGCCGCTGCTGGCCACCGGCGCGGTGCCGCGCTGCCGCACCGCGGTGCCGCACCGCCGCCGGCAGGCGCTGCTGGCGGCGGCGGACGGCACCCGTACCGCGCCCGAGCTGGCCCGGCTGCTGGGGCGCTCCACCTACGGCACGCTGCTGGACGTCCGGCAGCTGGCCGCCGCGGGGCTGCTCGCCGCCCCCCGGCCGGCCGCCGTCCCCGACCCGCCGCCGGCCGCCGTGCCGCAAGCCGCGCCGCCGGACGTGCTGTTGCCGCCCGGTCCGCGCTCCTACGACTCCTCGGACCCGGAGGTGGGCCTGCTGCTCCGACTACGCGCTGCCCTGGAGGCCCTGTGACCGCCCCGCTCGCCCGTCCCGTCCCGCCGACCGAGTCATGAAGCGGACCTTTCGACAACTGACCACGAGGAGGGTCCCCGTGCTGCCGGAAGCGGAGGTGCAGGCCGAACTGCGAGGCCTGCGGGCGCGGATCCCGCACCTGACCGGCTCGCTGGTGGCGACCATCGACGGCCTGGTGGTGGCGCACGACGCGTCCGCCCTGGAGGCGGAGGGCGTCGCCGCGCTGACCGCGGCCGCGCTGGGCGTCGGGTCGCGGCTGACCGAGGCGACCGGACAGGGCGCCTTCCGGGAGCTGATCACCCGCGGCGAGCGCGGCTACACCGCCACGTACGCGGCGGGCGCGTACACCGTGCTGACCCTGCTGGCCGGTTCGCAGGCCAACGTGGGCCGGCTGCACCTGGAGGCCCGCCGGGCCGGGGCCCGGATAGCGGCCCTGGCCGACGCCGACCTCGACCGGACGCCCCTCTGACCGCCGCCCCGTCCCCCGTCCCGACCCCCGGCCCGTCCCTGGACGCTCATCTCGTCCCGCAACAAACCCGTCGTGCAAGAGAGCTGACGGGTCGTCAATTCCTTTCACGGAAGAGGTACCTGGAAAAAATGGCTGCTGTGGAAACCGCGCTCAAGGACATCATGGGCTCGATCGAGGGCACCATCGGCGTCGCCCTGGTCGACTACAACAGCGGGATGGCGCTGGGCACCATCGGCGGCGGGTCCGACCTGGACCTGAACGTGGCCGCCGCGGGCAACACCGACGTGGTGCGGGCCAAGCTGCGCGCGATGGAGCTGCTGAACCTGAACGAGGCGATCGAGGACATCCTGATCAGCCTCTCCACCCAGTACCACCTGATCCGGCCGCTGACCTCGCGCTCCGGCAAGGGCCTGTTCCTGTACCTGGCGCTGGACCGGAACCGGGCCAACCTGGCGATGGCCCGGCACCAGCTGAAGAAGGTCGAGGCCGAGCTGGAGGTGTGATCCTCCGGAGTCGGCCCCGAGCGCGGGGGTTCGGTTACCTGCGCAGGGTGAGCAGGCCCCCGGTGGGCACCCGGACGGAGAGTTCCGTCCCGCCGACCGGGGTCCGCGCCCGGGCGACCGTGCCGCCGAGGCAGTCCTGCACCAGCAGGTCGACGGTGCCGGGCGCGCGGTCGAACTCGATCCGCACCAGGGTGTCCTGGTCGGCGTTGGCGACCAGCAGCAGCTCCCACTCGCCGTCGGCCCGCAGCGGCAGCGGCGCGTAGCGGCCGAAGGCCAGTCGGGCGCCGTCCCGGGCCTCGATCACGGGGTAGGCCAACTCGGGCCGGTGCGGGCGCAGTTCGGAGCGCTGCAGCAGGTCGCGGTGCTCCTTCATGACGCTCAGCCAGAACGCCAGCGCGGTCAGCTGGTCGGCGTCCTGGGCGGCCAGGTCGACCGAGACCTGGGCGGTGGCGAAGAGCACCGACTGGAGCAGGACGGCGATCTGCTCGGGGCTCTCCCGCGGGTGCCAGGTCAGCGGGTCGGCGTGCACGGCGAGCGGGCCGGCGGTGAGCCGCAGGTCGGCGGTGCGGACCCGGTTCTCGACCGCGTTGTGCGGGCAGTCGGTGGCCCGGACCATGGTGGCGTAGGGCCACAGGCCGGGGCCCATGTAGTCCTGGCGGTGCTCGACCAGGACGTCGGGGCGGGTGGCGCGCAGCCGGGTGTCGAGTTCGGCCAGCAGCTTCCGCACGCCTTCGGCGACGGTGGCGCAGTCGGCTTCCGGGGAGGCGGTGTGGGGTGCGGCGCCGGGTGCGGGCTTGCGGGCGAAGGTGTCGACGAAGTCGACCTTGAGGCCGTCGACGCCGTGCTGTTCGACGGCGGCGGCGAGCCGTTCGACCTGGTGGGCGCGGACGGTGGCGCTGCGCGGGTCGAGCAGGGAGGTCTCCAGCAGCGGCAGGTGGGTGAGGGTGTGCCCCTCCAGCCGTTCGGCGGCGGCGCTGCGGTCGCCGACGAACGGGATCGCGTGCCAGAGCAGGTAGGTGAGGCCGAGGGCCTGGATCCGGCGGACGTGCCCGGCGAAGTCGGGGAAGTCGTGCGGGGCGGGCTGCCAGTCGCCGGTGGTGGCGTAGGAGCGGGTGCGTTCGTCGGTCTGCCAGCCGTCGTCGACGATCAGCGAGCGGAAGCCGAGCGGGGCGGCGAGTTCGGCGAGCCGCTCGACGTCGGCGGAGGTCATCGCCAGGTGCAGCGCGTACCAGGTGCAGAAGACCGGTTCGAACGCGGCGTCGGGGACGGCCCGGACCGGGGCGAGGGTGCCCCACCAGGCGGCCGACTCCCGTACGGTGTCGGCGAAGTGACGGCGGCTCAGGTCGAGGCGGAGGGCGATCCGCGGGCCGTCCTGCTCGACCCACCAGCTGTAGCGGCCGGTCTCCTCGACGGCGCCTTCGCCGATGGTGACGGGGCGGACGGGTTCGCCGACCGCGAAGGTGCACAGAGCGGCGTCGCCGGGGCCGACCAGGCTGCCGACGGGAGCGCCCTTGGGCAGCGAGGCCTCCCGGGGCGGGGCCCAGCTCGGGGGCAGCCAGCGGGCGTTCGTGTGGGGCGTCCAGTAGCCGGTGGCGCCGGTGCAGGGCAGCTGCCATTCGATCCGCAGCCGGGCGTCCGGGGTGGCGGTGGCGGCCTCGATCACCAGCACGCCGGGGACGTCGGGTGCGGTGACGGTGACGGCCGGTTCGGCGTCGCTGCCGACGGCGGTGACCCGCAGGGTGAGCGGGCCGGCTCCGACGGTGCGGGAGGTCTCGGTGCGGCCGGACGGCGGTGCGGAGCCGTCCCAGGACAGCGCGGTCACGCGGTGGTTCCTTTCACGGGGTGGTCCCGCCCCGGCCGGCCGCGGAAGCGGTCGTCAGGCCGGTCGGGGCGGGGGTCTCGGTGCGCCGGCCCCGCTCAGCGGCGGAGCGGGCCCTCGCAGGTGTAGTCGGCGGTGCCGGCCCGGCCGCCGGGCCAGACGTCGACCCCGCCGAAGTGGCAGTTCATGTCGTCGAGGTTGTTGGCGACGCCCTCGGTGCGGCGCAGGAGGAAGTAGTCGACGGTGCCGGACATGTCCTCGAACACCTGGTCCGGGTCGGTCGGGTCGTTCAGGTTGGCGGTGATCCGGCCGGTGCAGACGAAGCGCATCGGCTTGTTGTCCCAGTCGCCGTTGTCCTTGCAGTCGGGGGTGTTGGAGGTGGCCTTGGCGAAGGCGTCGCGCACCTCGGCGGGGTAGGCGAACCGCAGGGCGCCGTTGGCGGTGAAGTCGGTGTCGGGGACGTGGAGTTCGTCGACCTTCGCGATCTGCTCGTCGAGGAAGGCCGCGTACTCGCGGTTCAGGTTCCGGTCGGCGCCGAGCCGGGTGCGCCAGGCGTCGAAGCCGGCCGGGTCGTCGGCGCGCTGGTAGCCGTACATCTCGCGCAGCAGCGAGGGGTGGGCGTTCCGGAGGAACTCGAAGAAGGTGCCGGCGTAGTTGTAGAAGTGGAACGCCGGGGTGTCGTCGTAGCCGGCGTGCAGGACCTCGTCGACGGTCAGCCGCGGGATGCCGTTGGCCTCGTCCCGGGCGAGCGCGGCGACCAGCGCCCGGCGGACCTTGACGCCCTGGTCACGGGTGGCCCCGGCGAAGAACTCGGCGGTGCCCTCGTCCGTCGCGGTGGTCCGGTCGCCGGCGTACCACCGCTTCTCGCCGAAGTAACCGGGCGTCGCCCAGCGGCCGTTGAGGTAGTGGACGTACTCGTGCCGGAACAGTTCCTCCAGCGTGAGGTACGACTCGGCGGTGGTGCGCTGGTAGGTGTAGAAGGTCGCGCCGTTCTCGATGTAGATGCCGCCGTTGGCGGTGCCCATGCCGGTCAGCAGCGGGTGGTAGACCTCGTAGTCGGAGCGGGTCGCGTAGAGGTGGATGTGCAGCGTCGAGTTGGGGTCGCCGGCCAGCGGGGCGTCGGTGCCCAGGACGCGGAAGAACTGGCTCTTGACCTGCTTGCTGGCGTAGTACATCCGGTCGACGGTGGCCTTGTCGAGGGCGGTGCGCACCTCGATCGCGCCGTTGTCGTACGTGTAGGTGCGGGGGAAGAGCCGGGCCTCGAACTTCTCGGTGCAGACGTCGAACCGCTGGCACACCTTGAAGGTGTTGGCCCAGCCGACCACCTTGATCCACGGCGCGGAGTACTCGCCGAAGGTGGCCCTGGTGTCGGAGAGCAGGCTGCCGATCTCGGCGGTCACCGGCGCGGTGAGCGCGTCGATCTCGCCGAAGCGGCCGTACTCGGCCATCGCGTCGCGGGCCACCCAGTCGTTGCGGGTGCCCCTGAGGTGGCCGGCGGTGGCGAAGGCGCGGAACGCGGCGCGGTAGTCGGCGTCGGCGGCGACGTCCGCGCGGAAGGCCTGGTCGCGGTTGTGGATGCCGAGGTAGTTGATGTTCAGCGCGGAGAGCGCGGCGCCGCCCCATTCCCAGGAGTCGGCCAGCGCGGTGCCCGGGCGGAACTGGGCGAGGATCCGCTCGACCAGCGGCAGGTTGTGCTGGCGGTTGCCGGTGGCCCCCGCGACGGTGGCCAGCTCGCGCATCATCAGGCCGGCCTCCGGCGTCGGGTCGAAGGCGCGGCCGGCGGCGACGTACGCGTCGATGGCGCGCTGGACGGCGGTGGTGGTCGGGGCGGTGGTGAGGTCGATCTCGTCGTGCCCGAAGTCGTGGTAGACGGCGGCGTGCAGGAAGTACCAGAGCTGGTACAGCCGGGGGTCGTTGCTCGCGGCCAGCTGCTCGGCCCGGGCGGCGACGGCCTGCACGTGGGCGGCGTCCATGGTGGTGGCGAAGCGGGCGTCCCAGGTCCACAGGGCGTCCTGCAGACAGGCCTCGGTGACGGCGCGGTCGGCGAGGAAGTCGGCGAGCGCCCGCGGGGCCAGCCCGGCGAGGCCGTTCAGGTCGCAGGGGACGCCGGCCGCGGTGGTCGCGGGGGCGGAGGCGGGGGCGGCCGGTTCCTCGGCGGTGGGCGCGGGGCGGCCGACCCTGTCCGGCAGCAGGCCGGGCACGTGCGGGTCGGCGCCGAGCGAGCCGCCGCCGGGCGCGGGCGCGGCGCTGCCGGTCGTCGCGGTGGCGCTGCCCAGCCGAGCCACCTCGTCGTAGGCGGTCCGCCCGGTCGGGGCGGCGTCCTGGCCGCTGGCGGAGGAGACGGCGGTGGCGGCGCTGGCGGTGGCGGTGGCGGTGCTGACGGGCACCGGGTCGGCGGCGGCGTGCACGCTCTGCAGCAGGGGCAGGGCGAGTGAGGCGGCGACGGCCGTGGCCAGCAGGGTCCGGCGGGGTGAACGCATCGTGGGGGCTCCATGTCTCATGGACGCGTCGCGTCGGGTGGGGGTACTGCGTTCCGCGCCCTGCCGGGGCGGGGCGCGCGCACCCGCCGGGCGGCGGCCGGCGGCCCGTTCCGGGGCGGGCCGCCGCCCCGGGCGGGGCCGGGCGGTGGGGTTACGCCTCGGGGAAGTGGCAGGCGACCTGCCGGCTCGTGGCGGAGGCGGTGGCGGAGCTGCCGATGGTGAGCAGCGGCGCCTCGGTCCGGCAGATGTCCTGCGCCTTGGGGCAGCGCGGGTGGAAGGTGCAGCCGCTGGGCGGGTTGGCCGGGCTGGGCGGGTCGCCGAGCAGGACGATGCGCTCGCGGGTGCGTTCGGCGATCGGGTCGGGCAGTGGGACGGCGGACAGCAGCGCCTTGGTGTAGGGGTGCGCCGGGTTGTCGTAGACCTGCTGCTTCTCGCCGATCTCGACGATCCGGCCGAGGTACATCACGGCGACCCGGTGGCTGATGTGCTTGACCACGGCGAGGTCGTGCGCGATGAACACGTAGGCGACGCCGAGTTCGCGCTGGAGGCGTTCCATCAGGCCGACGATCTGGGCCTGGATGGAGACGTCGAGGGCGGAGACGGGTTCGTCGGCGATGACGAGTTCGGGGCGGGTGGCGAGGGCGCGGGCGATGCCGATGCGCTGGGCCTGGCCGCCGGAGAACTGGTGCGGGTAGCGCTCCAGGTGTTCGGGGGCGAGGCCGACCAGCTGGACGAGGTCGCGGACCTCGGCCTGGATCCCGGCCTTGCTCTCGCCCTGGGCGCGCAGCGGCGCGGAGATGATCTGCTGGACGGTCTGCCGCGGGTTCAGCGAGGCGAACGGGTCCTGGAAGATCATCTGGAACCGGCTGCGCAGCGGCCGCAGTTCGTGCTGCGAGGCCGTGGTGATGTCCTTGCCGCGGAAGCTGACCCGGCCGGCGGTCGGGTCGAGCAGTCGGACCAGCATCCGTCCGGTGGTGGACTTGCCGCAGCCGGACTCGCCGACCAGGCCGAGCGTCTCGCCGGGGCGGACGTCGAAGGTGACGCCGTCGACGGCGCGGACGCCGGCCTTGCGGCGCAGGGTGCCGCGCGGTCCGGGGAAGGTCATCCCGAGGTCGCGGACGGTGAGCAGGGCTTCGGGGGTGCCGGAGTCGGCCGGGTCCGCGGTGGTCAGGGTCTCGGTGGTCATGCGGTCACCTCGTCGTGGACGCACGCGCTGCGGTGGCCTTCGGCGACGAGGCGCAGCAGCGGGCGGTCGCCGGTGCAGCGGGCGTCGGGCTTGGCCGCGTAGACGGCGCAGCGCGGGTGGAAGGCGCAGCCGGGGGGCGGGGCGAGCAGGGAGGGCGGGCTGCCGGGGATGGAGCTGAGCGCGGTGCCGTCCTCGGCGTCGAGGCGGGGCAGCGAGTCGAGCAGGCCGCGGGTGTAGGGGTGCCGGGGGGTGGTGAAGAGGGTGTCGGCGCGGGCCTGTTCGGCGGCGGATCCGCCGTACATGACGAGGACGTCGTCGGCGACGCGGGCGATGACGCCGAGGTCGTGGGTGATCATGACGATGCCGAGTCCGCGTTCCTGCTGCAGGCGCGTCAGGAGTTCGAGCACCTGGGCCTGGACGGTGACGTCGAGGGCGGTGGTGGGTTCGTCGGCGATGATCAGGTCGGGTTCGCAGGACAGCGCGAGGGCGATCATGGCGCGTTGGCGCATGCCGCCGGAGAACTGGTGCGGGTACTCGTCGGCGCGGCGGGCGGGTTCGGGGATGCCGACGTCGCCGAGGACGTCGACGGCGCGGGCCAGGGCGGCCTTGCGGGTGCCGCCGAAGTGCTCGCGGTAGGCCTCGGCGATCTGGTCGCCGACGGTGAAGTAGGGGTGGAGGGCGGTGAGGGCGTCCTGGAAGACCATCGCCATCTTGCGGCCGCGGAGCTTGCGCAGCTGTTCGTCGGGGGCGCCGACGAGTTCGGTGCCGTCGAGCTTGGCGGAGCCGGTGACCCTGGCGCCCCGGTGCAGGCCCATGACGGCGAGCGAGGTGACGGACTTGCCGGAGCCGGATTCGCCGACGATGCCGAGCGTCCGGCCGCGTTCGACGGTGAAGTCGACGCCCTTGACGGCCCGGACGGTGCCTTCCTCGGTCGTGAACTCGACGGCGAGGTCGCGCACTTCGAGCAGCGGGTGGGAGGTCATGACAGCCTCGCCCTCGGGTCGATCCAGGCGTAGACGAGGTCCACGACCAGGTTGGAGCTGATGATGAAGAAGGAGGCGAGCAGCGTGATGCCCATGATCACCGGCTGGTCGGCCTTGTTGAGCGAGTCGGCGAAGAGCTTGCCGATGCCGGGGAGGCTGAACAGCGATTCGGTGATGAGCGCGCCGGCCAGCAGTCCGCCGAGGTCCATGCCGAGCATGGTGGCGACGGGGGTGAGCGCGGGGCGCAGGCCGTGCCGGCCGACCACCCGGGTCTCGCGCAGGCCCTTGGCGCGGGCGGTGCGGACGTACGGTTCGGCCATCGTCTCGATGACGGAGTTGCGGGTCATCCGGGCGTAGATGGCGGCGTTGAGCAGGGCCAGGGTGATCCAGGGGAGGATCAGGTTGGTGGTCCAGCCGGCCGGGTCCTCGCCGAAGGCGATGTAGCGGGGGTAGGGGAGCAGGCCGGCGACCGAGACGACGGCGTAGAGCAGGATCATCGCGGTGAAGTAGACCGGCAGGGCGGCGATGCCGATGGTGCCGACCATCAGGGTGCGGTCGAGCCAGGTGTTGCGGCGCAGCGCGGAGAGCACGCCGGCGCCGACGCCGAGCACCAGCCAGAGCACGGCGGCGCCGAGGGCGAGCGAGACGCTGGTGGGCAGGCGGTCCATCATCAGGTCCCAGACGGGCTGGGCGGACTGGAAGGAGTAGCCGAAGCAGGGGAAGTCGCACTGGATCGCGTACTGGCCGGTGCCGTAGGAGCGGCCGGCGAAGACGGCGGTGACGTAGTGCCAGAACTGGACGATCAGGGGGTCGGCCAGTCCGAGTTGCCGCCGGACGAGCTCGATCCGGTCGGCGGAGCAGTCCTTGCCGCAGAACTGGACCGCGGGATCGCTGGGCAGCAGGTAGAAGACGGCGAAGGTGAGCGCGCAGACGGCGAGCAGGGTGGCGGCCATCGCGAGGAGGCGCCGCAGCAGGAATCCGATCACGTCCGGCTGCCCTTCGGGTCGAGGGCGTCCCGCAGGGCGTCGCCGACCAGGGTGAAGGCCAGGACCACCAGGAAGAGGCAGGCGCTGGGCAGGATGAAGAACATCGGGTCGACCTTGTAGTAGAGCACCGCGTCGGAGATCATCTGGCCCCACGAGGGCGTGGGCGGGCGGATGCCGACGCCGAGGAAGGAGAGGGCCGCCTCGGTGCCGATCAGGCCGGGGATGGCGAGGGTGACGTAGACGATGATGGTGCCGGTGAGGTTGGGCAGGATCTCGCCGAACAGGATGCGGCGGTTGGTGGTGCCGCTGGCGCGGGCGGCCTCGACGTACTCGCGGTGCTTGAGCGAGAGGGTCTGGCCGCGGACGACGCGGGCGATGTAGGGCCAGGAGAACAGCGACATCACGCCGATGAGCAGGACCACGCGGTTGACGTCCCGGGCCACCGAGAGCAGCGCGATCATGAAGATCAGACTGGGGAAGGACATCATGATGTCCATGAACCGGCTGATCAGGGCGTCGACGCGGCCGCCGAAGTAGCCGGCGGTGATGCCGAGGACGGTGCCGATCAGGGTGATCAGCAGGGCCGAGACGAAGGCGACCAGGAGGCTGATCTGGGCTCCGTAGAGGAGCCGGGCGAAGATGTCGCGGCCGAGCATGGGTTCGACGCCGAGCCAGTGCTCGGGGCTGATGCCGCCGAGGGTGCCGCGGGGCAGGCCGCCGAGGTAGGGGTCGATGGACTTCTTGTCGATGGCGTCCGGCGAGGTGCCGCTGACCGCGGTGAGCAGCGGCGCCAGGACGGCCGCCAGGACGAAGAAGGCGATGATGGCGGCGCCGACCGTGGCGGTCTTCTGCCGGCGCACGCGGTGCAGGGCGAGGGCCCAGGGGGAGGCGGGGGCGAGGGAGGTCTTGGGGGTCTCCGGGGCCCCCGCTCCCCCGGCCGGGGCCGGGGTGAGCGGGGTGGTCATGTGGGGAACTCCCGCCTTACTTGACGGACTTGAGGCCGATGTTGGCGTAGTCGATCTGGCCGGCCCAGATCGGCGAGCCGAAGGCGCCGGCCACGTTGGAGCCGACCAGCAGCGGCTTCTTGGCCCACACCAGCGGGACGGCGGGCGAGGCGTCCATGATCTTGGCGTCCAGGTCGAGCCAGGCGGCGTTGGCCTTCTGCAGGTCGTCCATGGCGGCGATCCGGTCGAGTTCGGCGTTGACGGCCGGGTCGTTGAACCGGGTCATGTTGCCGTTGTTGCCCTTGTCCTTGATCAGGCGGCCGTCGTAGATCATCGGCAGGAAGGTGCCGGCCGACGGGTAGTCGGGACACCAGCCGAGCTGCGCGAGGCCGGGCTGCTTGTCCTTGTCGCCGACGATGGAGTTGACGGCGGTCGGGTCGACGGTGGTGATGGTGACGTTGACGCCGACCCGCTTGAGGGCGGCCTGGATCGTCTCGGCCTGCTGCTTGCCGCCGGTGGAGGTGACCATCTCGGTCTCGAAGCCGTTCGGGAAGCCCGCTTCGGCGAGCAGCTGCTTCGCCTTCTCCGGGTCGCCCGCGGGCTTGATAAGGAAGTGGTCGACGGCCGCGCCGTTGGTGAGCGCCGGCGGCAGGTAGGTGCCGGCGACGTCGGTGAAGGCCGGGCCGCCCATGGCGGCGGCGAAGGACTCCTTGTCGACCGCGTACTGGAGGGCCCGGCGGACCTTGGCGTTGTCGAACGGCGCCTTGGTGGTGTTCATGTCGAGCATGGTGGTGCAGCCGGCGTTCTCGCTGACCAGGCGGGCCTTGACGTCCGGCTTGGTGAGCACCTCGGACATCTTGGCGGGCAGCAGGTCGACGTACGAGATGGCGTTCCTGTCGTCGCCCTCGTCCGCGATCAGGCGGTCGGAGATGCCGGTGTTCTTGAGCGTCTGGTCGACGACGATCTTGTCCGGGTAGGCCTTGCGGACGGTGTCCGAGGCCGGGTCCCAGTTGGTGTTGCGGACCAGCACCATGCGCTTGCCGCGGTCGTAGGTCTCGATCTTGTACGGGCCGGAGGAGACCGGGTGGTTGGAGTAGTTCGCGCCGGCCTCCTTGGCCTGCGGGACGGGCGCGAAGGTCGGCAGCGAGACGGTGTAGCCGAACTCGGCGACCGGGCGCTTGAGGTGGAAGACGATGGTCTTCGCGTCCGGGACCTCGATGGAGTCCTTGCCGAGGCGCTGGCCGGTCAGCGGGCCCTGGTAGCCGTCGGCGCCGGCCAGGTAGCGCACGGCGTAGTCCGGGCCGCCGGCGAGTTCGGCGGAGAACGAGCGCTCGACGTTGTACTTGATGTCGTCGGCGACGATCGGGGTGCCGTCCTCGTACTTGAGGCCGTCCTTCAGGTGGAAGGTCCAGGTCTTGGCGCCGTCGCTGGGGGTGCCGAGGTCGGTGGCGAGGTCGGGCTCGACCTTGAGGCCCTCGGCGCCGGGGGCGGCCTTGAAGGTGGTGAGGGTGCGGTAGAGCAGGCGGACGCCGACGTCCATGACCGGCATGGTCCAGTTGCGGGCCGGGTCGAGCTGGTCGAAGTCCTGGTTGGACAGGATGGTGAGGGTGCCGCCCTTGACCGGGGTGCCGCCGACGATGCCGTCGCCGGCGGTGGTCACGCCCTTGGTGTCGCCGTTGTCGCCGCTGCCGCCACCGGTGCTGCTGCACGCGCCGAGGCCGAGGGTGAGGGACGCCGTGATGGCTGCCGCGAGAGCGACGTGGGAACGCCTGTTCATGTGCAACTCCGGGAATGGGGGCCGGTCTGCCGTTCAACGGGAGGATCTGTGCCGCCCGGGGTATGGCCCGCGCTGAGGTGTGACCCGTAACATAGTAATGTGAAATTGCACTGCGCAACGAGGGAGCGGGACCGTTATCGACCCGTGTCATTGCAGCCCCCGTCCGCGTGGTGCGCCCCGATTTCCCGCCCACCGAGTCGTTCCAGCTCAACCAGGTCAGAGGAGCCCCCGACGATGGCCGACCAGCCCACCCTGAACACCGGCAGCCACGACCTCCCGGTCACCCCCGCACTGGAGGCCTTCATGGCCGGCCAGTGGGCCGCCACCCCGCTGCCCGCCGACGAACGCGTCCCCGGCTACGCGTACTTCCCGGCCCGCCGCGGCAAGCTCGCCGCCGCCTTCCCGGGCGAGCGCCTGCTCGTCCCGGCCGGCCGGCTGAAGGTCCGCAGCAACGACTGCGACTACCGCTTCCGCCCCAATAGCGCGTACGCCCACCTGACCGGCCTGACCGGCGAGGAGCAGGTCGGCCACGTCCTGGTGATCGAGCCGGACGGCGAGCCGGTCCTCTACCTGCGCCCGCGCTCGGACCGCTCCGACGGCTCCGCCGAGTTCTACCGCGACCGCCGCTACGGCGAGTTCTGGGTCGGCCGGCGCGCCGACCTCGCCGAGGCCGCCCAGCTCACCGGCCTGCGCACCGCCCACCTCGACGACCTGCCGAAGCTCTTCACCGGCTCCGTCCGCACCCGCCTGCTGGCCGGCGTCGACCCGGTCCTGGACGCGCTGGCCGGCCGGCCGGACGCCGGACACGCCCTGGCCGACGGGCAGTTCGCCGCCGCCGTCGCCGAACTGCGGCTGGTCAAGGACGCCTGGGAGGTCGAGCAGCTCCAGCTCTCCGTCGACCACACCACCGCCGGCTTCGAGGACGTCGTCCGCGCGCTGCCCGCCGCGCTGCGCCACCACCGCGGCGAGCGCTGGCTGGAGGGCGCCTTCGACCGGCGCGCCCGCGCCGAGGGCAACGGCACCGGCTACGAGACCATCGTCGCCTCCGGCGCGCACGCCTGCGTGCTGCACTGGATCCGCAACGACGGCCCGCTCGACCCCACCGAGCTGCTGCTGCTCGACGCCGGCGTGGAGACCGACACCCTCTACACCGCCGACATCACCCGCACCCTCCCGCTCTCCGGCACCTTCACCTCCGCCCAGCGCGACGTCTACGAACTCGTGCTGGCCGCCCAGAGCGCCGGCATCGCCACCCTCCGCCCCGGCGCCTCCTTCCGCGAGTTCCACCGGGCCGGCATGCGCGTCATCGCCGAGGGCCTCGCCGAGTGGGGCCTGCTCCCGGTCTCCGCCGAGGAGGCGCTGCGCGACGACTCCGGCCTCTACCGCCGCTACACCCTCTGCGGCAGCGGCCACATGCTCGGCCTCGACGTCCACGACTGCGCCAAGGCCCGCGCCGAGACGTACCTGGACGGCACCCTGGAGGAGGGCATGGTCCTCACCGTCGAGCCCGGCCTCTACCTCCAGCCCGACGACCTCACCCTCCCCCCGGAGCTGCGCGGCATCGGCGTCCGGATCGAGGACGACCTCGTCATCACCGCCGACGGCGCCCGCCTGATGTCGAACGCCCTCCCCCGCGAGGTCGCCGCCATCGAGTCCTGGATGGGCGGCCTCCTGGGCTGAGCCCCGCCCTCGCGCGGCGGGCCGGGGCGACGGGGGCCGCGCGCACCCGGCCCGTTCAGCCCCGGCCGGTCTCCCGCCACAGCTCCCGCGTCACGTCCGCCGCCCGCCCGTCCCGGGCCCGCCGGTGCGCCGTGCCCGCCCACAGGTGCATCGCGCCCAGGTCCTCCGCGCGCGCCGCGGCGGCCCTGAGCGGCTGGGTGAGGTGGTGCACCTCCGGGTACGCGGCGGGCGCGTGCCCCTCGTGCCGGTCGGTGAACGCGTTGCGCAGCGCGCGGGCCGGGCGTCCGGTGAAGGCCCGGGTGACGGTGGTGGCGTCGAGTTCGCGCAGGGCCCGGCGGTGCGCGGGCGAGGCCCCGGACTCGTCGGTGCGCAGGTACGCGGTACCGAGCTGCGCGCCCGCCGCGCCCGCGTCCAGGGCGGCGGCGATCGCGGCGCCGTCCCCGAGCCCGCCCGCGGCGATCAGCGGCAGGTCGGTCACCGCCCGTACGGCGGCGAGGAGTTCGGTCAGCGGCAGGGTGCCGGGCTCGTCCCCGGCGCGGTGGGTGGCGCGGTGCCCGCCGGCCTCGGGGCCCTGGACGACGAGCGCGTCCAGGCCGAGGGCGCTCGCGGCGCGGGCCTCCTCGGCGCTGGTGACAGTGCCGAGCTGGCGGGTCCCGGCGGCGCGGACGGCGGCGGCCTCGGCCGGCTCGGGCAGGCCGAAGGTGTAGGAGAGCCACTCGACGGGCTCGCGCAGCAGCGCCTCCAGTTTGGCGTCCCAGTCGTCCCGGTCGGGCGGGATCGCGGCGGGCAGTTCCACGCCCCGGCGCCGGGCCTCGGGCAGCAGCCGCTCCCGGTAGGCGGCGACCGGCCCGGGCGCGGCGGGCGGGCCGGGGACGAACAGGTTCATCCCGATCGGACGGCCGGTCAGCTCCCGGGCGGCGCGCAGCTGCCGGAGCATCCCGGCGCTGTCGCGGTAGCCCGCCGCGAGGAACCCGAGGGCGCCCGCGCCGTTGACGGCGGCGACCAGCTCGGGGGTGCTGGCCCCGCCCGCCATCGGCGCGGCCACCAGCGGCACCGCCCAGTCGACGTCCATCCCGTCCTCCTCGAAACCGTCCGGTCCTGCCGTGCGTCCACCCTATGCCGGGCGGCGGCCACCAGGGCGCGACCGCCCGGACGGACGAAGGGGGGCGGGCGGTGCGGAGGATCGACACGGCGGGGCCGGCCGCGCGCGGGGCGCTGGCGGGGGCCGTGCTGGGCCTGGTGGCGAGCCTGGAGGCGTGGGTGGCGGTGGCGTCCGAGCGCGGGTGCGCCTCGCCGTCCTGCATGCCGGGGGTGGAGCTGCTGATCGTGCTGACCGCGCTGCCGGTGTTCGTGCTGCTCGGCTGGGCGCTGCTGCACCGGGCCGGGGTCGAGCGGGGGCTGCGCACCGCGTTCGGCGCGGCCGCGCTGAGCGTGCTGATGCTGCGTCCGCTCTCCCTGGTGATCGACGAGCTGCCGCACGTCTGGCTGCTGGCCGTCCCGTACCTGGCGCTCTGCTTCGCCGCGGCCGCCCACCTGCTCGCCCGCGGCGCCTCCTCCCGCTCCCGGCTCCTGCTGGCCGGCGCGCTGACCGCGCTGCTGGCCCTCTCGGTCGCCGTCCCGGACCCCGGCCCGCGGCCCGGCAGCGCCCCCGCCGCGTCGAGGTGACCGCGCCCGCCTACCGGTACGTCGGACCGCCGGACGTCCGCGCCGGGGCCCGCACCGCCCCGCCGGGCACCCCGGTCGACTCGCCCGGGGCGCTCGCCGACTGGCTGGCCCGGCAGCCCGATCCGGCCGGCCCGTTCACGTACACGGTCGGGACGGACGGGGTGCTGCGGCTCGCGGACCGGCGCAGCGAGCACGTGGCGTGCGCGGGCGGCCGGGCGGTGCTGGGCGCGGGCGAGGTCGCCTTCGCCCCCGGGCCGCGGGTGGTGGAGGTGTCGAACCTGTCGACCGGCTACTGCCCGGACACCGCGTGCTGGCCGGCCGTCGCGGCGGCGCTCGCCCGGGCGGGCGCCGCGCACCCGGACGGCTTCACGTACCCGGCGGTGTTCCGGCGCTGCGTCGACTGCGGGGAGGTCTCGCTGGTGCGGGAGGGGTTCTTCGTGTGCGTCTTCTGCGAAGCCGACCTGCCCGAGCGGTGGAACGTCGCCCCGCCCCCGGTGTGACGGGCGCCACTTCCGCGCCCTGTCACACCGGTGGCGGCCGCGGGGTCAACCCTGCGGAAGGCCGGAAGGCACCGCACACAGCAAGAGGAGCCACCACCGTGGACGCACGTCTCGACTTCTTCGGGAACCCGCTCGGCGCCAAGTTCCTGAAGCACCTCAACTCCGCCGGGCACGTCCTGGGCGGGTCGGCCCTGCCGGCGGCCACCCAGGAGCTGGTGAAGATCCGCGCCAGCCAGATCAACGGCTGCGGGTTCTGCACCGACATGCACACCAAGGACGCCGCGCACGCCGGGGAGACCCAGCTGCGGCTGAACCTGGTCGCCGCCTGGCGGGAGGCCAGCGTCTTCACCGAGGCCGAGCGGGCCGCCCTGGAGCTCACCGAGGAGGCCACCCGGATCGCGGACGCGGCCGGCGGGGTCAGCGACGAGGTCTGGGAGCGGGCCGCCCAGCACTACGACGAGGAGCAGATCACCGCCCTGATCGGCCTGATCGCGGTGATCAACGCCTACAACCGGATCAACGTGATCGTCCGGCAGCCCGCCGGCGACTACGTCCCCGGCCAGTTCGGCTGAACCGTCCCGGCGCGGGAGGGCGCCGGGCCCGCCCCGGCGCCCTCCGCCCGCACGGCGTCCGGCACCCGTCAGGACCGGGACTGGACCGGGGCGGCGGACCGTCAGGAGAGTTCGCGGGCGGCCCGGGCGGCGGCCTCCCGGGCGGCCCGGTCGCAGCCGGCCAGCCGCAGCGCGGCGTCGGCCACCGCCGGGCCGACCCGCTCGCTCCCGAACGTCCCTTTCCCGCCGGTCCGTTCGCGGTCCCGGACCACCGCGACGCCGCCCTCGACCAGGCCGAGCAGCAGGTCGCAGCGCAGCTCGCGGCCGGGCTCGCCGGGGGCGATCAGCTCCAGCAACTCGCCGTAGGCGGACCGGAGTTCGGCGCGAGCACCACGGAAGCGGGCGAACCGTTCGCCGCGCACCTCGGGCAGCTGGTAGAGCGCGCCGAGGTTGTACAGGCCGCGGTGCAGCAGGGTGGCGTCGGCGGCGGCCAGCGCCCACAGCCCGGCGGCGGGATCGAGCCCGGGGCGGGCGAGCAGCGCCTGGGCGAGCAGCAGCGAGGGTTCGACGGTGGACTCCAGCAGGGTGGCGAGGATGTCCTCCTTGCGCGCGAAGTAGTGGTACATCGACGCCTGCCGCAGCCCGGCCCGCTCGGCCACCGCCCGGGTGGTGGTGGCCGCGTACCCGTTCTCCGTGAACAGCTCCGCCGCCGCCGCCAACACCTCGTCCCGGGGCGACAGTTCACTCCCCGAAGGCCCCGCCGCCCGGGGCCGCCCGACCCGCGCGGGCGGGCGGGAACGCTGGATGGCCATGCCCCGGATCCTGCCACACCCGCCGGCGTCCGCCCTCCTCCCACCCCTCCCCGGCGCAGACCGGCCGGGTGCGGGCGGCGTAGGAGCGGGCGGCGAGCAGCAGGCCGAGTCCGAGGCCGGTGAAGGCGAGGCCGCCGAACGCGATCATCCAGATCAGGCCGGCGGCGCTGGTGAACGGCGGGACGGGGCGCGGGGCGGGGAGCACGCCGGTGGCGAGCAGCGGGGCGGTGACGGTGAGGACGAGGCCGTACGCGGCCAGCGGCGCGCCGGTCAGCCAGGCCGGGACGAGCGGGAGCAGGCGCGGGACGCGGTGGCCGCCGAGCAGCGGGACCGGGCGTGGGAAGGTCTGGCCCCAGCGGTGCAGCAGCCCGAGCAGCAGCAGGACGCCGACGGCCGCCGCGAACACCGTGACGTCGACGCCGAGTTCGGCGAGCGCCCGGGCGGGGCCCGACGTCCCGTCGGCGGCGCTGGCGGCCCAGGCTTCGGCGGTGATGCCGAGGGCGTCGCCGCCGAGGGTCCAGACGGTCTTGACTCCGGCCCAGGGCAGCAGTCCGAGCAGCAGCAGGTACGCGGCGGTGCGGGTGCGCCGGTCGGGCGGGGCGGGGGCGGGGTGGTGCAGGGGTCCGGTGGCGGGGCCGGGGTGCGGCCGTCCGCAGCGCGGGCAGCGGCCGGTGCGGCGGCGCCGGCGGGTGAGCGCGGTGAGGACCAGCAGGGCGGCGCCGGCCGTGTCGAGCAGCACCCGGGCCAGGCCGGTGGCGCTCTCCAGGCCGCTGAGGGTGGCGAGTTGGACGAAGTGGACGGGCAGTCCGACGCTGCCCGCCGCGTACAGCGGGACGGTCAGCAGCAGGACGGCCGACACCGCGGACCGCCGGTGCGCGCCGCCGCGTTCCTCCCACCCCGTCCCGGCGGCGACGGCCGCCGCGCCCGCGAGCAGCGCCGCCAGGGCCAGCGGCGGGAACGCGGCGCGCGGGTACGCGGTGTGCGCGGTCCAGGGCACGGTGGTGCCGGCGGCGGCCCAGCCGAGCTGCACCGCCGCGTCCACCACGGCCCACAACCCGCTTGCGGCGGGCAGCAGTTCGAACCACCGCCCGCCTCGTGGCAGCTTCCGCACCGCGACTCCCCCCGACGTCCGTCCGCTGTCGGTTCGAGCCTCCCGCCCGCCGGACCCGGACGCCTCCTCCGTCCGGACCGTCCGCCCTCCCCCGCCCGGACGAGACCGGCCGGGCGGGGGTCGGCCTGCCGGAGGAGCCCGGATCCCCTTCGGGTGGTACCCGAACTCACTTTCAGCTAGCCGGTCTTCAGCCGGTCCGCAGCACCGGGATCCACAGCTGGGCGTGCGACTGCCCGGCGTCGTCCGGCAGCGGGCGGACCCGCAGGATCTCGGGCCCCGGCCGGTACTCGTACGGGTTGGACGGGATCCACTGCGCGGCCACGTCCGCCCACATCCGCTGCAGCGCCTGCGGGAACGGGCCGGTGCTCTCGAACACCGCCCAGGTGCCCGCCGGGCACTCCAACACGTCGAGGTCGGACGGGAGTTCGGGGGCCCCGCTGACCGCCGCGTGGTAGTAGTCGAGCAGGCTGCCCTCCGCGAACCCGTCCAGCCCGTCGGGGCCCTCCCCGGGGAGCCGGACGGTCGCCGAGAGCAGGCCCTCCGGTTCCTGGTCGGAGAGTGCGGCGATCCGCCGGGTGGTCTCCGGCGGGATGCCCCGGACGTGTTCGAGGATGTGCGGGTTGACGCCCTCGTGGATCAGCGGGACGCGTGCCTTCCGGCCGACCACCCGGAAGGCGTCCTTCTCGACGATGCGGTACTGCATGGTGCCACTCCCTTCGACGACGAGCCGGAAGGAGAGCCGGGGCTGCGCGTTCAGCACCGCGCCCCCGCGCCGCGCCTCCCCGGGGCCGACCCCGTGCAGCGCCCGGAACGCCCGGGCGAACGCCTCCCCGGAGCCGTACCCGTAGCGCACCGCGACGTCCAGCAGCGACGGCTCGCCGGCCAGCACCTCGGCCGCCGCGACGGTCAGCCGCCGGCGCCGGACGTACTCCGACAGCGGCATCCCCGCCAACGACGAGAACAGCCGCCGGAAGTGGTACTCCGACGTCCCGGTGATCCGCGCCAGTTCGGCCACGTCCACCCGCCCGTCGAGCTCCGCCTCCACCCGGTCCATCGCCTGGTTCAGCCGCTCCAGCACCCCGGCTCCCTTCCGACCCTTTCCTTGCCACCGACCCTAGGGACCGGCCCCTCCCCCGCACCCGACATTCCCTGCCCGCTCCGATCGGGTCCCCCGCCCCCGCTCACGGCAGCACCGGGGCAGGGGGGCACGATCCGGTTCAGCGCTCGGCCGCCCGGATCAGCCCGGCCGCCAGGCCCGCCGCGATCGCCGAGGTGCGGGAATCGACGCCGAGCTTGTCGTAGATGTGCACCAGGTGCGTTTTGACGGTCGCCTCGCTGATGAAGAGCCGTTTGGAGATCTGCCGGTTGGCCAGCCCTTCGGCGAGGAGCTGCAGGATCTCCGCCTCGCGCGGGGAGAGCGAGGGCCGGCCGGCCCGGACGCGGCCGAGCAGGCGGGCGGCGACGGGCGGGGCGAGGACGGTCTCGCCGCGGGCGGTGGCGTGGATGGCGGCGGCGAGGTCCTCGGGCGGGGCGTCCTTGAGCAGGTAGCCGGTCGCGCCGGCCTCGACGGCGGCGAGGATGTCGGCGTCGGTGGAGTAGGTGGTGAGGACCAGGACGGCGGGCGGGTCGGGCAGCGCGGTGATCCGGCGGGTGGCTTCGACGCCGTGCATGCCGGTGCCCATCTGGAGGTCCATCAGGACGACGTGCGGGCGCCGGTCGGCGGGCAGTGCGGCGAGCAGGGCGAGCGCGGCGGCGCCGTCGGCGGCCTCGCCGACGGCGGTGACCTCGGGCAGGTCCTCCACCAGGGCGCGCAGGCCGCGCCGGACCACGGGGTGGTCGTCCACCACCAGCACCCGGATCACCACCGCACCCCCGCGAACCCGAACCGCAGCGCCCCGCCCGACGACCGCCCGTCCGAGGGCCGCCCGTCCGCCGGCTGCCCGTCCGAGGGCCGCTCCGCCGGAGCGGGCGGCCCGACGGCGGCGCCCGGCGCCTCGACGGCCCGCAGCGGCAGCACCGCGGCGACGGCGGTGCCCTCGCCGGGGGCGGACTCGACGGTGAGGGTGCCGCCGAGCGCGGCGATCCGCTCGTGCATGCCGTGCAGGCCGAAGGAGTCGGGGGCGGGCGCGGTGGCGGGGTCGAAGCCGGTGCCGTCGTCGTACACGTCGAGTGTGACGGCGTCGTCGAGGTAGCCGAGGGTGACGGCGATGTGCGCGGCGGCGGCGTGCCGGACGGCGTTGGCGAGGGCCTCCTGGGTGAGGCGCAGCAGCGCGACCTCGGCTTCGACGGGCAGCGGGTGGGGTTCGCCGTCGCGGTGGAAGGCGGCGCCGGCGCCGTCGGCGAGGCGGCGCAGCGCGTCGGTGAGGGTGGTGCCGTCGAGCGCGGGCGGGGTGAGGGCGTGGACGAAGCGGCGGGCCTCGGCGAGGTTCGCGGAGGCGGTGCGTTCGATCTCGTCCAGCAGCGGCGCCGCCCCGGCGGGGCTGTCGGCGCCGCCGGCCTCGCGGGCGAGCAGCACGATGCCGGCCAGGCCCTGGGCGAGGGTGTCGTGGATCTCCCGGGCGAGGCGCTGGCGTTCGGCGAGCCGGCCGGCTTCGCGCTGGGTGGCGGCGAGTTCGTCGCGGGTGCGGACGAGGTCGTCGATGAGCCGTTGGCGGGCCCGGTTCTCCCGGTAGAGGGCGGCGTAGCCGTAGGCGGTGAGCAGGGCGACGGCGGCGCCGGCCAGCGGGCCGAGGACCTTGGCGGTGGTGAGGCCGCCGGGGGTGGTGGTCTGGGCGGCGACGACGGCGGCGGTGAGCGCGGCCACGGCGGGCAGTCCGAGGCGCGGCGGCAGGGCGTGCAGGCAGACGAAGTACAGCGGGAACGCGAGGTAGCTGAACTCGGGGTGCTGGAGGGTGAGTCCGATCCACAGCGCGGCGACGGCGAGCAGCCAGCAGGCGCCCAGCGGCCGCGACGCGCGGATCCGCCGCAGCGCGCCCCCGGCGGCGTACACGGCGGCGAGCGCCCCGGCGGTGGCCCAGCCGCCGGGCCCGAGCGCGCCGTCGGCGGCGGCGCGGGCCAGCAGCACGGCGAGCAGGGTGAAGAACAGGCCGTGCACGGCGAGGTTGGCCAGGCGCAGCGCGGGCGTCGGCCCGGCCGGGGAGGCGTGCGCGTCGGCCAGGGAGGCGTGCGCGTCGGCCAGGGAGGCGTGCGCGTCGGCCAGGGAGGCGTGCGCGTCGGCCGGGGGGACGGGCGGCGGTTCGGTACGGGGCACGCTGTCCGAGGGTACGGGGCGCCGAGCGGCCCGGGCCCCGGCGCGGCATCAACCGTTCGATGGATTTCCGGGTGCACCGCTCGACGGGTGCGCGCTCCCTCCCTCTCCCCGATGTCGGCGGCGCCCGCGCGGGCCAGGCTGGAACCGTCCCGCTTCCCGTCCGCTCGAAAGGTCTCCCGTGTTCGTCGCTTTGCGTGACATCCGCTTCGCCCGAGGGCGGTTCGCCCTGATGGGCGCGGTGGTCACCCTGATCACGACCCTGGTGGTGTTCCTGTACGGCCTGACCGGCGGCCTGGCCTCGGCGGCGTCCTCGGCGATCGCCGGACTCCCGGCGGACGGCGTGGTGTTCGGCGCCCCGGCGGGCGCGGAGGCGGAGGTGTCGTTCGCCTCCAGCACGGTCTCGCCGGGCCGGCGGGACGCGGTCGCGGCGGCGGGGGCGACCGAGGTGCACCCGCTGGGGGTGGCGATGTCGCGGCTGACGACGGGCGGCGGCGCGGCCTCGGTGAGCGTGCTGGGCACCGACGCGGCGCTGCTGCCGCCGCTGTCCCGGGGCGCGGCCCCGCAGGACGGGCAGCTCGCGGTCGGCGCCGACACCGCCGCCGCGTACCACCTGGCCCCGGGCAGCCGGGTGACGCTGGGCGCGCAGGAGCTGACCGTCTCGGCGATCACCGAGGCGCGCTCGCTCTCGCACGCCCCGAGCGTGTGGACCACCCCGGCGACCTGGCAGCGGGTCTCCGGGCAGCACCAGCCCACCGCGCTGGCGGTGCGCGGCACGCCGCACGGCCTGCCCGCCGGCCTGCGGGCGGTGCCGCTGGACGACGCGCTGGCGGGCATCAACGGGTACGCGGCCGAACAGGGCAGCCTGCAGCTGATCCAGGGCTTCCTGTTCGCGGTGAGCGCCCTGGTGGTCGGCGCGTTCTTCACGGTGTGGACGGTGCAGCGCCGCCCGGACATCGCGGTGCTGAAGGCGGTCGGCGCGTCCAGCGGCTACCTGGTGCGCGACGCGCTGGCCCAGGCGGCGGCGGTCCTGCTGGGCGGGGCACTGCTGGGCGGGGCGCTGGGCGCGGCGGGCGGGGCGTTCGCCTCCTCGGCGGTGCCGTTCGACGTGGGCGTCCTGACCGTCGGCGTGCCGGTGGCCGCGATGGTGCTGCTGGGCCTGCTGGGCGCGGCCCTCGCGGTGCGCCGGATCACCGCCGTCGACCCGCTGGCCGCCCTGGGCGCCAACCGATGAACCCCCGCCCCGCCCGCCCCGCCCGTCCCGCTCCGGAAGGCCCCGCCATGACCACCCCGAGCACCACCCCGAGCACCACCTCGGCCACCACCCCGACCACTGCTCCCGGCGCCGTCCGCACCGGCCTCGCGCTGCGCGGCGTGACCCTCACCTACCCGGACGGCGAGCACCGGCTGACCGCCCTGGACGACGTCGAACTGGCCGTCGCGCCGGGCGAGTTCGCGGCCGTCGCGGGCCCGTCCGGCTCCGGCAAGTCCAGCCTGCTGGCGGTCGCGGCGACGCTGCTGCGCCCGGACCGCGGCGAGGTGCTGGTCGACGGCGTGGACGCGGGCGCGCTGGGCGAGCGCGACCGCACCGCGCTGCGCCGCGAGCGCCTGGGCATCGTCTTCCAGCAGTCGAACCTGCTGGCCTCGCTGACCGCCGTCGAGCAGTTGCTCGTCCTGGAGTCGGTGCGCGGCCGCCGCCCAGCCCGGGCCCGGGCCCGCGCCGAGGAGCTGCTGGAGTCGGTCGGCCTGGCCGGCGCCAAGCAGCGCCGCCGCCCGCACCAGCTGTCGGGCGGCGAGCGCCAGCGGGTGAACATCGCCCGCGCCCTGTTCGGCAGCCCGTCCGTCCTGCTGGTGGACGAGCCGACCTCGGCGCTGGACCACGAGCGCGGCGCCCAGGTCGTCGACCTGCTGGCCGAGGTGACCCGGGCGCACCGCACCGCGACCGTGATGGTCACCCACGACCGCGAGCTGCTGGGCCGCGCCGACCGCGTCCTGACCATGCAGGACGGCCGCCTCACCGCCGCCTGAACGCGCAGGCTCCCCGCGCAGTGCCCGGCGGTGGCGCGCCCCGCGCAGGCGTCTCAGCGTCGCCCCGCCTCCCCCAGGTAGACGGAGGCGGCGACGACCTGGCTCTCGGGCGGCGGGGTGGCTCCCACCGGCTGGTCGAAGTCGGTGAACGAGATGGAGCTCGCCGTGCCCAACCGCAGGTCGAGCAGGTGGGGCGCGCCCTCGGCCGCGATGGCGAGTTCGCTCGTCGTGTCGCCGTCGTCCCTGGTCGTGATGACGGTGGCGTCGACGCCCCCGACCTGCTTGCTGGGCAGTTCGCCGACGGGGCGGCCGACGTCCGCCACGCCGGTTCCGCGCTGCGCGTCCAGGCCGATCCGGCAGTAGACGGCGTACGCGGTGGCGGCCGCGCTGTCGGCCGGGAAGGACAGCCAGTAGCCGGGGGACAGGCCGGTCAGCTTGGTCGCCCGCGCCAGGTACCGGGCGTCCGGCCGCATCCAGAGGGTGCCGCCGGTGCGGATCAGGTCGACCCCGCCCTGCTCGGGGATGTCCACCGAGCCGGCGCAGTTGCCGTGGCGGTCGGCGGCGAAGGTGCCGGAGGTGGTGCCGGCGCCGTCGAGCGCGAGCCGGAAGGTGACCTTGACGGAGTCCAGTTCCGTCCCGGCGTCGTGCGAGCGCTTCAGCAGCGCCGCCGGCTCCGACGACGCCTGCGGGTCCGTCCCGCCCGGGTCGCCGGGCCCGCAGGCGGTGAGGAGCGCCACCGCGGTTGCGGTCAGGGCGGTGGCGGCGAGCAGCCGGCTGGTGCGCATCGGTGGTACTTCCGGTTCGTTCGGGGGGGTCGGCCGCGCGATCCTGGCAGGCCGGCGGACCGGTTCGCCGACGGCCCCCGCCTCGTTTACCTCCCCTTTGCCGGTGAAGAGCCGCGCCCCTTCCGAAATCCCCGTCAGCCCCCGCCCCGGAAGAGCCGTCCTCCCCCGCCCCGGAGAAGCCGTCGGCCCCGGCACCCCGCGACGGCGGGGCACCGGGGCCGGAGAGGTTCCGGGGCCGGAGAGGTTCCGGGGCCGGAGGGTTCCGGGGAGGGGGCCTCAGCGGGCCGGCAGCCGCAGCGCGGTCGTCGGCTCGGCGGGCTGCCCGGCGGCCTTGTCGCCGACCGCCCACAGGTGGCGGATGTGGCCGAGGTGCCGGGTCATGCACTCCTGGGCGGCTTCGGCGTCGCCGGTGAGCAGCACGTCGAGCAGTTCGAGGTGCTCCTCGGCGGAGGTGACCAGTTCGCCCTGCTGGTCGAGCCGGTTGAGGCCGTAGAGGCGGGAGCGCTTGCGCAGGTCGCCGACGGTCTCGACCAGCCGGGCGTTGCCGGCCAGCGCGAGCAGGTCGAGGTGGAACTGCCGGTCGGCTTCCAGGTAGCCGATCAGGTCGTGCTTGCGGGCGGCCGCGACGATGGCCTGGGCCTGCGGGCGCAGGGCCTCCAGCTGTTCGGCGGTGGCGATCCGGGCGACCTGGCCGACGGTGGGGACCTCGATCAGGGCGCGGATCTCGGTGAACTCGTCGAGGTCGCGGTCGGAGAGCTCGGTGACCCGGAAGCCCTTGTTGCGGACGGCCTCGACCAGGCCCTCCCGGGCCAGGTCGAGCATCGCCTCGCGGACGGGGGTGGCGGACACCCCGAAGTCGGTGGCCAGCGTCGGGGCGGAGTAGACCACCCCGGGACGCAGCTCACCGGAGATGAGTGCCGCACGCAGGGCGTGGGCGACCTGGTCGCGCAGCCGCTCCTGGACGGAGATGAGGTTGCGGGGCTTGAGGTCGGCCATGGTGTTCCTCCGGAGGTCCAATAGGGCCTCATTGTACAATGTCACGTTGCGGAGAGTGAATGCCCTACGTGCGGTCGTCGCTGTGCGTGTCCCGGCACAGCCCCCCGCCCTCCGACCGGCCCACCGTCAGACCGGCCCGCCGTCCGACCGGCCCGCCCTCCGACCGGCCCGCCGTGCTACTCCGCGGCCAGGTACTGCGCCGCCGCCACCGCCAGATCCTGCCAGGCCATGCCGACGCTCTTGAAGAACCTGGGTCGATCATGGCGGACTCCGACCTTCCCGGTGACCAGTTCGGCCAGATTGGCGAGCCGTTCGGCCCCCGCCCCGGCCATCAGCAGGTCGCCGGCCTCGCGCAGCGCGACCTCGCGGGCCTCGACGAACAGGTCGGCGCGGCCGACCAGTTCGGCGTCCACCTCGCGGGCGTCCGGCTCGTGCGAGCCGACCGCGGCGACGGCCGCCCGGTCGGGCACCAGCCGGCCGTCGAACAGCGGGGTGCGGGCGGTGGTGCAGCACACCACCAGGTCCGCGCCGGCGACCGCCTCCGGGCCGCCGGTCCGGGCCGCCAGGCCCAGCGCGGCGGCCCGTCCGACGAGTTCCGCGGCGGGCCCGGGGCGGCGGGCCACCACGGTGACCTCGGCCAGCCCGGGCAGCACGGCCCGGAGCGCCTCGACGTGGCCGAGCGCCTGCGGCCCGGCGCCGAACACCACCAGGTGCCGGGCGTCCGGCGCGGCCAGCGCCCGCAGCGCGAGCGCGGTGACGGCGGGGGTGCGCAGCGAGGTGAGCGCCGCCCCGTCGAGCAGCGCGACGGGCTGCAGGGTGGGGCCGTCGAGCAGCAGGTACGAGCCGGTGATCCGGGGCAGTCCGGCCGCCGGGTTGGCGGGTGCCACCCCGGCGATCTTCACGCCCGCGAACCCGGCGGTGGCGGCGGGCATCAGCAGCAGTTCGCCGGCCGGCACCGGGATGGTGGCGCGGGCCGGGCAGCCCTCCACGTCGAGGCCGTCGAGCAGGGCGCGCTCCAGGGCGTCCACCGCGTCGGCGTGGCCGAGGGTCAGTGCGAGTTCGGGCACGGTCACAGCAGGAACCCCGCGCCCAGGCTGTCCTCGTGGTCGAGGACGAAGCGGTGCTCGCCGGTGCGGTGCGCGGTGCCGGTGACCTCGGTGACCACGCCGCCGTCCTGCGGTTCGCGGACCCGGCCGGTGAAGACGGTGCCGATGATCGAGTCGTGGCGCAGCACCCGTTCGCCGCCGAGGGCGCCCTCGTCGGCGAGCAGGGCGAGCCGGGCGGAGGTGCCGGAGCCGCACGGGGAGCGGTCGATCTGGCCGTCGGCGAAGACGGTGACGTTGCGCTGGTGCGGGCCGGTCGGCGTGTCGGGCAGCTCGTCGTACAGGATGACGCCGTAGACGCCGTCGCGGTGCGCGGCGAGCGCCTCGTGGCCCTCCAGCGCGGCCCGGACCTCCCGCCCGGCGGCGGTGAGTTCGGCGAGCCGGTCGGGGACGACGGACAGGCCGAGCGCGGCGGCGGGCAGCGAGGCGTAGACCGCGCCGGAGTGCGCCAGGTCGACCTGGACCGTGCCGCGCGAGGTGGCCAGCTCGACCTTGCGGGCCAGCACCCGGGTCGGGACGTTGCGGAAGGTCACCGAGGTGGTGCGGCCGCCGCTGCGGTGCACGGTGGCGCTGACCCGGCCGGACGGGACGTCGATCCGCACCAGCGCGGTGCCGTCCTCGGGGGCGGGCACCAGGCCGGTGTCGACGGCCCAGGCGCCGAGCGCCATGGTGCCGTGGCCGCACGCGGTCGAGTAGCCGTCCTTGTGCCAGAACAGGACGCCGAAGTGGGCCTCGCCGTCGTCCGCGGGCACGATGAAGCCGCCGTACATGCCGGCGTGGCCGCGCGGTTCGCGGGTCAGCAGGCGGCGCACGTCGTCCAGCGCGCTGGGGCGCGGCGCGGTGGCGCTGCCGCCCGCGCCGATCGCGATCGAGCGGCGCTCGGCGACGGTGTCGCCGGGGATCGGCGGCAGGCCCGCGATGACGATCCGGAACGGCTCGCCGGCGGTGTGGTAGTCGGTGGTGGAGACCTGCTGGTTCATCAGTACTCCCCGGCGGGCAGCACGCTGACGGTGCGCGACGCGGTGTAGAAGTCGAGCACGGCCTGGCCCTGCTCGCGCGAGCCGTACGAGGCGCCCTTGGCGCCGCCGAACGGCAGGTGGTAGTCGACGCCGCTGGAGGGGGCGTTGATCCGGATCATGCCGGCGTCCAGGCGGTCCGCGGCGGCCAGCGCCACGTCCAGGCTGCGCGAGTGGACGGAGGTGGAGAGGCTGTGCCGGGTGTCGTTGGCGAGCGCGATCGCCTCGTCCAGGTCGGCGGCGGGCACCAGCACGGCGAGCGGGCCGAAGAACTCCTCCTCCAGCAGCGGGTGCCCGGCGGGGACGCCCTCGACCAGGGTCGGCTCCAGGAACCAGCCGGCCCGGTCGGCCCGGGCGCCGCCGGCCAGCACGGTCGCGCCGCCCGCGCGGGCGGTGTCGACGGCGTCGGTCAGCCGCTCCAGCGACCGGCGGTTGATCACCGGGCCGCAGGAGGTGGTCGGCGCGGACGGGTCGGCGGCCGGGGTCCCGGCGAGCGCCTTGGCGAGCGCCTCGGCCAGCGGCTCGTACGCGTCGCCGACGGCGATCACCCGGCTGGTGGCGGTGCACTTCTGGCCCGCGTAGCCGGCGATGGCGTTGGCCAGGTGCGCGGCGGCCTGCGCGATGTCGGCGTCGGGCAGCACCAGCGCGGCGTTCAGGCCGCCCATCTCGGACTGCACCGGGATGCCGCGCTCGGTCGCCCCCGCGATCACCGAGCGGCCCACCCCGGTCGAGCCGGTGAAGGAGATGACGTCGGCGCCGCCGATCAGTGCCGTCCCCGCCTCGGCACCGCCCGGCACGATGGTCAGCACGCCCTCGGGCAGGCCCGCCAGCTCGGCCAGCCGCAGCGCCACCGCGACCGCCTCGGAGGACGGCTTGAGCACCACGGCGTTGCCGACGGCCAGCGCGGGCGCGGCCTTCCAGGTCGGGATCGCCAGCGGGAAGTTCCACGGCGTGATCAGGCCGGCCACCCCGTACGGGCGGCGGCGGGTCAGCAGCAGGCCCTGCCCGGCGGCGGGCTCGTGCACCTCGCCGGAGGCGGCGAACGGCGCCTGCGCGTAGTAGCGCCAGATCGCCACCGTGCGGGCGACCTCGCCGCGGGCCTCGGCGATCGGCTTGCCGACCTCGCGGACGACCAGTTCGGCCAGCTCGTCGGCGGCCCCCTCGATCGCCGAGGCGGCCCGGGTCAGCGCCAGCGACCGCCCGGCCGCGCCCAGCGCCCACCAGCCGCGCTGCGCCTCGCGCGCGCCCGCGATCGCCCCGGCGACACCGGCGGCGTCCGTCGACGGCACCGAGACGACCAGGTCGTCCGGGTCGGCGGGGTTGTACGAGTCGATCGTGGTCATTGCTCAGGAACCTTTCGCAGAGGGGGAGTCGGCGTGCGCGCCGCGACGGGGGGACGCGGGTGGGCGTGGTCCGGGCACGGGCGGCGGGCGGTGCGCCCGGTTCCGCCGAACCGGGCGCGCCCCCCTGCTCCGCCCGTACCCCGAACACGCCCGCCCGCGCCGCCCGTTACAGCAGGAAGCCCGCCGGGAACGGGTCGGTCGGGTCGAGGAAGTACTGCGCGGTGCCGGTCACCCAGGCCCGGCCGGTGACGGTCGGGACGACGGCGGGCAGGCCGGCCACGGTGGTCTCCTCGACCAGGCGGCCGACGAAGGTCGTCCCGATGAAGGAGTCGTTGCGGAAGTCGGCGCCGAGCGCCAGCTCGCCCCGGGCGTGCAGCTGCGCCATCCGCGCCGAGGTGCCGGTCCCGCAGGGCGAGCGGTCGAACCAGCCGGGGTGGATCGCCATCGCGTGCCGGGAGTGCTTCGCGTCCGAGCCGGGCGCGAGCAGCTGGACGTGGTGGCAGCCGTGGATCGACGGGTCCTCCGGGTGCACCGGCCGGTCGTCCGAGGCGTTGATCGCGTCCATCATGGCCAGCCCGGCGGCCAGGATGTCGTCCTTGCGCCCGCGCTCGAACGGCAGCCCGAACCGCTCCAGCGGCAGGATGGCGTAGTAGTTGCCGCCGTACGCCAGGTCGTAGCCGACCGTGCCGTAGCCGGGCACCTCGACCTCGCGGTCCAGCGCGACCGCGTACGAGGGCACGTTGCGGAGGGTGACGCCGACCGCGGCGCCGTCCTCCACCGCGACGTCGGCGACCACCAGCCCGGCGGGGGTGTCCAGCCGGACGGTGGTGACCGGCTCGACCACCGGCACCATGCCGGTCTCGACCAGCACGGTGGCGACGCCGATGGTGCCGTGGCCGCACATCGGCAGCAGGCCGGAGACCTCGATGTAGAGCACGCCGAAGTCGGCGTCCGGCCGGGTGGGCGGCTGCAGGATCGCGCCGCTCATCGCGGAGTGGCCGCGCGGTTCGTACATCAGCAGCGTGCGGAACGCGTCGAGGTGCTGCTGGAAGTGGGTGCGCCGCTCGGCCATGGTGGCGCCGGGGATGGTGCCGAAGCCACCGGTGATCACCCGGGTGGGCATCCCCTCGGTGTGCGAGTCGACGGCGTGGAAGACGTGACGGGTCCGCATCGCGGTGCTCTCTCCAGTCGGCTGCTGACGGGTCCGGCGCGGCGTCGGTCCGGACCGGCTCCCCCCTGGGCCGGTCCGGACCCCGCCGCGGTGGGGCGGTTACCTGTGGCCGTCGGCCAGCGCCTTCTCGGTCGCGGCGCGCACCGCGGCCTCGATCTCCGGGACGAGCGGCAGGCGCGGGGCGCGGGTCGGACCGCCCGGGCGGCCGGCGATGTCCATGGAGAGCTTGATGGACTGGACGAACTCGGTCTTGGAGTCCCAGCGCAGCAGCGAGTGCAGCGACTTGTAGAGCGGGAGGGCGGTGGCCAGGTCGCCGGAGACGGCGGCGTGGTACAGCTCCGAGCTGGCGGCGGGCAGCGCGTTCGGGTAGCCGGCGATCCAGCCGACGGCGCCGGCGAGGGCCAGCTCCAGCAGCACGTCGTCGGCGCCGATCAGCAGGTCCAGCTCGGGGGCCAGTTCGCCGATCTCGTAGGCGCGGCGGACGTCGCCGGAGAACTCCTTGACGGCGACGATCGAGCCGTCGGCGTGCAGCTGCGCGAGCAGCGACGGGACGAGGTCGACCTTGGTGTCGATCGGGTTGTTGTAGGCCACGATCGGCACGCCGGCCTCGGCGACCTCGGAGTAGTGGGCGCGCACCGCGGCGTGGTCGGCGCGGTAGGCGTTCGGCGGGAGCAGCAGCACGGAACCGGCGCCGGCCTCGGCGGCCTGCTCGGCCCAGCGGCGGGACTCGGCGCTGCCGTAGGCGGCCACGCCGGGCATCACGCGGGCGCCGTCGCCGGCCGCCTCGACGGCGGTGGTGACGACCTTGGCGCGCTCCTCGGCGGTGAGGGTCTGGTACTCGCCCAGGGAGCCGTTGGGGACGACGCCGTCGCAGCCGTTGTCGATCAGCCAGCGGACGTGCTCGGCGTAGGCGTCGTAGTCCACCGAGAGGTCGTCACGGAAGGGCAGCGTGGTGGCGACCATGATGCCGCGCCAGGGTCGGGCGGCGTCGTGGGGGGTGCGGGTCATGGGGGATCTCCCTCGATATGATGTGTGACATTTTACAAAGGGGCGAGGCGGGCCACAAGGGGGCACACCACCCCAACCGGTCCGGAACCGGGAGGAGCGGCGCCTACTCCTCGCGCGGCGCGGCCAGCTGCGCCAACGGGACGGGACAGGAGAGCGGGCGGCTGTCGGCCGCCCCGGCGGCGCCGCCGGACAGGCAGGCCACCGCGGGCCCGCACATCCGGCCCTGGCACCAGCCCATGCCGGCCCGGGTGAGCAGCTTGACCGTCCGGGCGTCGCCGGCGCCGAGCTCCGTCACGGCCGCGCGGATCTCCCCGGCGGGGACCTCCTCGCACCGGCAGACGTCGGTGTCGTCGGTGACCCAGCCGGTCCAGTCCGGGCCGGGGGCGTGCGCGGCGGCCATCAGCGCGGCGAACGCGCGCCGCCGCCGCCGGGTGGCCAGCTCCCGGGCGGGGGCCGGGCGGTCGGCCACCGCGTGGGCGGCCAGCACGCCCTCGGCGAGCGCCAGGTCGGCGCCGCCGACCCCGCAGGTCTCCCCCGCCGCCCACAGCCCGGGCACGCTGGTGCGCTGCCGCGCGTCCACCTTGAGGGCGACCGCGCCGTCCGGCCCGGTGACCGTCTCGGCGCCGAGCTCGACCGCCAGCTCGATCTGCGGGACGAGCCCGTGGCCGATCGCCAGCGCGTCGCACTCGATCCGCCGCCCGGTGCCCGGCACCGGCTTCCAGCGGGCGTCCAGCCGGGCCACCGTGACGGCGGTGACCCGGTCGGTGCCGTGCGCCTCGACCACGGCGCTGCCGCGGCGCAGCCGCACACCGCGCCGCAGCAGCGCGGCGCCGTGCGAGGCGCCCTCGGCCAGCTTCGCGGGGTTGCCGGCCAGCACCGGCAGGCCGCGGGCGTAGCCGAGGTAGGAGGTGGCCTCCACGATCGCGGGGACCTTCGCGCCGGCCGAGACCAGCGAGGAGGCGGCGGCCAGCAGCAGGGGGCCGCTGCCGGACACCACGATCCGGCGGCCGGGCAGCACCAGCCCGGACTTGAGCATCGCCTGCGCGCCGCCCGCGGTCACCACTCCGGGCAGCGTCCAGCCGGGGAAGGGCAGGTGCCGCTCGTAGGCGCCGGTGGCCAGCAGGACGGCGCGGGCCAGGACGGTGGTCCGGTCGCCGGCTCCGGGGCCGCGGGTGGCGTGCAGGCGCCAGGGCCTGGCGTCGTCGCCGGGCGCGCCCGCCTCGGCCGCCCACACGTGGTGGCCGGCCAGGTGGTCGACCAGCGGTGCGGCCGCCAGCCGGTCGCGCAGCCGGGCGAAGACCGCCCAGCCGTGGTGCAGCCTCCCGGGGCGCGCGGCGCCCAGTTCGGGGGCCGGGTGCCGGTAGTACTGTCCGCCGGGCCGGCTGCCGGCGTCCACCAGGGCGACCCGCAGGCCGAGCCCGGCGGCGGCGTCGGCCGCGGCCAGTCCGGCGGGGCCGGCGCCGATCACCGCGAGGTCGTACACGCCCGCGTCGGCGCCGTGCGGCTCAGACTTCGAGGTCGGCATGGCCGTGGCCCTCCTGGGTGGTGACGGCGTCGCCGTGCTCGGCGGGCAGCAGGCACAGGCGCTGGTTGGGGCGGCCGTTGACGGTGGCCAGGCAGTCGAAGCACTGGCCGATGCCGCAGAACGCGCCGCGCGGCCGGCCGCCGGAGCGGGTGGTGCGCCAGGCGAGCACGCCGTCGGCCCAGAGCGCGGCGGCCAGCGTCCGGCCGGGCAGCGCGGGCACCGGGCGGCCGTCGAACAGGATGGTGCGGGCGGGGCCGGGTTCGGCGCCGACCAGGTCGAGCGGGTCCATCGGGCTACTCCTCGCCTTCACGTGCTTCGTACCGCGCGGGCCGCTGCTCGGCCGGGCGGAGGCCGGTCCGCTCCGGGCGGTGCCCGCCCACCGGGCGGGGGATCGCCACGCAGTCGCCGCCGAGCAGCGCGAACGGGTCGCGCGCCGCGCTCACCGCCCGTCCTCCTCGTCCCGGTGGTCCTCGAACCGCTCCGGCCGGAACGGGTCCAGGTCCAGCTCCGGCTCCTCACCCGTCAGTTGACGACTGATCAGCAGCCCGGTGGCGGGCGCCAGGCCGATGCCCGCGCCCTCGTGCCCGCAGGCGTGGTAGAGGCCCGGCACCCGGGCGTCCCGCCCGATGGCCGGCAGGTGGTCCGGCAGGTACGGGCGGAAGCCCCGGTAGGAGCGCTGGACCAGCACGTCGCGCAGCACCGGGAACAGCGCGGCGGCCTGGGCGGCCAGCCGGCGCAGCACCTCGGGGTCGAGCGTGCGGTCGAAGCCGACCCGCTCGCGGCTGGCGCCGATCAGCACCGGCCCGGCGGGGGTGCCCTCGACCACGGCGGAGGACTGCAGGTCCGCCGAGCCGGAGGCGACGTCGGCGACGTAGTCGGCGGCGTACACCTTGCGCCGGACGATCCGCGGCAGCGGTTCGGTGACCAGGACGAAGCCGCGCCGGGGCAGGACCGGCAGGCGCACGCCGGCCAGCGCGGCGAGTTCGCCGCCCCAGGTGCCGGCCGCGTTGACCACGGCGGGCGCGGCGATCTCGCGGCGGCCGGTGACCACGCCGGTGACGGCGCCGCCGGGGCCGCGCAGCAGGCCGGTGACGGCCTCGCCGAGGTGGCGGTCGGCGCCGGAGGCGCGCAGCAGGTGGGCGGCGGCCAGCGCGGGCTGCACCTGGGCGTCCTGCGGGTAGAGGTAGCCGCCGGGCAGGCCCTCGGCCAGGTGGGGCTCCAGCGCACGCAGCTCGTCGGCGGCGACCGGGACGGCCTCCACGCCGGCCGCGCGCTGCCCGGCGGCGAAGCGCCGCAGCGGTTCCAGGCCGGCCGGCTCGGTGGCGACCACCAGGCCGCCCTTGGGCTCGTACTCGACCCGCTCGCCGAACTCGGCGGCGAGGTCGCGCCACAGGCCGGCGGAGAACAGGGCGAGGTCGAGCTCCGGCCCGGGCTCCTTGTCGGAGACCAGCAGGTTGCCTTCGCCGGCACCGGTGGTGCCGCCGGCCACCGGGCCGCGGTCGACGACCGCGACCTTCAGGCCGGACCGGGCGGCGTAGTAGGCGCAGGCGGCGCCGACGACGCCGGCGCCGACCACCACGACGTCGTAGGGGTTTCGCTTGAGCACGTCAGTAATATGTCACATGGCCTGAATCGCGGGCAAGCCCCCCACCAGCACCGATCCCGGCGGACGGACGAAGGGCGGCCCCGGACCGCTGTGGTCCGGGGCCGCCCTTCGGCACGCTGGGTTCACCCCCGCGTCAGGTGATGTCGTCGATCTGGTCGCGGCGCGCGGCAGGGATCGGCGCGGCGGGCTCCACCGTCTCGACCCGGCCGACCGCCTCGGCGCCGCCGACCGCCTCGACCGACAGGTCCACCTCGGAGGCCTCCTCGTCGCTCAGCCCGGCGTCGGGGTTGCGGGCCGCCTTGCGCTTGTCGTTCAGCAGCGCGATGCCGGCCGCCAGGAAGTACAGCGCCCAGATCGGCGCGGCCAGCGCCAGCATCGACAGCGGGTCGGCGGACGGGGTGGCGAAGGCCGCGAACACCGTGATGCCCATGACCATCGCGCGCCACCAGCCGAGCAGCCGCTTGCCGCTGAGCACCCCGACCAGGTTCAGCATCACCAGGAACAGCGGCAGTTCGAAGCCCGCGCCGAACACCAGCACCATGCGGGTGATCAGGTCCAGGTAGGTCTCCACCGGCACGATCGACTTGACGCCGGGCGCCACGAAGCTGATCAGCATCTCCGCGGTCACCGGCATGACGATGTACGCGAGCGCGGCACCCACCAGGAACAGCGGGGTGCCGGCGGCCAGGAACATCACCGAGTAGCGGCGCTCGTGCCGGTGCAGGCCCGGGGAGACGAACTTCCACAGCTGGTACAGCCAGACCGGGGTGGCGGCCACCACGCCGGCCGTCAGGCTGACCTTCAGCATGACCGTGAACGGCGTGGTCAGACCGATGTTGGAGACCTCGGCGCAGTGCGCCACGCCGGGGGCCGGCCGCCCGTCCGGGCCGCAGGCGGGCAGCGGTTCGATCAGGAACTGGAGCAGCGACTTGTGGTAGAACGCGGCGACGATCGTGAAGACGACGATCGCCAGCACCGCCTTGACCAGCCGGTTGCGCAGTTCGCGGAGATGGTCGGCGAGCGCCATCCGCCCCTCAGGGTCCTTGGCCGCCTTGGTCGTCTTGCTCAACCCGGTCCTCGAATCGTGCGCTCGTCGTAGTCGGAGTGGTGCGGGAGCCCGCCGGGGGTGCTCAGGCGGCCCGGTCGGGGTGGGAGGCGCCGGGGGCGGCCTTGACCACCCGGTCCGGTTCGGCGGCCGGCCGCCCGGCCGGGGCGGGGGCGGGCGCGGCGGACGCCGCCCGCCCGGAGTCGAACTCCCCGCGCAGCGCCTTGCCCTCGCTCTTGAGGATCCGCAGCGACCGGCCGAGCGCCCGCGCCGCGTCCGGCAGCCGCTTGCCGCCGAACAGCAGCACCGCGCAGACCGTGATCAGCAGCAGCGAGCCGGGCGAGAAGAGTCGCATCTCGGAAGCACCGCCTTCCTTGTCCGGGAGGCAGGGCTCCCCCTCTGCGGGCGATGGTAGCCGCTCGGGGTGTCGCCGCGGGAACCCGGTCCCCAACGATCGGGTACCGGCTCCGCCCGGCCCGGTCCGTCCCGACCGGGCCGTCCCGACCGGCCCGGTCCGGCCCGACCGGCTCAGTCCGTGACCGGCCCGGGCCGGGAGGCGTCGGCCGCCCGCTGCAGCGCGCTCACCGCGCCGTCCACCTCGCGGGCCAGCGCCCGGGCGTCCAGCCACAGCCGCAGCGCGAGCACGCCGAGCACCAGCAGGCCCGCGGTGGACAGCAGGACGGCCCCGACCAGGGTCCAGTTCACGTGCGGGCCTCCCCTATCCGTCCACCGGCAGCAGCCGCATGGTGTGCACGCCGGCCTCGGTGAGCGCGGCGACGATCCTCTCCCCGGCGATCTTGCGGACGGCGGCGCCGCAGGCCGGGCAGCTGAAGCTGTAGAACGTCCGCTCCTTGCTGGCGCCGAGGGCCAGCCGGAACTCGGCGGCCGGGAGCTCGACCTTCTCCCGGCACTGCGAGCAGTACACCTTGAATCTGGTGCCGTCGGTCACGTGGTTCGGACCCGTCCGTCCCGGTAGTGCTCCAGCGCGGCCAGCGCGGCGGTGCGGGCCTGCTCGGCGAGCCCGGCGGGCGCGGTGATCCGGCCGTCCCGGCCCAGCCGCAGCGCGAGGGTGCGCAGCCCGGCGGGTTCGGCGGAGCGCAGGGTGATCCGCAGGCCGCCGTCGGGCAGTTCCTCGGCGCTGTCGTGGGTGTAGTACTCGGCGACCCAGCGGCCGCCGGGGCCGACCTCGACCACCACCTGCGGGTCGTCGGCGGTGGGGGCGACCAGGCCGGCCGAGAGGTCGCGGGGCTGGAGCCGGGGCGGGTTGGCGGGCTCGTCGAGGACCTTGATCTCGGCGATCCGGTCCAGCCGGAAGGTGCGCCGGTCCTCGGAGGTGCGGCACCAGCCCTCCAGGTAGGTGTGCCCCTCGGTGACCAGCCGGATCGGGTCGACCTCGCGCTCGGTCAGCTCGCCGCGGCCGTGCGACCAGTAGCGCAGCCAGATCAGGCGGCCCTCGCTGAGCGCGCGGTCGATGTCGGCGAAGACGGTGCCCTCGGCCTCGAAGGTGACGCCGATCCGGGCGGCGGACTCGGCGCTCTCGCCGGCCGCGTCCTCGATCTTGGCGACGGCCCGGGTGAGCGCCTGCCGGTCCCGCTCGCGCAGGCCGGGCAGTCCGGCCACCGCGCGGGCGGCGACGAGCAGCGCGGTGGCCTCGTCGGCGGCCAGCCGCAGCGGCTGGGCGACGTCGTCGACGTTGTGCCACCAGATCCGCTCGCCGTCGGTGTCGATGTCGAGCAGGTCGCCGCCGCGGAAGGACGTCCCGCACATCGGCAGCACGTTCAGGTCGCCGATCAGCTCGCGCTCGGTGATCCCGAACGCCCGCGCCACCTCGGCCACCTCGGCGCCGGGCCGCTCGCGCAGGTAGGTCACCAGCGACAGCATCCGCCGCGTCTGGTCGATCGCGTTGCTCACTGTCCTACCTCCGCGAGACCGGCGACGGCGCGCAGCCGGTCGATGACGTCGGCCCGCAGGTCCTCGGGGCCGATCACGATGACGTCGGGGCCGTACTCGGCCAGGTCGGCGCCCAGGCCGTTGCCGTGCGGGATGTCCAGCTCGTCCCAGTCGGCGTCCACCGGCCGGGTCTCCAGCGCGCGCTGGCGCAGCGGGTAGGCGGCGCCGGAGCGCACCTTCACCACCGCGACGGCGGTCGCGCCCTCGCCGGCGAACCGGGCCACCACGGCCCGGACGTCGACGTGCTCGGGCACCTCGCCGGTGAACGCGCCGGCCCGGGAGCGGACCTTGCCGGTGATCCGGGAGAGCCGGAAGACCCGGGCCGAGCCGCGGTCGCGGTCGTAGCCGGCCAGGTACCAGTGGCCGCGCCAGCACTCCAGCGCCCAGGGTTCGACCGAGCGCGGCTCGGCGCTCGCGGCGCCGGCCTTGCGGTAGTCGAAGGTGACCGGCCGCCGGTCGCGGGCCGCGGTGAGCAGCGGCTCGAACGCGGCCTCCCGGCCGGGGATCCGCGGCTCCAGCGCGCCGTGCTCGCGGTCCTCGACGAACGGGACGCCGGCGGCCCGCAGCTTCTGCAGGGCGCCGCTGGCCGCGCCGGACATCTTGGCCTGCTGCCAGACCCGGGCGGCCAGCGCCAGCGCGGCGGCCTCCTCGGCGTCCAGGGCGATCTCCGGGAGGCGGTTGCGGTCCCGGCGGGCGAGGTAGCCGACCTCGCCGTCGAGCGCGTTCTCGTCCACGTCGATGACCAGTCCGAGTTCCCGCAGGTCGTCCTTGTCGCGCTCGAACATCCGGTTGAAGGCGTCCTCGGAGCCCTGCTGCCAGGCCTCCCGGTACGCCTCGACGGACTCGCGCAGCTCTTTCTTGGAGAGCGGACGCCGGGTGTTCATCAGGCACAGGGCGAGGTTCATCAGCCGCTCTGCCTTGGCGATCGCCATCGCTGACCCTTCCTCCGATCGGGGGTGACCCGCCTGACCGTACCGGTACGGGCAGGTCCAGAGAAAGCCGAACCCCCGGCTCCTGGTGGAACCGGGGGTCCGGGGGCGCGTCCGAGGTCAGACGCCCAGCAGGTCCACCACGAAGATCAGGGTGGAGCCGGCCGGGATGAGCGGGCTCGGCGACTGGTTGCCGTAGGCCAGGTGCGGCGGGATGACCAGCTCGCGGCGGCCGCCGACGCGCATGCCCTCGACGCCCTGGTCCCAGCCCTTGATGACCCGTCCCTTGCCCAGCGGGAACTTGAAGGTCTGGCCGCGGTTCCACGAGGCGTCGAACTCCTCGCCGGAGGCGAAGGTGACACCGACGTAGTGGACCTCGACGGTCGCCCCGGCCTTGGCCTCGGCGCCGTCGCCGACCACGATGTCGCGGATCTGGAGCTCGGTCGGGGCGTCGCCGCCCGGGAAGTCGATCTCCGGCTTGGTCAGGCTCACGATTGCTCTTCTCGTTCGGTTGCGCGGACGGGACTCATCCTAGGCGTACCGGCGGGCGGTCAGCCGTCGCTCCCGCCGACGCCGGCGTCCAGGATGTCCACCACGAAGACCAGGGTGGAGTTGGCCGGGATGCTCTCGCTCGCCTGGTCCTTGTAGCCGAGCGAGGCGGGGATGACCAGCTCGACCCGGCTGCCGATGTTCTGGCCGACGATGCCCTTGTCCCAGCCCTCGATGACCTTGCCGGCGCCGGCGGTGAAGGTGAACGCCTGGCCGCGGTCGAGCGAGGAGTCGAACTTCTTGCCGTCCTTGTAGAGCACGCCGGTGTACTGCACCAGCACGTTCTCGCCGGCCTCGACCTTGCGGCCCTTGCCCTGGATCAGCACGTGGCTCTTCAGCTCGGTCGGGTCCGCGACGCCCTTCGGCGGGGTGATCTCGGCCGGCTTGCTGCCGTTGTCCTTGACCTGCGGGAAGTCCGCGGGCGGCGGGGTCACGTCACCGGAGAGCACCGCGCCGGGCGCGTTGGCCTGCCGGATGTCCAGCACGAAGACCAGGCTGTCGCCGGCCCCGATGCCCAGCTGGCTGTTGCCCTGCGGGCCGAACGCGGCGGTGGGCGGCGCGACCACCACGAGGCGGGAGCCGGCCTTGTGGCCCTCGACGGCGTTGTCCAGCGCGGGGATCAGCGACCCGCCGCCGGCCTGGTAGAGCTGCGGCTTGCCGTTCTGCTCGCCGTACGAGCCGGGGATCTCCTTGCCGGTCTGCCAGTCCATCGCCGTGTAGTCGACGGAGACCCAGTTGCCCTTCTCGACCTTCGGGCCGTTGCCCGCGGACAGCTCCTTGACCACGAACGTCCCGTCGGGGGCTTCCTTGGGCAGGGTGATGGTCGCCTTCGAGCCGAAGTCGCCGGCCACCGTCGGCATCACCTTGGCGCTGTCCTTGATCGGCGGCACCGGCGCCTGGGTCGGCGCGTCCGAGGCGCCCGCGCTGGGGCTGGCCGTCGCCGCGTCGGACTTCGCGGCGGGCTTGCTGCCGCCGTCCTTGTTGACGTAGTACAGCGTCACCGCGGAGGCGATCAGCAGCACCGCGAGGACCGAGCCCAGGATGACGCCGAGCCGGCCCACCCCGCCCGGGTCCTCGTCGTAGCCCGCCTCGGACAGCGGCACCTTGCGCTGGTTGGACGCGAAGACCTGCGGTGCCTGCTCGGTCCTGGCTTCGGCGGCGGGCACGGCGACGGGCGGCGCCCAGCCGGCCTGGGTCAGCATCTCGGCCGGGACGACGATCGACTCGCGGTCCACGGGAGGCTTGTTCCCGGTGTTGTCGGCCTCGCCCGGGCTCGACGCTTTCTCAGACATGACTCCCCATTCGACTCGCCCGACGACGCGTGTACCACTGGTGCGGGGCAGCAGTATGTCAGGTCGGCATGAGAGCGGGTCAGCCCGGCCCGGGCCGGGCTGTCAGGCGGTTCTCAGACGGCGTCCAGGATGTCGATCTCGAACACCAGGGTGGAGTTCGCCGGGATCGACCCGCTGGCCTGGTCCCCATAGCCCAGCGCGGGCGGCACCACCAGCAGCACCCGGCTGCCGACCGGCTTGCCGACCAGCCCCTGGTCCCAGCCCTTGATCAGGCTGCCGGCGCCGACCTGCAGGGCCTGCGCGCCGCCGTGGTTCCACGAGGAGTCGAACTGCTTGCCGTCCGCCCAGGTCACGCCGGTGTACTGGACCAGCAGGGTCTGCCCGCTGCGCACCTCCGGGCCGGTGCCCTTCACCAGCACGTACTGCTGGAGGTCGGCGGGCGGCTGCTCGCCGGCCGGGATCGTGAGGGTCGGCGCGGCCTTGCCGTTGTCCTTCACCTGCGGGGCGTTCGCGGGCGGCTGGGTGAGGTCGCCGGGGATGGTGGCGTCCGGCGGGGTGGACTTCATCACGTCCAGCACGAACACCACGGTGTCGTCCTTGCCGACGCCCAGCGCGCTGGAGCCCTGGCTGCCGAACCCGGCCGCCGGCGGGGCCACCACCAGCACCCGGGAGCCGGCCTTCTTGCCGAGCACGCTCTGGTCGAAGGCGGGCACCAGCTGCCCGGTGCCCGCCTGGTAGAGCTGCGGCTTGCCCTTGTCGTCGTAGGAGCTGGACAGGTCCTTGCCGCTGGTCCAGTCCTTGACCGTGTAGTTGACGGTCACCCAGTCGTTCTTGTCGACCGGCTCCCCGGAGCCCTCGCTCACGGTGCTCACCACGAACTGCCCGGACGGCGGCTCGGACGGCAGGGTGATGGTCGCCTTCGAGCCGAACTCGCCGCCGACCGTCGGCATCGGCGAGGCGGAGGCCACCGGGCTGGGCACCGCGACGGCGGAGGCCGAGGAGGCCGCCGGCGTCGTCGCGGCGGACTTCCCCGAGCCGTCCGAACTACTGCATCCGGCGATCAGCGCGGCGGTCAGGGGCACGGTGAGCAGGCAGGCGATTCGACGCATGGCGTCAGCCTATGACCCGATTCGTCCGGCCCGTCGGAGGCGCTCGGCGCGCCCCCGACGGGCCGTCACGACCCGGTGGGTCACATCCCGGCGATCAGCTTCTCCACCCGCTCGTCGACCGAGCGGAACGGGTCCTTGCACAGCACGGTGCGCTGCGCCTGGTCGTTCAGCTTCAGGTGCACCCAGTCGACGGTGAAGTCGCGGCGCTGCTCCTGGGCGCGGCGGATGAAGTCGCCGCGCAGCCGGGCCCGGGTGGTCTGCGGGGGCACCGACTTGCCCTGGAAGGTCAGCAGGTCGGTGGTGACCCGCTTGGCCTGGCCGTTCTTCTGCAGCAGGTAGAACAGGCCGCGGCGGCGGTGGATGTCGTGGTAGGCGAGGTCGATCTGGGCGACCCGCGGGTTGGACATGGTCATCTGGTGCTTGGCCCGGTACTTCTCGATCAGCTGGTACTTCATGATCCAGTCGATCTCGGTGCCGACCTTGCCCAGGTCGCCGCTGCGCACCGCCTCCAGGGTGCGGCCCCACAGCTCCAGCACCCGGGCCACCGTGCCCTCGTTGAGGCCCTTGCGGTCGGCGAACTCCAGCGCCTTGGTGTAGTACTCCTCCTGGATCTCCAGGGCGGAGGCCTCCCGGCCGTTGGCGAGCCGGACCTGGTGGGTGCCGGTCAGGTCGTGGCTGACCTCGCGGATCGCCCGGATCGGGTTCTCCAGCGTCAGGTCGCGCATCACCACGCCGGCCTCGATCAGCCGCAGCACCAGGTCGGTGGCGCCGACCTTGAGCAGCGTGGTGGTCTCCGACATGTTGGAGTCGCCGACGATGACGTGCAGCCGCCGGTAGCGCTCGGCGTCGGCGTGCGGCTCGTCCCGGGTGTTGATGATCGGCCGGGAGCGGGTGGTCGCGGAGCTGACGCCCTCCCAGATGTGCTCGGCGCGCTGGCTGACGCAGTAGACCGCGCCGCGCGGGGTCTGCAGCACCTTGCCGGCCCCGCAGATCAGCTGCCGGGTCACCAGGAACGGGATCAGCACGTCCGCCAGCCGGGAGAACTCGCCGTGCCGGGCCACCAGGTAGTTCTCGTGGCAGCCGTAGGAGTTGCCGGCCGAGTCGGTGTTGTTCTTGAACAGGTAGACGTCGCCGGCGATGCCCTCCTCGTGCAGCCGCCGCTCGGCGTCCACCAGCAGGCCCTCGAGGATCCGCTCGCCGGACTTGTCGTGGGTGACCAGCTCGGTCACGTCGTCGCACTCGGGGGTCGCGTACTCGGGGTGGGAGCCGACGTCGAGGTAGAGCCGGGCGCCGTTCTTCAGGAACACGTTGCTGCTGCGGCCCCAGGAGACCACCCGGCGGAAGAGGTAGCGGGCCACCTCGTCCGGCGACAGCCGGCGCTGGCCCCGGAAGGTGCAGGTGACGCCGTACTCGTTCTCCAGCCCGAAAATTCGACGGTCCATGTGCGACTCTTCTCTGTTCGAAGCTCGGTGGAACCCCTCGGTGGCGGTCGGTGGACCGTCGGGCGGCCCGCCGGGTGCGGCGGGCCGCCCGGGCCGGTCATTCGGTGTCGGCGCTCGCGTCGCCCTCGTCCTCGGCGGCGGCCGACTCGTCGCCGCTGAGCAGCCGGGCCAGCTGGCCGCCCAGGATCCGCTTGAACTTGCGCTGCTGGAAGCGCTGGCGGTCCAGCACGGCGACCTCCAGCTGCTCCGGCGTCAGGGTGCGGGGGCTGCCGCCGTTGGGGTCGCGGGCCAGGCCGTCGACCGCCAGCTTGAGCGCCTCGGCGAGGCTCAGGCCGGAGCGGTGGCGCTGGCCGAGGTAGTTGCCGATCGAGTCGGCGTTGCCGCCGACCACCACGGCGTTCTTCTCGTCCACCACCGAGCCGTCGGGGGTGAGCCGGTAGATCTGGTCGTCGGCGCCGGTGCGGCCGACCTCGGCGACGATCAGCTCGACCTCGTAGGGCTTCTCGCCGACCGAGGAGAAGATGGTGCCGAGGGTCTGCGCGTAGACGTTGGCCAGGCCGCGGGCGGTGACGTCGGCCCGGTCGTAGGAGTAGCCGCGCAGGTCGGCGTAGCGGACGCCGCCGATCCGCAGGTTCTCGAACTCGTTGTAGCGGCCGACCGCGGCGAAGGCGATCTTGTCGTAGATCTCGGAGACCTTGTGCAGGGCCCGGGAGGTGTTCTCCGCGACGAAGACGATGCCGTCGGCGTAGGTGAGCACGACCACGCTGCGACCGCGGGCGATGCCCTTGCGGGCGTACTCCGCGCGGTCCGCCATGGCCTGCTGGGGCGAGACGTAGAACGGCGTGGACACCGCCGGTCTCCCTTCGGGTGGTGGGGGCGGACTCAGAGGAGGGGGGCCTGCGGGCCGTTCGGGTGCTCGCGGCGCTGGTCGGTGATGGAGACCGCGATCTCGGCGACCTCCTCCTCGGTGAGCCGGCGGAAGCCGTCCTCGGTCATCAGCGTGACGATCGGGAAGATCTTGCGGGCCAGGTCGGGCCCGCCGGTCGCGGAGTCGTCGTCGGCGGCGTCGTAGAGCGCCTGGACGGCGAGGGTGGCGGCCTGCTCGCCGGTCAGTCCGTCCCGGTAGAGCTTCTTCATCGAGCCGCGGGCGAACACCGAGCCGGAGCCGGTGGCGGCGAAGCCGGCCCGCTCCTCGGAGCGGCCGCCGGTCACGTCGTAGGTGAAGATCCGGCCGCGGCCGAGGTCGAGGTCGTAGCCGGCGAAGACCGGGACGACCGCGAGGCCCTGCATGGCCATCGCCAGGTTGGAGCGGATCATCGTGGTGAGCCGGTTGGCCTTGCCCTCGAACGAGAGCACGGTGCCCTCGATCTTCTCGTAGTGCTCCAGCTCCAGCTGGAACAGCCGGACCATCTCGACCGCGAGGCCGGCCGTGCCGGCGATGCCGACCGCGCTGTACTCGTCCGCCGGGAAGACCTTCTCGATGTCCCGCTGGGCGATGACGTTGCCCATCGTGGCGCGGCGGTCGCCGGCCAGCACCACGCCGCCGTCGAAGACCGCGGCGACGATGGTGGTGCCGTGCGGCGCCTCGACCGTCATCCCCTCGGGGAGGGCGCGCCGGCCGGGGAGCAGCTGGGGCGCGTGGCTGTCGAGGAAGTCGAGGAACGAGGAGGAGCCGGGGGTGAGGAAGGCGGCCGGCAGACGCCCGGTGCCACTGAGGTTGGCTTCCACACGTGTCCTTCCGGATCGAAGATCGAAAGTTGCTTGGTGCCCCGGACCCTACCCGCTTCCGGGGCCGGTTCCACGTGCCCTGCGGAGGAGTTCGCGGGAACACGAGGCCGCAGGCGCGCTCAGGGCGCGCCTGCGGCGCTCGTGGCGCTGTTCTCGGTGGAGGAGGGGGTTCTCTCCCCGCTCACTCGCCGCCCTTCTGGACGAATCCGCGCACGAAGTCCTCCGCGTTGGATTCCAGCACCTCGTCGATTTCGTCGAGTACCGAGTCGACGTCGTCGCTGAGCTTTTCCTGGCGCTCCTTGAGCTCGTCCGTGGCCTGGGTTTCCGCGGCCTGCTCCTCCACCTCCTCGGTGGAGCGGTTGGCCCGCTGCTGACCGCCGCCGGTGTCCTTCTCCGCCATTTCCCTCACCCCGCTCGTTCGGTGTTCTCGTTCAACGCTGGCTGCTCACCGGAATGATTCCCCGTCGGGGAAATATTCACCCCCGGTGATCGAAAAGTTACCCGCCGGAGAGGACGCGCACCAGGTCCTCCGCGGTGCGGCACCGGTCCAGCAGGTCCTTGACGTGCGCCCGGGTGCCGCGCAGCGGCTCCATGGTCGGGACGCGCTGGAGGCTGTCGTGCCCGGGCAGGTCGAAGATGACGGAGTCCCAGGAGGCCGCGGCCACGTGGTCGGCGTACTGCTCCAGGCAGCGGCCGCGGAAGTACGCCCGGGTGTCGTCCGGGGGCTGGGTGACGGCGCGGCGGACCTCCTCCTCGCTGAACAGCCGCTCGAACCGCCCGCGCGCCTCCAGCCGGTTGTAGAGGCCCTTCTCGGCCCGCACGTCGCTGTACTGGAGGTCGACCAGCTGGAGCCGGGGGCTGTCCCAGCCGAGCGCGTCGCGCTGCCGGTAGCCCTCCAGGATCTCCTTCTTGGCGACCCAGTCGAGCTGCCGGGACAGGCTCATCGGGTCGCGCTCCAGCCGGCCCAGCACGTCCTCCCAGCGGGCCAGCACGTCCGTGGTCTGGTCGTCGGCGTCCTGCCCGTAGCGGTCCTCGACGTACTTGCGGGCCAGCTCGTAGTACTCCATCTGGAGCTGGACGGCGGTCAGCCTGCGGCCGCTGCGCAGCTGGACGAGCTGCTTGAGCCCGGGGTCGTGGGAGACCCGGTGCAGGGTGCGCACCGGCTGGTCGACGGCGAGGTCGACGGCGATGAAGCCGTCCTCGATCATCGACAGGACCAGCGCGGTGGTGCCCAGCTTGAGGTAGGTGGAGATCTCGGAGAGGTTGGCGTCGCCGATGATGACGTGCAGCCGGCGGTACTTCTCGGCGTCGGCGTGCGGCTCGTCCCGGGTGTTGATGATCGGGCGCTTGAGCGTGGTCTCCAGGCCGACCTCGACCTCGAAGTAGTCGGCGCGCTGGCTGATCTGGAAGCCGTGCCCGCCGCCCTCCTGCCCGATGCCCACCCGGCCGGCCCCGCAGACCACCTGGCGGGAGACGAAGAACGGGGTGAGGTGGCGGACGATGTCGGCGAACGGGGTGGCCCGCTGCATCAGGTAGTTCTCGTGGGTGCCGTAGGAGGCGCCCTTGTTGTCGGTGTTGTTCTTGTAGAGCAGGATCCGCTGCCCGTTGGGCAGTTCGAGGGCCCGCTCGGCGGCCTCCGCCATGATCCGCTCGCCCGCCTTGTCCCAGAGCACGGCGTCCCGCGGGTTGGTGACCTCGGGCGAGGAGTACTCGGGGTGCGCGTGGTCCACGTAGAACCGGGCGCCGTTGGTGAGGATGACGTTGGCCAGGCCGATGTCCTCGTCGGTGAGCTGGCTGGCGTCCGCGACGTCCCGGGCCAGGTCGAAGCCCCGGGCGTCGCGCAGCGGGTTCTCCTCCTCGAAGTCCCAGCGGGCGCGGCGCGCCCGGTGCATCGCCGCCGCGTAGGCGTTGACGATCTGGGACGAGGTGAGCATGGCGTTCGCGTTGGGGTGCCCGGGCACGGAGATGCCGTACTCCGTCTCGATACCCATCACGCGCCGTACGGTCATGCGGCCCTCCTGACCTGTGGGTACTGCGGGTACTGCCGGCGCAGACGCGCCGTCCGGCTGCGGGGCCCTGCCGAGCGCCGCAGCCGGACGGAGTGCCGCGCGTTGCTACAGGTACTGTCCCGTGTTGGCGACGGTGTCGATGGAGCGGCCGGACTCGGCGCCCTGCTTGCCGGTGACGAGGGTGCGGATGAAGACGATCCGCTCGCCCTTCTTGCCGGAGATGCGGGCCCAGTCGTCCGGGTTGGTGGTGTTCGGCAGGTCCTCGTTCTCCTTGAACTCGTCCACGCAGGCGGCGAGCAGGTGGGAGACGCGCAGACCGCGCTGGCCGTGGTCGAGGTAGTCCTTGATGGCCATCTTCTTCGCCCGGTCGACGATGTTCTGGATCATCGCGCCGGAGTTGAAGTCCTTGAAGTACAGCACTTCCTTGTCACCGTTGGCGTAGGTGACCTCCAGGAAGCGGTTCTCCTCGGTCTCCGAGTACATCCGCTCGACCACCGACTGGATCATGGCGGCGACGGTGACCGACACCGAGCCGTCGTGCTCCTTGAGGTCGTCCGGGTGGAACGGCAGGGTGTCCCTGAGGTACTTGGAGAAGATGTCCTTGGCCGCCTCGGCGTCCGGCCGCTCGATCTTGATCTTGACGTCCAGCCGGCCGGGCCGCAGGATCGCCGGGTCGATCATGTCCTCGCGGTTGGAGGCGCCGATGACGATGACGTTCTCCAGGCCCTCCACGCCGTCGATCTCCGCCAGCAGCTGGGGGACGATGGTGTTCTCCACGTCCGAGCTGACGCCGGAGCCGCGGGTGCGGAACAGCGACTCCATCTCGTCGAAGAAGACGATGACGGGCGTGCCCTCGCTCGCCTTCTCCCGGGCCCGCTGGAAGACCAGGCGGATCTGCCGCTCGGTCTCGCCCACGTACTTGTTGAGCAGCTCGGGGCCCTTGATGTTCAGGAAGTAGCTCTTGCCCTGCGGCCGGCCGGTCACCTCGGCGACCTTCTTGGCCAGCGAGTTGGCCACCGCCTTGGCGATCAGCGTCTTGCCGCAGCCGGGCGGGCCGTAGAGCAGGACGCCCTTGGGCGGCCGGAGCTCGTACTCCTTGAACAGGTCGGCGTGCAGGTACGGGAGCTCGACGGCGTCCCGGATCTGCTCGATCTGGCCGGAGAGGCCGCCGATCTGCCGGTAGTCGATGTCCGGGACCTCCTCGAGGACCAGCTCCTCGACCTCGGACTTCGGCACCACCTCGTACACGTAGCCCGAACGGGGCTCCAGCAGCAGCGCGTCGCCCGGGCGGAGCGTCAGGCCGTGCAGGGGTTCGGCGAGCCGGACCACCCGTTCCTCGTCGGTGTGGCCGGTGACCAGCGCGCGGTCGCCGCCCTCCAGCACCTCCTTGAGCGTGACGATCTCGCCGATCCGCTCGAACGCCATCGCCTCGACGACGTTCAGCGCCTCGTTGAGCATCACCTCCTGGCCGCGGCGCAGCTCGTCCAGCTCGACGCCGGGGCTGACGTTGACCCGGAGCTTGCGGCCCCCGGTGAAGATGTCGGCGGTGCCGTCCTCGTTCTTCTCGAGGAAGGTGCCGAACCCGGCCGGCGGCTGGGCGAGGCGGTCGACCTCCTCCTTGAGGGCCACGATCTGGTCGCGGGCCTCGCGCAGGGTGGAGACGAGCCTCTCGTTCTGGGCGGTCACACCCGCCAGGTTGGTCTGGAGCTCGACGATCCGCTCCTCGAGGATCCTCGATCCGCGCGGGGAATCCGCGAGCCTGCGCCGAAGGACAGCGATCTCCTGCTCGAGGTAGGAAACCTGCGCGGCCTCGTCGGACCCCCGTGCGGGCCTGCCGGCGCTGCGGTCGTACTCGTCATCGTGGGCTGCCACGGTCCTCACCTCCTCCTGGGGGAGCTGGACGACCCAAACCTACCTGGGACCAGGGCGATGTAAACCCCTTAGTGATCAGAAAGGCGGGTCGGGCGTGTCCGGTTGTTCGCCCTGCGTGCTTCCCCTCTTGGTAGAGGAGATGCCCACCGCTCAACGGTTCAAAGCAGCGCGGATGTATCGTGACAGGAATGTCCCCGAATACGGGGCGACGAGCGCAGAAACGGCAGGGGCAATGGCGGGGACGGGCGAGGCACTCGAAGTCTGGATCGACCAGGATCTGTGCACCGGGGACGGCATCTGCGCGCAGTACGCGCCCGAGGTCTTCGAGCTCGACATCGACGGGCTCGCGTACGTGAAGGGCTCCGACGACGAACTGCGCCAGCAGCCGGGCGAGACGGTGCCCGTGCCGCTGACGCTGCTTCAGGACGTGGTCGACTCCGCGAAGGACTGCCCCGGCGACTGCATCCACGTCCGCCGCGCGGCGGACGGCGTCGAGGTCTACGGGCCGGACGCCGAGTAGGCCCCGCCCGGGGGCCGGGAGGGGCGCTGAGGGGCCGTCAGGCGCCCCGGACCGGGGTCCTGGTCTCGGTGGTCCGCCAGGCGCCGGAGACCCGCTGCCAGACCAGCTCGACCTCCAGGTCGGGCGAGAAGCGCGGCACGTCGGGGGACGAGTAGCCGCGGGCCCGGCCGCGGATCGAGCCGTCGCTGCGGATCGCCAGCTCGGTGACGGTCAGGCCCTCGCTGTCGGGCAGCAGCACGACCGGGCGGCCGTCCGCGCCGACCAGGAACACGCCGTCCGGCGGGGTGCCCATGTCGGCCTGGCAGTGCGCGGCGGCGACCGTCAGCGGCTGCCCGGCCGGCGCCGCCGAGGTCCGCAGGCTCACCGCGACCGGGAACGGACCGCACTCCAGCGGGAACGCCACCTCCGCCAGGTCGACCCCGGCCGGCGGCGCCTGGTCCGCCGCGGACGGGGACGCGGGCTCCGCGGCCGGCTGACCCGCCGTCACCGCCCCGGTCGCCGAGGTCGCCCCCAGCGCCCCGCCCACCACGGCCGCGCACCCGGCCGCGACCAGCACCCAGTGCCTCCACCCCGACCGCGCGTGCCCGGGTATCCGACGCTCCGTCACCACGAGACTCCCCTTTCCGGTCCGCGCATCCTCGCACACCGGCCCCCGGAGAGCCCCCACCAGGGGCGCGGGGAGCCGCACGGGTTCGCCGGACGCCGAGAACGCCGACAGCCGGGGCGCGGGGGGGGCGGTCACCTGCCGCTCCCCCGCGCCCCGGCCGTGCGGTGCGGTGCGTGGACGGACCTACTGCGGCAGGTCGCGCGCGTCGTGCGAGGCCGCCTCGCGCTGCGCCTTGCGGATCGCGGCCCGCTCGGCGAGCGTCAGCTCGGTGTCGGGGCCGGTCTCGTAGTCCTCGCCGTAGGAGCCCTTCGCCGGGCGGCGGCGGCGCAGCGGGGGCTCGACGCCGTCGGCGAGGCGGCGGGCGGTGAGCAGGAAGCCGGTGTGGCCGATCATCCGGTGGTCCGGGCGGACGGCGAGGCCCTCCAGGTGCCAGGTGCGGACCATGGTCTCCCAGGCCTGCGGCTCGGTGAAGGTGCCGTGCTCGCGCAGCGCCTCGACGGTGCGCGACATCTGGGTGGTGGTGGCCACGTAGCAGCAGATCAGGCCGCCGGGGACGAGCGCCTCGGAGGCGACGTCCAGGCACTCCCAGGGGGCGAGCATGTCGAGGATGACCCGGTCGACGTCGGTCTCGACCAGGTTGTCCTGGAGGTCGCCGACGGTGAGCTTCCAGGCGGGGTGCGGGCCGCCGAAGTAGCGCTCGACGTTGCCCTTGGCGATGTCCGCGAAGTCCTGCCGGCGCTCGTAGGAGGCGAGCGAGCCGGTGTCGCCGACGGCGCGCAGCAGGTAGGTGGAGAGGGCGCCGGAGCCGACGCCCGCCTCGACCACCTTCGCGCCGGCGAAGATGTCGGCCATGGCCAGGATCTGCCCCGCGTCCTTGGGGTAGATCACGGCCGCGCCGCGCGGCATGGACAGGACGTAGTCGGGGAGCAGGGGGCGCAGCGCGAGGTACGGGACGTTGCCCGTCGTGCGGACGACCGTGCCCTCGGGAGCGCCGATCAGCTCGTCGTGCGGGAACATACCCTTGTGGGTGTGGAACTGGTTCCCGGCCTGGAGCGTGAACGTGTAGTGGCGGCCCTTGGGGTCGGTCAGCTGGACCTGGTCCCCGACCTGGAAGGGCCCGCGTCGGCGGGTGGCACCGGTCGGTTCGGACATGGGGGCCATCCTACGGGAGCCGGAGGGCTGCCCCCGACCACATGATCAGCTCGGATCGGCGGCCCGGCCCTGGAGGGCGGCGGTGAGGCGGCGTTCGAGGTCGGTGAGGGAGAGCACGCCGTAGACCGAGCCGTCGGGGCGGACCACCAGGTACTCGGTGGCGGGGGCGGCGCGCAGCACGTCGAGGATCCGCTCGCCGGCCAGGTCGACCGGGACGGTGAGGCCGGGTTCGAGGTCGCGGGCGACGGCGGTGACGGCGATCCAGGGGCGGCGGTGCTCGGGGACGGCGCTGACCGCGGACTCCTTGACCACGGCGACGGGCTCGCCGCGTCCGTCGACCACCACGATCGCGCCGGCGTGCACCTCGCGGGCGCGGCGCATGGCCTCGCCGAGGGGGGTGTCGGCGGGGACGTCGACGGTGCGGCGGGCGAGTTCGCGGACCTTGAGCCGGGGCAGGACGGCCTTCAGGCGGGCGTTGCGCAGCGCGTTGCCGGCGCCCTGCCAGATGATGAAGCCGAGGACGGCCGCGAGCACGCCGTCGACCATGGCCTCGGTGGTGGAGCGTTCGACGTCCTGGGCGGAGCTGAGCATCGGCAGGCCGAGGACGACGGAGACGGCGAGGACGCGGCCGGCCCAGACGGCGGCCAGGGTGCCCTTCATCGGGTTGCCGGTGAGCGCCCAGACGACGGCGCGCAGCATCCGGCCGCCGTCCAGCGGGAGGCCGGGGAGCAGGTTGAAGGCGGCGACGACCAGGTTGGAGACCATCAGGCCGGCCAGCAGCACGCCGGGGACGGTGGCGGGTTCGACGGCGCGCAGGCCGAGCCAGAAGGCGCCGCCGAGGGCGAGCGAGAGCAGCGGGCCGACGAGGGCGAGCCAGAACTCGCGCCAGGGGCGGTCGGCCTCCTTCTCGATCTCGGAGACGCCGCCGAGGAACTGGAGCTGGATCCGGCGGACGCCGAGCTCGTAGCGCAGGCCGACCACGGTGTGGGCGAGCTCGTGGACCAGGACGGAGCCGTAGAAGGCGACGGCGAAGGAGAAGGCGAGCAGGTAGCGGGCGGCGCCGAGGTCGGGCAGGACGTCGGCGAGCCGGCTGCCGAAGATCCAGGTGATCAGCGCGGCGACCAGGAACCAGGACGGGGTGACGTAGACGGGCACGCCGAACGGACGGCCCATCAGGATGCCGCCGCGCGGCTGGTCGTCGGGCTTCGGCTTCTCCGGTGCCCGCCCCTCGGTGTCGTCCACCGTGCTCCTTCCGTCCCGCCGTCCGCTGCTGCTGGTGCCTCGTACGCTACGTGATCTCTCGCCGGGAACGGCGGCGCACCCCGCCCGCTCCCCTCTCCTATACCCAGCTCTCCGACCCGTTCGCCCCCGGTGTCCGCCCGGTGCAATAGGGTCGTGGCATGCAGCAGACCGACCCCCCGCCCGTTCCCCGTCCGGCCGCCCGGCCGACCGGGCTGTCGCCGTCCCGGGCGGGTGACTTCATGACCTGCCCGCTGCTGTACCGGCTGCGGGTGATCGACCGGCTGCCGGAGCCGCCGTCGGCGGCCGCGACCCGGGGCACGCTGGTGCACGCGGTGTTGGAGCGGCTGTTCGACCACCCGCCGGCCGAGCGCACGCCGGAGCGGGCGCGCGGGCTGCTGGAGCCGCAGTGGGAGCGGCTGCTGGGGGAACGGCCGGAGCTGGCCGGACTGTTCCCGGACGAGCCGGAGAAGTTGGCCGGCTGGCTGGCGGACGCCGAGAAGCTGGTGGAGAAGTGGTTCCGGCTGGAGGACCCGACCCGGCTGCACCCGGTGGAGCGGGAGCTGTACGTGGAGACCGCGCTGGCCTCCGGGCTGCTGCTGCGCGGGTACATCGACCGGGTGGACGTCGCGCCGTCCGGCGAGGTGCGGCTGGTGGACTACAAGACCGGCCGGGCGCCCTCGCGGGACTTCGAGGGCAAGGCGATGTTCCAGATGAAGTTCTACGCGCTGGTGGTGTGGCGGTGGAGGGGCGTGGTCCCCAAGCGGCTGCAGCTGGTCTACCTGGGCGGCGGCGGGGACGTGGTGACGTACGACCCGGACGAGGCCGACCTGCTCGCGGTGGAGCGGAAGCTGGAGGCGCTGTGGGAGGCGATCTCGGCGGCGGTGGCCACCGGTGACTTCCCGGCGACCCGCAACCGGCTGTGCGACTGGTGCGACCACCGGGCGTCCTGCCCGGAGTTCGGCGGCACTCCCCCGCCGTACCCGCTGCCGCTGGCTACAGAGACCATTCCTGGCAAGGAGTCGTAGGTGACGATCCGTGTGCTGCTGGTGGACGACCAGCCGCTGCTGCGTACCGGTTTCCGGATGATCCTGGAGGCGGAGCCCGACCTCGCGGTGGTGGGCGAGGCGGGCGACGGGCAGCAGGCGCTGGACCAGGTCCGCGCCCTGCAGCCGGACGTGGTGCTGATGGACATCCGGATGCCGCGGATGGACGGCGTGGAGGCGACCCGGCGGATCGCCGGGCCGGACCGGGACGGGCCGGCCAAGGTGCTGGTGCTGACCACCTTCGACCTGGACGAGTACGTGGTGGAGGCGCTGCGCGCGGGTGCCAGCGGCTTCCTGCTGAAGGACGTGCCGGCCGAGGAGCTGGTGCAGGCGATCCGGGTGGTGGCGGACGGCGCGGCGATGCTGGCCCCGTCGGTGACCCGCCGGCTGCTGGACATGTACGCCACCAAGCTGCCCTCGGGCGACGAGGCGCCGCCGCAGGCGCTGACGGTGCTGACCGAGCGCGAGGTGGAGGTGCTGCGGCTGGTGGCGCGCGGGCTGTCGAACGCGGAGATCGCCGCCGAGCTGTTCGTCTCGGAGACCACGGTGAAGACGCACGTCGGCCACGTGCTGACCAAGCTGCAGCTGCGCGACCGGGTGCAGGCGGCGGTGTACGCGTACGAGAGCGGCCTGGTCCGTCCGGGCTCGCTGTAGCGGCGCCCCGCACGCCGAACGGCCCGCCACCCCCTCGGGGGTGGCGGGCCGTTCGGCGTGCGGGGCGCCGCGGCGTCACTTCGAGGTGCGGCCGATCTCCCAGAACCGGAACACGCCGGTGTTGTCCACGGTCGAGTCCACGCCGGTGATGCCGGGGTGGTAGACGTAGAAGGACTTGTTCTGGAACAGCGGGATCATCGGGGCGGCGTCGGCCAGGATCTTCTGGATCTGGTCGTAGGCGCCGCCGCCGGAGCGGTCGGTGAGCTTGATCGACTCCGGCACCAGCTTGTCGCTGATCTGGGTGTTGTTCCAGCCGTTGTGGTACGCGCCGCCGTCGACCACCAGCGGGCTGATGTAGTCGTCGGCGTCGGCGTAGTCGGGGACCCAGCCGACGGGGTAGGCCTGGTAGCTGCCGTTCTTCCAGCCGGCCTGGTAGGCGGTCCAGTCGGGCTCCTCCTGGACGGTGACCTGGAACAGGCCGCCGTTCTCCAGCTGCTGCTTGACGGCGTTCATCTCGCCGGCGCCGGCCCGGGCCCGGGACCAGGTCAGGGTGAGCTTGACCGGGGTGGCGACGTGCGCGGTGGTCAGGATCCTCTTGGCCTTGGCCGGGTCGGGCTCGCCGTACTTGTCGAAGAAGGCGGTGTTGTGGCCGGCCAGGCCCGCCGGGACGACGGAGTAGAGCGGCTGCACGGTGCCCGCGTACACGTCGTGGGAGAGCGCCTTGCGGTCGACCAGCTGGGCGGCGGCCTGCCGGACGGCCTGGTTGCCGCCGGTCTCGTCCTTGGTGTTGAAGACCAGGTAGCGGGTCTCGCCGGAGGCGCCCTCGGCGACCCGGAGCTTGCCGGTGCCGGCCAGGTCGGCTTCCTTGATCTGGGCCGAGGTGGCGGGGTCGAGGCTGCTGTCGGTGACGTCGACGCCGCCGGACTCGATGGCGGACTTCAGCTCTTCGGGCTTGTCGAAGTAGCGGACCGCGAACTTGCTGTTCTGCAGCTTCGCGATGCCCTGGTAGCCCGGGTTGGCGCTGAGCCGGACGGTGCTGGGGGCCTTGCCCTTGGCCTCGATCGAGTCGATCTTGTAGGGGCCGGAGCCGACCAGCTTGCCGTTCTCCAGCAGCTTGTCGGCGGGGAACACCTGGCGGTCGACGATCGAGCCGGCCGCGGAGGCCAGCTTGGCGGGGAGCACCGCGTCGGGGCTCTCCAGGTGGAAGGTGACGTCCCGGTCGCCGGTGGCGTCCACCGAGGCGATGGTGGCCAGCAGCGGGCCGGGGCCGGACGGGTCGGCGATCTTCTTGACCCGGTCGATGGAGAACTTGACGTCCTGGGCGGTCAGCGGGTGGCCGTTGGAGAACTTCAGGCCGGCGCGGAGCGTGCACGTGTAGGTGAGCGCGTCGCTGCCGGTGAACTGGCAGGACTCGGCGGCGTCGGGCTGCGGCACGGTCGCGCCGGCGGGGAAGCTCAGCAGCGACTGGAAGGCGTTGTTGAGGACCAGCCAGGAGCCCGCGTCGTAGGCGCCGGCCGGGTCCAGCACGCTGGTCACGTTGGTGGTGCCCATGGTGATCGTGCTGTCGCCACCGCCGCCACCGGCGGCCTTCTCGACGGAGGCGCAGCCGGCCACCGTGGTGGCGACCAGGGCGGCGCAGCTGAGGGCGGCCAGGCGGTTGGGCGTCGTCATGCGGGGTGGTCTTCCTCACTGCGTGCGGCCGGCTGTCGCCGGTGGCCCGCCGTCCGGCGCCGGGGTGGGGCGGCGGGGGCGGGTCTGCTGCGGCCGTGCGCGTGTTCCCCGGCTTTCCGGGGTGGGGCGGGCACGGCACGGGACTGAACGCGCCTTAGCGTGCCACATCGCCTCCGGGCGGTCACCGAGGGTTCGGAGGGTGGTCGCACGGGGTTCGGACGATCTTGTCCCGGCAGTCGACGAGTTGTCAGCCAATGCCCGTTTTCACCCGCGCCGCCGGACACGTTCCGCATACCACCGGAAGCGGAACGGAACCGGGAAAGCGGGCGGGAGAGAGCAAGATCACACCCGGGTGCCGGCCAGGGTGCGCAGCAGGGCGAGGTCGACGTGTTCGAGCGAGGGCAGCACCAGGCGGCCGGGGGCGGGATCGATCGCGGCGATGGAGGGGACGGCGATGACCGGGCAGCCGGCCGCCTCGGCGGCGGCGACGCCGGTGGGGGTGTCCTCGACGACCACGCAGCGGGCCGGGTCGGCGCCGAGCCGGGCGGCGGCGACCAGGTAGGGGTCGGGGTGCGGCTTGGTGCGGGCGACCTCGTCGCCGGCCACGGTGAAGGCGAAGTGCTGGGGGCCCAGGCTGCGCAGCACGATGTCGATGATGTGCCGGTGCGAGGCGGAGACCAGGGCGGCCGGGACGCGGTGCGCGGCCAGCGTGTTGAGCAGCCGTTCGGCGCCGGGCATCAGCGGGACGCCGCCGGCCAGCCGTTCGACGAAGCGCTGGTTGATCAGCACGGTGAGCTCGGCGGGGGTGAGGGCGGCGCCGGTGCGGCCGAGCAGGTAGTCGATGACCCGGGTCATCGGGCCGCCGACCACGTGGGTGCGGTCCTCGGCGGTGAGCCGGTGGCCGAGTTCGGCGAACAGCTCGACCTCGGCCTGCCACCAGAAGTCCTCGGTGTCGACCAGGGTGCCGTCCATGTCGAGCAGGACGGCGTGCAGGCCGCTGCCCTCGCCGTCGCCGTCGATGCGGACCGGGGTCGAGACCGTCGTCATGCGCGCCGTCCTTCCGGGTGGGGCGGGCGGGCGCGCGGGGGCGCCCGGGGATGGCACGGGCCGGCCCGCTGGTCTGCGGACCGGCCCGTTTCAGGATCATCAAGAATACGCCCGCCCGGCTGGATTGCACCGGACGGGCGGGCGGCGAACGGATGATCTCCGGTTGAAGACCTACCGGGCGTTGAAGTACTTGGCCTCGGGGTGGTGCAGCACGATCGCGTCGGTCGACTGCTCCGGGTGCAGCTGGTACTCCTCGGAGAGGACCACGCCGACCCGCTCGGGCCTGAGCAGCTCGGCGATCTTGGCCCGGTCCTCCAGGTTGGGGCAGGCGCCGTAGCCGAGCGAGAAGCGGGCGCCGCGGTACTTGAGCGCGAACATGTCCCGCACGTCCTGCGGGTCCTCGTCGCCGAAGCCGAGCTCGTAGCGGACCCGGGCGTGCCAGAACTCGGCCAGCGCCTCGGCGAGCTGGACGGACAGGCCGTGCAGCTCCAGGTAGTCGCGGTAGGAGTCGCCGGCGAACAGCTCGTTGGCGGCCTCGGAGATCCGGTTGCCCATGGTGACCACCTGGAGGCCGACCACGTCGCGCTCGCCGGACTCCTCCGGGCGGAAGAAGTCGGCCAGGCAGAGGCGGCGGCCCCGGCGCTGGCGGGGGAAGGTGAACCTGGTCAGTTCGGAGCCGTCCTCGCGGTAGAGGACCAGGTCGTCGCCCTTGGAGTTGGCCGGGTAGTAGCCGTAGACCACGGCGGGCTCCAGCCAGCCCTCGGTCTGCAGGCGGTCCAGCCAGCCGCGCAGCCGGGGCCGGCCCTCGGTCTCCACCAGTTCCTCGTACGAGGGGCCGCCGGAGCGGCCGCCCTTGAGGCCCCACTGGCCCTTGAACAGGGCGTCCTCGTCCAGCCAGGAGGCGTAGTCCTGGAACGGGACGCCCTTGATGATCCGGTCGCCCCAGAACGGCGGGGCGGGGACCGGGTTGTCGACGGCCACGTCGGAGCGGATCTGGCCGAGGTTGACCTCCTCCGGCTCCTCGACCTCGACCCGGGCGTGCCGGCGCTTGCGCAGCTCGGGCAGGGCGGCGCCGGGGACGCCGCGCTTGACGCCGATCAGGGCGTCCATCAGGCGCAGGCCCTCGAAGGCGTCCCGGGCGTAGCGGACCTCGCCCTGGTAGATCTCGTGCAGGTCCTGCTCGACGTAGGCGCGGGTGAGGGCGGCGCCGCCGAGGATCACCGGGAAGTCGGCGGCCAGGCCGCGCTGGTTGAGCTCCTCCAGGTTCTCTTTCATGACCACGGTGGACTTGACCAGCAGGCCGGACATGCCGATCACGTCGGCCTTGTGCTCCTGGGCGGCCTCCAGGATCGCCGAGACCGGCTGCTTGATGCCGATGTTGACGACGTTGTAGCCGTTGTTCGACAGGATGATGTCGACCAGGTTCTTGCCGATGTCGTGCACGTCGCCCTTGACGGTGGCGAGCACGATGGTGCCCTTGCCCGCGCTGTCGGACTTCTCCATGTGCGGTTCGAGGTACGCGACGGCGGCCTTCATCACCTCGGCGGACTGCAGCACGAACGGCAGCTGCATCTCGCCGGAGCCGAACAGCTCGCCGACCACCTTCATGCCGGACAGCAGCGTGCCGTTGATGATCTCCAGCGCCGGGCGGTCGGCCAGCGCGGCGTCCAGGTCGGCCTCCAGGCCGTTGCGCTCGCCGTCGATGATCCGGCGCTGCAGGCGCTCCTCCAGCGGGAGGGCGGCCAGCTCCTCGGCCTTGGACGCGGCGCTGGAGGCGGCGGAGACGCCCTCGAACAGCTGGAGCAGCTTCTGCAGCGGGTCGTAGCCCTCGGCGCGGCGGTCGTAGACCAGGTCGAGGGCGGTCCGCCGGCGCTCCTCCGGGATCCGGTTCATCGGGAGGATCTTGGCGGCGTGCACGATCGCCGAGTCCAGGCCTGCCTCGACGCACTCGTGCAGGAACACCGAGTTGACGACCTGGCGGGCGGCCGGGTTGAGGCCGAAGGAGATGTTCGACAGGCCGAGGGTGGTCTGCACGTTCGGGCGGCGGCGCTTGAGCTCGCGGATCGCCTCGATGGTCTCGATGCCGTCGCGGCGGGACTCCTCCTGGCCGGTGGCCAGGGTGAAGGTCAGGCAGTCGACCAGGATCGAGCCCTCGTCGATGCCGTACTCGGTGGTGAGCTGGTCGATCAGGCGCTCGGCGATGGCGACCTTGGTCTCGGCGGTGCGGGCCTGGCCCTCCTCGTCGATGGTCAGCGCGATCAGGCCGGCGCCGTGCTCGCGGGCCAGCGCGGCGATCTTCCCGAACCGGGTGTCGGGGCCGTCGCCGTCCTCGTAGTTGACGGAGTTCAGGACGGCCCGGCCGCCGAGCATCTCCAGGCCGGCCCGGAGCACCGGCGGCTCGGTGGAGTCCAGCACGATCGGCAGCGTGGAGGCGGTGGCCAGGCGGCCGGCGATCTCCCGCATGTCGGCGACGCCGTCGCGGCCCACGTAGTCGACGCACAGGTCGAGCAGGTGGGCGCCCTCGCGGATCTGCTCGCGGGCGATCTCCACGCAGGTCTGCCAGTCGGCGGCGAGCATCGCCTCGCGGAACTTCTTCGAGCCGTTGGCGTTGGTGCGCTCGCCGATGGCCAGGTAGGAGGTGTCCTGCCGGAACGGCACCGACTGGTAGAGCGAGGCGGCGGAGGCCTCCGGCTTCGGGTCGCGCGGGGTGAGCGGGCGGCCCTGGACCCGCTCGACCAGGTGGCGCAGGTGCTCGGGGGTGGTGCCGCAGCAGCCGCCGACCAGGGCCAGGCCGTAGTCGCGGACGAAGGACTCCTGGGCGTCGGCGAGTTCGACCGGGCTGAGCGGGTAGTGCGAGCCGTCCTTGGTGAGCACCGGCAGGCCGGCGTTCGGCATCGCGGACAGGCCGACCTTGGCGTTCTTCGCCAGGTAGCGCAGGTGCTCGCTGTACTGCTCGGGGCCGGTGGCGCAGTTCAGGCCGATGAAGTCGATGCCGAGCGGCTCCAGGGCGGTCAGCGCGGCGCCGGTCTCGGAGCCCAGCAGCATGGTGCCGGTGGTCTCGACGGTGATCTGCGCGAGGACCGGCAGGTCCACGCCCGCCTCGGCCAGCGCCGCCTTGCAGCCCAGCACCGAGGCCTTGGTCTGCAGCAGGTCCTGGCTGGTCTCGATCAGCAGCGCGTCGACGCCGCCCGCGATCAGGCCCGCCGCGTTCTGCCGGAAGCCCTCGCGGACCACCTCGAAGGTGGTGTGGCCGAGCGTCGGCAGCTTGGTGCCGGGGCCCATCGAGCCCAGCACCCAGCGGGTGCGGCCGTCCTTCGCGGTGAACCCGTCGGCCACCTCGCGGGCGATCCGGGCGCCGGCCTCGGACAGCTCGAAGATCCGGTCGGAGATCTCGTACTCGCCCAGCGCCCAGTGGTTGGCGCCGAAGGTGTTGGTCTCCACGCAGTCCACGCCGACCTCGAAGTACGCCTCGTGGACCGAGCGGACGATGTCGGGGCGGGTGACGTTCAGGACCTCGTTGCAGCCCTCCAGCTGCTGGAAGTCCTCCATGGTCGGCTCCTGCGCCTGGAGCATCGTGCCCATCGCCCCGTCGGCCACCACGACTCGGGTGGCGAGGGCCTCGCGCAGGGCGTCGGCGCGGACCTGCTGGGCGGAGGTGGGTACGGCGGTGGCCATGTGGCTGCTCCCTGGATGCGACGGCTGTCGGCTATGCGGCCCCACCCGGTACCGGGGGCGCACCCCGCCAGGGTATCGGTCCGCCGGGGGTCGGACGGAACCCGTTCCGCATCGTGGGCGTCCTTGTCCACCGGAAGGGAGCACGATCATGCCCACTTCGGGGGAACGGCACCGTTGGCGGAGGGCCGCGCGCACGCCGCGCGCGTCCGAATGGCGGACACTGGCGGGCCGGGCGCGGCGCCGCTGGCGCGAGCGGTCGCGGTGGAGCCGGCGCCGCCGCGTCCTGACCGCGCTGGCGGCCGTCGCGGCCCTGCTCGTCCTGCCGGTGCTCGGCGCGGCCGCCGCGCTGCGCTGGGAGTACGCGGGCGACCCGGCCGTCGACGCCCGCACCCGCGGCAGGGACGCGCTCTGGCTCGGCCACGCCTGGGTGGACGGGCGGCGCAGCCCCGCCGAGCTGACCGCCCTGGCGCAGCGGGTGCGCGGCACCGGCATCCACGACCTGTACGTGCACACCGGGCCGCTGGAGCACGACGGCTCGCTCGACCCGGGGCTGGCGCCCGGCGCGGCGGACTTCGTGGCCCGGGCGCACGCGGCGATGCCCGGGGTGCGGATCCAGTCCTGGCTGGGGGACGTGGTCGCGCCCGAGAAGGACGGCCTGCACCTGGACCGGGCCGACGTCCGCGACCGGCTCACCGCCTCCGCCCGGCAGGTCCTCGACCTGGGCTTCGACGGCGTCCACCTCGACCTGGAGCCGGTGCACTCCGGCTCCTCCGGCTTCCTCGCGCTGCTCGACCAGGTGCACGCGCTGACCGCCGCCCGCGCGGTGCCGCTGTCCGTCGCCGCCCCGCAGATCGACCCCGTCCCCGGGCTCGGCCGGGTCACCTTCGCGCTCAGCGACCACGGCAAGTACTGGTCCGCCGGGTACTTCGCGGCCGCCGCGCGCCGGGTCGACCAGGTCGCGGTGATGTCGTACGACACCGGGATGCCGGTGGAGGCGCTGTACGGCGGCTACGTCGCCCGGCAGACCGAACTCGCGCTGGCCAACACCCCCGCCGACGTCGACCTGCTGATGGGCCTGCCCGCCTACTGGGCCGACACCTCCTCCCACCGGGGCGACGCCGAGACCGTCCGGGCCGCCGTCCGCGGCGCCCGGCTGGGCCTCGGCCCGGGCGGGCGGCGGAACTTCGGGCTGGCGCTGTACGTCGACTTCGCGGCCACCCCGGACCACTGGGCGGCGTACCGGGACGGCTGGTGCACCTGACGCCCGCGCGGGGGCGGGGCCGCCGGGAGGCGCGTCCCCGCCCCCGCGGCGGGCCCTACCGGAGCCAGACGGCGGTGTCGGGGGGCAGGTGGCCGCCGGGGAGGGGGCCGGAGGCGAGGAGGACTTCGCCGTCGAGCGGGAGCGGCGAGGCGGTGAGGTTGACCAGGCAGCGGGTGTCGCCCCGGTGGAAGGCGAGGACGCCGTCGGGGGCGTCGGGGAGCCAGCCGAACGCGTCGGGCAGGTCGCGGCGCAGGCGGATGCCGGTGCGGTAGAGGGCGAGGAGGGAGTCCGGGTCGGCGGACTGGGCGGCGACGGTGAGGTGCGCCCAGTCGGCGGGCTGCGGGAGCCAGGGGTCCTCGGCGCCGTCCGGGGAGAAGCCGTAGGGCTGTTCCGGGCCGGACCAGGGCAGCGGGACGCGGCAGCCGTCGCGGCCGGGGTCGGTGCCGCCGGAGCGGAAGTGCATCGGGTCCTGGAGGCGGTCCAGCGGCAGGTCCTCGACCTCGGGGAGGCCGAGTTCCTCGCCCTGGTAGAGGTAGAGCGAGCCGGGCAGGGCCAGGGTGAGCAGGGCGGCGGCGCGGGCCCGGCGCAGGCCGAGGGCGAGGTCGGTGGGGGTGCCGAAGGCCTTGGCGGAGAAGTCGAAGCGGGTGTCGGCGCGGCCGTAGCGGGTGACGGTGCGGGTGACGTCGTGGTTGCAGAGCACCCAGGTGGCGGGGGCGCCGACGGGGGCGTGCGCGGCGAGCGTGGCGTCGATCGAGGCGCGCAGTTGGGCGGCGTCCCAGGGGCGGGCCAGGAAGTCGAAGTTGAACGCGGTGTGCATCTCGTCCGGGCGCAGGTAGCGGGCGAAGCGTTCGGTGTCGGGGACCCAGATCTCGCCGATCAGGACGCGCGGCTGCTCGTAGGAGTCGGCGATGGCCCGCCAGGAGCGGTAGATGTCGTGCAGGTCGTCGCGGTCGAGGTAGGGGTGCGGGTCGGCGCCGTCGACCAGGTCGGGGAGGGCGGGGTCCTTGGCGAGCAGGCCGGCCGAGTCGATCCGGACGCCGGCGGCGCCCCGGTCGAACCAGAAGCGGAGGATCTCCTCGTGCTCGCGGCGGACCAGCGGGTGGTCCCAGTTGAGGTCGGGCTGGGCGGCGGCGAACAGGTGGAGGTACCACTGGCCGTCCTCGACCCTGGTCCAGGGGCAGCCGCCGAACTCGGACCTCCAGTTGTTGGGCGGCAGTTCGCCGTTCTCGCCGCGGCCCTCGCGGAAGTGGAACAGTTCGCGCTCGGGGCTGCCGGGGGCGGCGGCGAGGGCGGCCCGGAACCAGGGGTGCCGGTCGGAGACGTGGTTGGGCACGACGTCGACGATGGTGCGGATGCCGTGTTCGGCGGCCTCGGCGATCAGCTTCTCGGCGTCCTGGAGGGTGCCGAAGAGCGGGTCGACGTCCCGGTAGTCGGCGACGTCGTAGCCGCCGTCGGCCATCGGGGAGGGGTACCAGGGGTTGAACCAGACGGCGTCCACGCCGAGTTCGGCGAGGTACGGGAGTCTTGCGCGCACTCCGGCGAGGTCCCCGATGCCGTCGCCGTCGGCGTCGGCGAAACTGCGCGGGTACACCTGGTAGATCGCCGCGTTCCGCCACCACTGCTCTGACACGGTCCGGGTTTCCTTTCAGAAGGGGGAGGGCGGGCTCAGCCCTTGAGGCTGCCCGCGGTGAGGCCGGCCATGATGTTGCGCTGGAAGACCAGGAACAGGGCGATGGTCGGGATCGAGGCCAGGAAGAGGCCGGCGATCAGGGTGTTCTGCGGCATCGAGGTGGCCGCGGTGTTGACGCCGACGTTGAGCGTCTCGTGCTCGGGGACGGTGATCAGCGGCCAGAGGAAGTCCTTCCAGACCGCGACCAGGCCGAAGATCGAGACCACGCCGAGGATCGGCCGGGACAGCGGCAGGATCACCGACCACAGGGTGCGCAGCGGGCCGGCGCCGTCGATGGCGGCGGCGTCGAGCAGCTCGTCGGGGATCGAGTCGAAGAACCGCTTGAGCAGGAAGACGTTGAAGGCGTTGGCGACGGTGGGCAGCCAGATCACCCAGGGGGTGTTCATCAGGTTGACGTGGATCAGCGGCAGGTCGAGCACCGTCAGGTACTGCGGGATGACCAGGGCGGCGGCCGGGATCATCATCGAGGCCAGCATCATGCCGAGGATGACGTTGCCGAGGACCGGGCGCAGCTTGGAGAGCGAGTACGCGGCGGCGACGCAGAAGATCAGCTGGAGCAGCAGCGCTCCACCGGCGTAGACGACGGTGTTGAGCAGCAGCTGCCCCATGCCGAGCCGGTCCCAGGCCTCGGTGAAGGCATGCGTGCTGGGGTGTTCGGGGACGAGGGTGGGCGGGGTCCGGATCAGTTCCTGGGAGGACTTGAAGCCGCCGGTGGCCATCCAGTAGAGCGGGCCGATGAAGACGACGGTCGCGGTGACCAGGGTGAGGGCCAGGACGGCCCGGTAGGTCCGCCGGCCGGCGGGCTGGTTCAGCCGGACCGGGGAGATCAGGGTGCGGGTTCCGCTGTGGACGGGCTTGCTCATCGTCACTCCTCCCCGCCCCGGCGCTCCAGCCACAGGTAGAGGGCGGAGAAGGCGCCGAGCACCAGCAGCAGGACGACGCCCAGTGCGGCCGCGGTGTTGAACTTGTCGAAGTTGAACGCGTAGTTGTAGAGCATGTAAACCACGGTGGTGGTCGATCCCTGGGGTCCGCCGCCGGTGAGGACGAAGGACTCGGTGAACATCTGCATGGTGGCGACCACCTGCAGCATCAGCATGAGGGAGAGGATCAGCCGGGTCTGCGGCACGGTGACGTGCCAGATCCGGCGGAGCAGGCCGGCGCCGTCGAGTTCGGCGGCCTCGTAGAGCTCGCCGGGGATGCTCTGCAGGGCGGCCAGGTAGACCAGGGTGGCGCTGCCCATGTTGGCCCAGGTGGAGACGATGACCAGGGAGAACATCGCGGTGTCCTGGGAGGCGAGCCAGGACGAGGTGGGCAGGTGCAGGAACTCCAGGACCTGGTTGAACAGGCCGTAGCCGGGGTCCATGAAGTACTTGAACAGCAGGATGCCCGCGACCGGGGGCAGCATCACGGGCAGGTAGACCAGGATCCGCAGGTAGCTCTGGGCGTGCCGGAACTCGTTGATGACGATGGCGGTGACGAACGGGGCGACGAAGCCGAAGACCAGGGCGATGCCGGTGTACTCGAGGGTGTGCCGCCAGGCGGGCCAGAACTCGGGGTCGGCGAAGATCTGCCGGAAGTTGTCGAGTCCGACCCAGTGGGTCTCGCCGTAGCGGACCTTCTGGAAGGACATGACGATCTCACGGACCATCGGGTACCAGGTGAACAGCGCGAAGCAGAGCAGGGCGCCGATCAGGAAGGCGTGGGCGCGCAGGTTCCGGGCGAGGGAGCGGCGCAGCCGTCCGGCGCCGCTCCGGTCGGGGGTGCGGGCCGTGTCGGCTCCGGGCCGCCCACGGGTCAGTGTGGTGGTCATGGGTGGTGACTCCTCGTCAGGGGACCGGCCGCCGGCCGGACCGCGGGGAGGGCGCGGTCCGGCCGGCGGCGCGGGTCACTGGTTGGCCAGGATCTGGTTGGCCTGGGTCTCGGCGGTGGCGAGCACGCTGTCGAGGTTCGCGTTCGGGTCGGTGAGGGCGGCCGACATCGCGGTGTCGAGGATCTTGTAGAGCTGCTGGGCGGCCGGCGGCTCGGTGATCGACTTGGTGGGGTTCTTGACGTACGGGTCGTAGTGGGACAGCGGCAGGTTGCCGTTGGTCTTCAGCGACTCGGTGATGGCCTTGATCTGCGGGGACTCGGCGGACCAGAAGTACGGCTGCGGGACGGCGATCGCGACCGGGTCCTTGCTGCTGCCGGCCAGGGTCTTGGCGCGGGCGAAGTTGAACTGGCCGGCGTCCGGGGTCTGGTACTGGAAGTTGATCCAGGCGATCTCGGCCTTGATCTGGTTCGGGGTCTGGCCCTTCTTGATGTAGTACAGGTCGCCGCCGCCGAGGCTGTTGCCGGGGCCGGTGGCGCCGGGCATCGGGCCGATGCCGTAGGCCTTCGGGTCGGCGCCGAGCACCTCGATCAGGTGCTTGACCACGTCGGGGGCGCCGAGGAACATGCCGACCTTGCCGGTGGCCAGCGGCGGGAAGGCGTCGGCCCACTGGGTGACCGGGGTGGCGCTGATGCTCTGGTCGGTGAAGCGCATGTCGTGCAGGCGCTTGAGGACCTGCTTGCCCTCGGGCGAGTTGAAGGCGGCCTTCTTGCCGTCGTCGGTGACCATCTTGCCGCCGAGGCTGTAGAGCTCGGAGGTGAAGTGCCAGCCGCCGGTGTTGCCGCCGGAGTAGTCCTCGTAGCCGCTGACGCCGTTGCCGAGGGCGGCGATCTTCTTGGCGGCGGCCTGCACCTCGTCCCAGGTGGTCGGCGGCTTGTCGGGGTCGAGGCCGGCCTGCTGGAACAGGTCGCGGTTGTAGACCAGGCCGGTGGTGTAGTAGTTGATCGGCAGCGCGTAGACCTTGCCGTCGACCGTCATGTTCTCCTTGACGGACGGCAGCATGGAGGAGAAGCCGGGCAGCGTCTCGTCGTTGACGTACTTGGTGATGTCCTGGGCGTCGCCGGAGTTGAGGGTGGCCTCGCGGTCGGTGAAGTACGCGTGGAACGCGCCGGTCTCGTCGTGCGCCTTGTACTGGGCGGTCTGCTGGGCGGGCACCTCGCACTGGCCGACGTACGGCTTCGCGTTGATGGTGACGTTCGGGTACTTGGTCTTGAACAGTGCCAGGTCGTCGGCGTAGTTGGCCTTGCCCGCCGCCTGGTCGGCACCCGGGGCGCAGTCGATGGAGATGGTGACGGTCGCGTTCGGGTCGAGCGGCTTGCCGTCCGCGACGCCGGCGGCGGCGTCGCCGCCGCCGGTGGAGGAGTCGCTGCTACAGGCGGCGGTGCTCAGCAGCACACCCGCGGCCAGGGCGAGGGCGGCCATCCTGCTCGATCTGTTCAGCTTCATGCGTACCCCATGGGTGGGAGAGGTTTCGGAAGAGGCCGGGCGAAAGCCGACGTGTGAGGAACGTAGATCCTTGAACCACACCACGCAAGAGGTTGACGAGAAAGTGAAAAGTTACGACTGTGCATCGACGGTCGTTCGGTGCCGTTAAACCTGGCCGCGCCCGGCTACCGGGGGCCTCACTGACCTTGCGGGCATCCTTGCAGCTTCTTGCTCAATTCTGCTCTACTTTTGCGTATGAAGAGCAAGCTCTCCGTGGTCGCGAAGCACGTCGGCGTCAGTGAGGCCACGGTCAGCCGGGTCCTGAACGGCAGACCGGGCGTCGGCAGCGCGACCCGGACCGCCGTCCTCACCGCGCTGGACGTGCTGGGCTACGAGCGGCCGTCGCGGCTGCGCGGCGAGCGGGCCCGGCTGATCGGCCTGGTGCTGCCCGAGCTGCAGAACCCGATCTTCCCGGCACTGGCCGAGGTGGTCGGCGGCGCGCTCGCCCAGGGCGGCTTCACCCCGCTGCTGTGCACCCGCACCGCGGGCCTCGGCGAGGCCAGCCACGTCGCCGTGCTGCTCGACCAGCAGGTCTCCGGGGTGGTCTTCGCCGGCGGGCACTGCGCCCAGGCGGACGCCTCGCACGAGCACTTCGCGCAGCTGCGCGAGCGCGGCGTCCCGGTGGTGCTGCTGAACGCCTCGGTCGAGGAGCTGGGCTTCCCGCAGGTCTCCACCGACGACGCGGTCGCGGTGGCGCAGGCCTTCGCGCACCTGGCCGCGCTCGGGCACGAGCGGATCGGGCTGCTGGTGGGGCCGGAGGACCACGTGCCGTCCCGCCGCAAGCTGGCCTCCTTCACCGAGCAGTACGCGCTGCGCGGGCGCGAGCCGCACCCCGGCTGGGTCGCGCACACCATGTTCGGCCTGGAGGGCGGCCAGGCGGCCGCCGGGCGGCTGCTGGAGCACGGGGTGACCGGCGTCATCTGCGCCAGCGACCCGCTCGCCCTGGGGGTGGTCCGGGCCGCCCGGCGGGCCGGGCTGGACGTGCCCGGCGACCTGTCGGTGATCGGCTTCGACGACTCGCCGTTCATCAACTGCACCCGGCCGCCGCTGACCACCGTCCGGCAGCCGATCGAGGCGATCGGCCGGGCCGCGGTGTCGCTGCTGGTCGGCCGGATCGACGGCGCGCCGACCGCCCCCGGCGAGCTGCTGTTCGAGCCGGAGCTGGTCGTCCGGGCGTCCACCGGACCGGCCCCGCGGCGGCCCGGGGAGGGGCCCTGACCCCACCGGGAGGACACGACGGAGAGGGCGGGCGCCCGGGGCGCCCGCCCTCCGTGCGTACCGGTTGCTACGGGTTGACGGTGATCTTCAGGGTGGAGGTGGTGTTCTGGATGTCCTTGTCGTTGCCGCTCAGCGTCAGGTGGTTGAAGGTGACGTTGCCGACCGCCGGGCCCTGGCCCGCCTCCGGCATCTCGTTGGCCCAGATGCCGAACCCGGACTTGGCGTCGAAGGCGTCACCGCTCTTCCGCGCCCCGCTGATCGACACGTTGGTGAAGACGGTGTCGGTGATCGGGTTCTGCGGCTGGCCGCCCGAGTAGTTGGTCTGGAACATGATGCCGCTGTAGGTCGGGTCGACGATGTCCACGTCGCTCACCCTGATGCCCTGGAACACCTTGGAGGCGGAGAACACCCAGATGCCGGGGAAGGTCTGCCCGCCCCAGAAGTGGCCGCCGGCCCGCACGATCGAGATGTTCTGCAGGTCGGTGGTGGGCGAGGCGCCGAAGCCGTTCATCGGGTAGCCGAAGTCCAGCGAGGAGATGGTGATGCCCGAGTAGCAGAGGGTGTCCGCGATGTAGATGTTGCGGAAGGTGTTGGCGTAGCCGCCGTACACCGCGACGCCCGCCGCGCGCCAGGTCAGGATCGAGGTGAGGTTCTGGAAGACGTTGTTCTTCTCGTCCGCGCCGCCCGCGTCGATCGCGGAGAACAGCGCGAAGGAGTCGTCGCCGGTGGCCCGGGCCTCGTTGTTGGAGACCAGGTTGTCGGTGGAGCCGTTGGTCATGTTGATGCCGTCGGCGAAGGTGTCCCGGATCCGCGAGTTGGTGATCGTCATGAAGTCCGTGTTGGCGCCCCAGTACATGCAGACCATGTGCTCGGTCCAGATGTTGTCGATCGTGGTGTTCGCGACGTTGGCGAAGTCGAACACCTTGCCCGGGCCGTCGATCCGCGAGGTGTAGTTGCCGAAGTAGGCGAACCCGCTGAAGGTCGAGCCGTTGGCGGTGGCCTCGGCCCGGAAGCCGACGTCGGTGTTGGACTGGCTGGTGGGGGCGTAGAACCGGGTGAACCAGGGGCCGGCGCCGATCACCTTCACCGGCTTGCCGTAGACCTGGAACTTGCTCGCGGTCTGGTAGTCGCCGGCCGGCAGGTAGACGCCGACCAGGGTGCCGGTGGTGTCCATCCGGACCTTGTCCAGGGCGTTCTGCACGTCCTGGTGCGCGAAGCCGGTCGGGACGACGTACTTCGCCGGGTCCGGGTTGGCGATCTGGGTGGCCTGCTCCAGGCTGACGAAGTCGATCGCGTACTGCGAGGTGTTCGCCGAGTCCTTCTGCAGTTTGATCCGGTGCCCGGCCGGGACGGTGGTGCCCAGCAGGACGTTGGCCTCGTCGTAGACGTGCCGCGGGCTGCCCGCGCTCGGGGCGTTGCCGGGGCTGGTCTCCGAGCCGTACAGCCAGGCGTACTTGGAGGTCAGGTCGATCGACTTGAGGAAGGTGCCGTCGACGTAGACGTTCAGGGTGGCGCTGGTGCCGTCGCCGCCCGCCGCGTCCGGGATGGAGAACCGGGTGACCAGGGTGTTGGTCGCCGCCTTGGTGGTGAACTCCACCGAGGAGCCGGTCGAGTTGAGGGTGACGGCCCTGCGGCCGGAGGCCTCGCCGGCCAGGTCGCCGATGGTGCGGTTGGGGCCGACCAGCTGGGCGCCGCCGCCGAGCACGCCGTCCTCGGCCTCGTAGGTGTCGAACGGCATGTTGGCGCCGCGGCCGACGTACAGCGACTGGGTGCTGGTGTTGTTGGCCTGCTTGACCGGCAGCTCGTTGCCGTCGCCCGCGATGACCGTCCGGACCGTGTAGCGGCCGTTGGCGGCGGTCCAGCTGCCCAGCGAGACCGGGCCGCTGGTGGCGCCGGGGGCGAGCGTGCCGCTGTACGCGCCGGTCAGGGTCTTCAGCACGGTGCCGGTGGTGGCGTCCGCGACGGTGACCGTGATGCCGTGGCTGCCGGACGAACTGGCCACCGTGCCCTGGTTCTTGACCGCGACGGTGAAGTTCACCGGGCTGCCGTCGGCCGGGTTGGAGGGCGACCAGGTCGACGGGGCGGCGACCAGGTCGGAGGAGGCGACCTGGCTGACGGTGAGCGGGCTCGCGGCGGTGAACGCGTTGTCGGTCTCGTCCTGCTCGATGACCTTGCCGTCCTCGTCGACCTTCGCGGTCAGCTGGTAGCTGCCCGCGTTCTGCGCCGGGACCTGCGCGGAGACGGTGGTGGAGGCGCCGGCCGCGAGCGCGCCCACGGCGGCCGAGCCGACCTTGGTGGCGCCCAGGTAGAAGGTGACCGAGGTGGCGCCGGAGGGGTTGGTGCCGGTGTTCTTCACCACGGCCGACAGGGTCGGGGTGTCGGTCTCCACCGGGGCGGCCGGGTTGCTGGCCACCGAGGTGACGGTCAGGTTCGGGTTGGGCGCCGGGACGCCGATCACCTGGAACTCGGCGGCCTGGCCGGCCGAAGAGCCCGAGTTGGCGGTGAACTTCAGCTGCACGTCGGCGACGGTCGCGGAGACCGGGATGGTGACGGTGTTCCCGCTCGCCGGGTCGAAGGTGTAGCTCTGCGCCGGGACGACCGTGCTGAAGCCGCTCGCGCTCTGCTCGCGGCCCTGCACCTCGATGGTCTGGGTCCGGGTCGCCCACGCCGAGGCCGGGTTGAGCTTGACCACCACCGCGCTGGTGGTGGCGTTCGCGCCCAGCTTCACCGCGAGGGTGTTCGGGTAGCTGCCGCCCGCGCCCTCCCAGTAGGTGGCGGTGTCGTTGTCGTTGGCGTTGGTCGCCACGAAGGTGAACACCGAGGACGAGGCCGAGATCGGCTTGCCCGCCGCCAGGTTGGTGCCCGTCCCGCCGCCGCTGCCGGTGCGCACCACGGTGTTGGAGGCCGCGGAGGTGTTGCCCGCCGCGTCCTTCGCCTTCACGTAGTACGAGACGGTCGCGGTGTCCGGCTGGCTGTCGGTGTACGTCAGGGTGCCGCCGCCCACGCTGCCGCGCAGCGCGCCGTTGGCGTACACGTCGTAGCCGGTGACGCCGGTGTTGTCGCTGGAGGCGCCCCAGGTCAGCTTGACCTGGCCGGCGGCGGGCGAGGTGTACGCCAGGTTGGCCGGGGCGGTGGGGGCCTGGGTGTCGCCGGACTGGCCGGTGCGGGTGACGGTGTTGGAGGCCGCGGACTGGTTGCCCGCCGCGTCCTTCGCCTTCACGTAGTACGACACCGTCTGGCTGTCGGGGCGGCTGTCGGTGTACGTCAGGGTGCTGCCCGACACCGAGGTGAGCAGCGCGCCGTTGGCGTACACGTCGTAGCCGGTGACGCCGGTGTTGTCGCTGGAGGCGCCCCAGGTCAGCTTGACCTGGCCGGCGGCGGGCGAGGTGTAGGCCAGGTTGGCCGGGGCGGTGGGGGCCTGGGTGTCGCCGGAGGTCGGGCCGTAGGCCTCGAACTCGGAGAGCTGGCCGGCCGGCCAGGCGGTGTTGCCGGTGAAGGTCAGCCGCAGGTACCGGGTGGTGCTGGTGGCCAGGTTGACGGTGACCGTGTTGCCGGCCGCCGGGTCGAACACGTAGCCGGCGGAGGCCACCAGGTCGGTGAAGGTGCCGCCGTCGGTGGAGCCCTGCACCTTGAGCGTCTCGGTGCGCTTCTCCCAGCCGGCGGGCAGCTTCAGCACCAGCTTGTTGACCGGGACGGCCGAGCCCAGGTCGCCCTGGATCCACTGCGGGAAGGCGTTGTTGGCGCTCTCCCAGTAGCTGGCCTGGTTGCCGTCGCCGACGTTGCCCGCCACGTAGGTCTGCGAGGAGCCGCTGGCGGTGAAGTTCCGGCCGGCCAGCAGGTTGGCCGAGGCCGAGGTGGCGCCGTAGACCTCCAGCTCGGAGACCTGGGCGGCCTGCCAGCCGGTGTTGGCGGTGACGGCGACCCGGACGTACCGGGCGGTGGTGGCCCCGAAGGAGATCGTCGCCCGGTCGCCGGAGGCCGGGTCGAAGGTGTGGTTCGCGGAGGAGCTGATGGTGGAGAAGGTGGTGCCGTCGGTGGAGCCGAGCACGCTGAGCGTCTCGGTCCGGGCGCCCCAGGAGGAGGGGACCTTCAGCACCACGGTGTCGATCGCCGCCGGGGCGCCCAGGTCGACCTGGATCCACTGCGCGGAGCCGAGGCCGTTGGACTCCCAGTAGCTGTCCTGGTTGCCGTCGTTGACGTTGCCGGCCGTGAGGGTGCCGTTGGCGCTGGAGGCGGTGACGGTCTTGCCGAGGGCCAGGTTCGGCCCGCCCGCCGCCTGTGCCGCCGGGAGGAGGGGCCCGGCGAGCAGGAGCATTCCCAGCGTGGCCGACGACGCCGTCAGCCGCGCGGTTATGCGCTTCGATCTCATGACGTCCCTTCATAAGGTCGAGAAGATGACAATCTTCTGTCCATCTTTTGCGTGATGGCAGCCAAGAGTTACAGCGGGGCTACGAACATGTCAACGGATCGGTGCGAGCGTGCGCATACGAAAAGCGGGCGGGCACCGAAGTGCCCGCCCGCTCGGCGGCCCTGCCGCCACTCCCCCTCGGGGGCTCGTCTATCCCTGCCGGTCGGCCCGGTCGGCTCCTCGCTCAGCCCCGGTCGCGGGCCGGCGCGGTCGACCCGCGCACCACCAGCTCGGGCTCGAACAGCAGCTCGTCGTGGGTGACCCGGACCCCGGCGATCTCGCCGACCAGCAGGTCCACCACCGCGCGGCCCATCGCCTCGATCGGCTGCCGGACGGTGGTCAGCGGCGGGTCGGTGCACATCATGAACGAGGAGTCGTCGTACCCGACCACCGAGACGTCGTCCGGCACCGCCAGTCCGGCCCGGCGCACCGCGCGCACCGCGCCCAGCGCCAGCGGGTCGCTCGCGCAGACCACGCCGGTGACCCCCTGGCGCAGCAGCCGGGTGGTGGCCGCCTGGCCGCCCTCCAGGCTGAACAGCGCCCGCTCGACGTGCTCGTCCGGCAGTTCGAGGCCCAGCTTGGCGACCACCGCCCGGGCGGCGGCCAGCTTGCGCTGCGAGGGCACGTGGTCCAGCGGGCCGAGCACCAGGCCGACCTTCGTGTGGCCGAGCTGGCGCAGGTGGCCGAAGGCCTGCTCGACCGCGACCGCGTCGTCGCAGGACACCCGGGGGAAGTCCAGGTCCTCGATCGCCGCGTTCAGCAGCACGGTCGGCAGGCTGCGCTCGGCCAGCCGCTGGTAGTGGTCGTGCGGGGCGTCGCCCTGCGCGTACAGGCCGCCGAAGAAGACCACGCCGGAGACGTGCTGCTCCAGCAGCAGGTCGACGTAGTCGGCCTCGGAGACGCCGCCCGCGGTCTGGGTGCACAGCACCGGCGTGAACCCCTGCCCGGCCAGCGCGCCGCCCACCGCCTCGGCGAACGCGGGGAAGATCGGGTTGCCCAGCTCCGGCAGCACCAGCCCGATCAGCCGGGCCCGCTCGCCGCGCAGCTGGGTGGGGCGCTCGTAGCCGAGCACGTCGAGGGCGGTGAGCACGGCCGCCCTGGTCGCTTCGGAGACACCGGGCTTCTCGTTCAGCACCCGGCTGACCGTCGCCTCGCTGACTCCGACCTTCTTCGCCACCTCGGCGAGTCGTCGTGTCATGCGCCGAGTGTACGACAGAAAACGCAAGCCGCTTGCGTGAATTTGCAGAAGAGGACGGAACCGTTCGGTTCCGTCCTCCCGGTGCGGCCGCCGGGTGCGGCGTCAGCGCATGTCGAACACCAGGCGGGCCGAGACCTTGCCGGCCAGCACCTCCTCGAAGCAGGCGTTGACGTCCTCCAGCCTGCGGGTCTCCCGGATCACCTTCGTCCGGCCCAGCTGGTGCAGGCGGAACACCTCGGCCAGGTCCTGCCGGGTGCCGACGATCGAGCCGATCACCTTCGTCCCGTTCAGCACCGTGTCGAAGACCGGCAGGGTCAGCTCGCCCTCGGCGGGCAGGGCGACCAGGACGAGGGTGCCGCCCCGGCGCAGCGCGTCGTAGGCGGTCCGGAAGGAGGCGTTGGAGACCGCCAGCGAGATCGCCGCGTCCGCGCCGCCGAGCCTGTGCACCTCGTGCGCGACGTCCTGGGTGCGGGCGTCCAGGACGTGGTCGGCGCCGAGCTCCCTGGCCAGCTCGAGCTTCTCGTCGGTGATGTCGACGGCGACCGTCTCGGCGCCGGAGATCCGCGCGTACTGCAGCGCCAGGTGGCCGAGGCCGCCGATGCCGGAGACCAGCACCCGGGTGCCCGGGCGGGCGCCGGAGAGCTTGACCGCCTTGTACGTGGTGACGCCCGCGCAGGACAGCGGGGCGGCGTCCATCGGGTCCACCCCGTCCGGCACCGGGACGACGTAGTCGCCGTGCGCCAGCGCGTACTGGGCGTACGCGCCGTCCACCGAGTAACCGGAGTTGTGCTGCTGGAGGCAGAGCGTCTCCCAGCCGGTCACGCAGAAGTCGCACCGGCCGCAGGCGTCGGCCAGCCACGGGATCGCCACCCGCTCGCCGACCTTGACGTGCCGGACCTGGTCGCCGGCCGCCTCCACGATGCCGACGCCCTCGTGGCCGGGCACGAACGGCGGGGACGGCTTGACCGGCCAGTCGCCGTGCGCGGCGTGGATGTCGGTGTGGCACAGGCCGGAGCACTCGATCCGCACCAGCACCTGGTGCGGCTCCGGGGTCGGGACCTCGCGCTCCTCGATCTCCAGCGGCTTGGTGAAGTCCCGGACGACGGCTGCCTTCATGTCCTTGCTCTCCTCGCGGGCGGAACGATGCGGATGAAAGGGACGAATCCCTCGAACCAGCCTGCTGGTTCCGCGTTCGAACCGCGAACGGAAGCGGCGCGCGGGGGCGGTGCCGGAACTCGGGCGGGCGGGTCGGCGGACACCACTACGCTTGGGCACCTCACCCGGTCCACGGGGGCATTCAATGCCCGTAGGCTGGGCAGTAAGGGACCACGGGGGCGGGAGAGCCCCCGCCACTGACGGAGGGAGATGCCGGGTGATCGAGCTGGAAGACCTTCCCGAGTTGATCGACCCGGTGATGATCTGCGCCTTCGAGGGCTGGAACGACGCCGGCGACGCGGCCTCCGCCGCGCTCGGGCACCTCGACGAGACCTGGGGCGGCAAGGTGTTCGCCGCGCTCGACGCCGAGGACTACTACGACTTCCAGGTCAACCGGCCCACCATCTGGCTCGACGGCGGAGTCCGCCGGATCACCTGGCCGACCACCCGGCTGTCGGTGGTCCGGGTGACCGAGCCCAAGCCGCGCGACCTGGTGCTGGTCCGGGGCATCGAGCCCAGCATGCGCTGGCGCTCCTACTGCAACGAACTGCTGGGCTTCGCCCACGAGCTGGGCGTCGAGCTGGTCGTCGTCCTGGGCGCGCTGCTCGGCGACACGCCGCACACCCGGCCCGTCCCGGTCTCGGGCGTCACCTCGGACCCGGCGGTGGCCCGCTCGCTGGACCTGGAGGAGAGCCGGTACGAGGGCCCCACGGGCATCGTGGGCGTCCTCCAGGAGGCGTGCGCGCACGCCGGCGTGCCCGCGGTGACCTTCTGGGCCGCCGTCCCGCACTACGTCTCGCAGCCGCCCAACCCGAAGGCCACCCTCGCGCTGCTCAACAAGGTCGAGGACCTGCTGGACCTGCGCATCCCGCCGGGCGAACTCGCCGACGACGCCCGGGCCTGGCAGCTCGGGGTCGACCAGCTCGCCGCGGAGGACTCCGAAGTCGCGGAGTACGTCCAGCAGTTGGAGGAGGCGCAGGACACCGCGGAGCTGCCGGAGGCCTCCGGGGACGCGATCGCCCGGGAGTTCGAGCGGTACCTGCGGCGGCGCGAGAACCAGGGGCCGAAGGGCGAGAAGCCCATCACGGGGCACGCGACGGAGCGGCCGAAGGACGAGGACGAGGAGTAGGCGGCGACGCACCGCGCGGACCGGCCCCGGGAGGGTGGTGCCCTCCCGGGGCCGGTCCCGTTGCGGGGGCGCGGTTCCCCGCGCCCCCGGCGGGGCTCGCTAGAGGGCGACGCCGAGCAGGGCGTCCACGGTGCGGGAGGCCAGGCCCGGGGCGCCGGGGTCCTCGCCGTCCCCGGTGCGGGCGGCGGCGGCCCAGCGGTCGACGGCGGCGAGGGCGGCCGGGGTGTCGAGGTCGTTGGCGAGGGCCTCGCGGACCTCGGCCAGCAGGGCGTGCGCGGAGGGGCCGTCCGGGCGGGAGACCGCGGCGCGCCAGGTGGCGAGGCGGGTCAGCGCGGTGTCCAGGTCGGCGGCCGTCCACTCCCAGTCGCTGCGGTAGTGGTGGGCGAGCAGGGCGAGCCGGATCGCGGCGGGGTCGACGCCGTCGCGGCGCAGGGCCGAGACGAAGACCAGGTTGCCGCGGGACTTGGACATCTTGTGCCCGTCCAGGCCGACCATGCCGGCGTGCACGTACGCGCGGGCGTAGGGGTGCTCGCCGAGGGCGACCTGGGCGTGCGCGGCGCCCATCTCGTGGTGCGGGAAGGACAGGTCGCTGCCGCCGCCCTGGATGTCGAACTCCATGCCGAGGAACCGCAGCGCGATGGCCACGCACTCGATGTGCCAGCCGGGGCGGCCGTGGCCGAGCTCGGTGTCCCAGGCGGGTTCGCCGGGCCGGGCGGCGAGCCAGAGCAGGGCGTCCAGCGGGTTCTTCTTGCCGGGGCGTTCGGGGTCGCCGCCGCGTTCGGCGAAGACCGGGAGCATCTGCTCGCGGGTGAGGCCGGAGACCTCGCCGAAGCGGGGGTCGGACTCGACGGAGAAGTAGACGTCGCCGTCGACCTCGTAGGCGGCGCCGGAGGCGAGCAGGCGCTGCACCAGCGGGACGATCCACGGGATCGACTCGACGGCGCCGACGTAGTGCGCGGGCGGGAGCATCCGCAGCGCGGTCATGTCCTCGCGGAACAGCGCGGTCTCGCGCTCGGCGAGCTCCGTCCAGTCCTGGCCGGTGGCGACGGCCCGCTCCAGGAGCGGGTCGTCGACGTCGGTGACGTTCTGGACGTACAGGACGTCGTGGCCGGCGTCCTTCCAGACCCGCTGGACGAGGTCGAAGGCGTTGTAGGTGGCTGCGTGGCCCAGGTGGGTCGCGTCGTAGGGGGTGATGCCGCAGACGTAGAGCCGGGCGGTCGGGCCGGTGGGCACGACCTCCCGGACACGGCCCGTGGCGGTGTCGTGGATGCGCAGGGGAAGCCCCTGACCGGGCAGGGCGGGAACCTCGGAGGCGGGCCAGGCATGCATGGGACCGACTCTAACCTCGCGATCATTTGAAAGACCAACCTACGGACGCAATCGACCTGAATCGATTCGCGCTCGGTTTCGGATCGGTATCAGACCGGTGGCCAGGGAATAGAAGGCCACTGCGGTGACGGCACGGGATGCCGTCCGGAGGTCCGCAGCGCGTCCGTCCGGGCCTTCAGCGCGGCGAGTTCACCGGGCGTCAGGTGCGGGCGCAGCCGTTCGCCGAGCGGGCCGTCGAGGTCGGCGGCCAGCCGGGCGAGGACGTCGAGCGCCTCGGCGGTGAGCGGCCGGTCGGCCCAGCCCCAGAGCAGGGTGCGCAGTTTCGGGTCGGTGTGGAAGGTGACGCCGTGGTCGATGGCGTAGACGCGGCCGTCGGCGGCGGGCAGCCAGTGGCCGCCCTTGCGGTCGGCGTTGTTGAGGACGGCGTCCAGGACGGCCAGGCGGCGCAGCCGCTCGTCGTCGCGGTGCACCAGCCAGGCGAGCCGGCCGCCGTCCAGTTCGGCCTTCAGGACCGGCAGCCAGCCCGGGCGGGGGCCGTCGTCCAGGGGTTGCAGGTCGAGCAGGTCGGGCGCGGCGGGGTCGGGCTCGATCCAGAGCTGGACCATGCCGGGCCCGGCCGGGCCCTCGCGCAGCACGGTGGGCGGGACGAGGTGCCAGCCGGTGGCGGCGGAGACCTCGTGCGCGGCGGTCTCCCGGCCGGCCAGGGTGCCGTCGGGGAAGTCCCAGAGCGGGCGCTCCCCCGCGACGGGCTTGTAGACGCAGGGGGCGGTGCGGCCGTCCAGGGTGACCGTGCAGTACAGGACGGCGTTGGAGGCGTCGGTGACCCGGCCGTGCACGGCCAGCGCGCCCTCGCGCAGCAGGGTGAGCGCGGTGGCGGGGTCGGCGGCGAGCGCGGCGCTGGTGGCGGGGTCGGTGCCGGGGGCGTCGACCGCCGCCGGCTGCTCCTGGTCCGCGTTCAGCGCCGGTAGCCGTTCGCGCGCGGGCACAGGTGGCCCTCCGGGTCGAGCGGGAGGTTGCAGAACGGGCAGGGCTTGCGGCCGGAGGCGACCAGGTCCAGGGCGCGCTTGGCGAACACCCGGGCCATCGCGCCGCTGAGCCGCACCCGCAGCAGGTCGGGGCCGTTCTCGTCGTCGAAGGCCTCGGCCTCCTCGTCGTCCTCGGTCTCCTCGACGTACGCCTGGGCCTCGACCACCAGGCACTCGTCCCGGGCGTCCCAGGCCAGGGCCATCGTGCCGACCCGGAACTCCTGCTCCAGCGGCAGGTCGAGCGGGGCGGTGTCGAGCAGCTCGGCGGGGGCGACCGCCGGGATCGGGGCCTCGCCGCCGCTGCGCCGCAGCGCCTCGTCGAGGACCTCCTCGATGCGCTCGGCGAGCGCGGCGACCTGGGTCTTCTCCAGCAGGACGCTGGTGATCCGGCCGCGCGAGGAGGCCTGCAGGTAGAACGCGCGGGCGCCGGGCTGGCCGACGGTGCCGGCCACGAAGCGCTCGGGCTGGTCGAAGAAGTGGACCTGACGGGACACGCTGCTCGCTCCGGAGGGGGGTTGCGGTCTTCTCGATCTCACCCTACGGCCAAACGGGTCCGGTACGGCACACGGGGCGCTCGGTTCCCGTGCGCGCCCGGAGAGTTGGCCGCGGGTTTCAGTCCTCGGTGCCGTCGGCGCCGTCGGCGCCGGTGTCGCCGCCGACCACCGCGTCGTCGCCGGCCGAGTGCCCGTGCGGGCGCGGGGCGAGCGCGGAGAGGGCGCCGGTGTCGCCGAGCCGCAGCAGGTAGGGGCGGTGCGGGGTGTAGCGGATCGCGGTGACCGAGCAGGGCTCGACCGAGATCCGCTGGAAGTGGTCGAGGTGCAGGCCGAGCGCGTCGGCGACGATCGCCTTGATCACGTCGCCGTGGGTGGCGGCGACCCAGAGCGCGTCCGGCCCGTGGTCGACGGCGATCTTGTCGTTCCACTCGCGGACCGCGTCGACGGTGCGGTGGCTGAGCGCGCGCAGCGACTCGCCGCCGGGGAAGGCGGCGGCCGAGGCGTGGTCCTGGACGGTGCGCCAGAGCGGCTCCCCGGCGAGCTCGCTGAGCGGGCGGCCGGTCCAGTCGCCGTAGTGGCACTCCCCCAGCCGCTCGTCGAGCGCGGGCGCGGCCAGGTCGGGGCGGGCGGCGGCCAGCGGCTCCAGGGTCTGCCGGCAGCGCTCCAGCGGGCTGCTGACCAGGCGGGCGATCGGCAGGTCGGCCAGCCGTCCGGGCAGGGCGGCGGCCTGGGCCCGTCCGGTGTCGTCCAGGTCGACTCCGGGGGTACAGCCGGCCAGGATCCCGGCGGAGTTGGCGGTGGACCGGCCGTGGCGCACGAGCAGCAGGGTGGGCATACCGGAAAGGGTACGTGGTCCGGACCTCCCCGCGGGGCCCGGTTCGGGTCACAATGGCGGGCATGATCGTGGATTGCGGAACCTACCGGGACGGGAAGCGGGTCCGGGGCCCGGAGGACTTCTCGGACGCCCTGGCGGAGGTCCGCGCGGCCGGGGACGGCTTCCTGTGGATCGGCCTGGCGGACCCCACCACCGAGGAGTTCGACCACGTCGCCGACGAGTTCGGCCTGCACCCGCTGGCGGTGGAGGACGCGGTCACCGCCCACCAGCGCCCGAAGGTCGACATCTACCAGGACTCGGTGTTCACCGTCCTGAAGACCGCCGCGTACCACCAGGAGCACGAGACCGTCTCCGTCGGCGAGCTGATGATCTTCCTGGGCGACTCGTACGTGATGACCGTCCGGCACGGCCCCGAGAGCCCGCTCAAGGACCTGCGCGCCCGGCTGGAGGCCCAGCCCGAGCTGCTCGCGCACGGGCCCGCCGCGGTGCTGTACGCGGTCTGCGACCTGGTCGTGGACCAGTACCTGGACGTGGCCACCGAGCTGCAGACCGACCTGGACGAGCTGGAGGAGGAGATCTTCTCCCCCGGGCGCTCGCGCGGCGCGGCCGAGCGGATCTACGGCTTCAAGCGGCAGGTGGTGGGCTTCCGCAAGGCGACCTTCCCGCTGATGGAGCCCGCGCTGCGGCTGACCCGGGCCGGCGGCGAGGTGAAGGTGCCGTTCGTGCCCGGCGAGCTGCGCCCGTACTTCCGGGACGTGGCGGACCACCTGGCCAAGGTCAACGAGGTGGTGGAGAGCCTGGACCGGCTGCTGTCCGACATCCTCTCCGCCAACCTGGCGCAGGTCAGCGTGCAGCAGAACGACGACATGCGGAAGATCTCCGCCTGGGCGGCGCTGGCCGCCGTGCCGACCATGATCGCCGGCATCTACGGGATGAACTTCGAGCACATGCCGGAGCTGCGGCAGGTCTGGGGCTACCCCGCCGTGCTGCTGGTGATGGCGGGCGTCTGCGTGGGCCTGCACCGGCTGTTCAAGCGCGCGGGCTGGCTGTAGCGGGCCGTGCGGCGCTGCCCGGCCCGCGCGGCGGCGGGCCGGGTGCGCCGGGTGCCGGGCGGTCGGGTCAGCGGGCGGTCGGGGCAGCGGGCGCGGGCCGGGAGCGGCGGAGGCGGGGGGCGCGGAGCAGCAGCAGGACGGCGCCCGGGAGCAGCACGGCGTCCACGCAGAGCAGCAGCAGGTTCCAGGCGCCGTCGACCCCGTGGTCGTGGCCCGCGGCGGCGGCGTCGTCGGCGGGGGCTCCGGCGGCCTCGGCGGCCGTGGCGGGCGGGCCGCCGACGCCGAAGGCGGTGGTGCCGGAGAGTTCGCGGCCGCCGTCCAGGACGAGCCGGTAGGTGACCCGGTAGGTGCCCCGGGCGTCGGTGCGGACCGGGGCGACCAGGCGGTTGCCGTCCAGCCGGGCCGGGCCGTCGGTGACCGGCCCGCCGGCGGGGCCGTTGACCTGGAGGTAGACCGATCCGGGTCGGAAGTCGTCGCCGGAGAAGGTCAGCGCGACCTCCGTCGGGGCCCGGTCCGGGGCGCTGCCGTCGGCGGGGGTGACGCCCGCCAGCCGTACCGGCTGGCGGGCGCTGACCCAGAGCAGGCCGAGCAGGAGCAGGACGACGACCCCGGTGCCGAGGGCCATGGCCCGCTGGAAGGGCCTGGGCGAGCCGGTGCTGGTCACGCGTGCGCCGCGACCTCGTGGCGGTGGACGGCGTGCCGGCAGCTGCACGTCATCTCGGACAGCTCCTGCCGGCTGGGCCGCAGGTGGTAGTACATGGCGATCACCATCGGGATGAAGACCACGGTGTTGTAGAAGAGGTGCAGTTCGACCCGGGGGAAGGCGAGTTGCAGCACCGAGGTCGGTACCGGCTTGCCGAACAGGAAGTGCCCGGTCTGCGCCTGCAGCAGCAGGAGCAGGTGCTCGATGTGGTGCCAGAACTGGATCGCCAGCGCCACGGTCCACCAGGTGCGGCCGCGGCCGACGAACCCGGGGCGCAGCAGGAACAGGCCGATGATCATGACCAGGGCGTAGCCGTAGTGCATCCACTCGGAGGTCACCAGCCACGGGAACTGGTAGCCGAGCAGGCCCTTGGACTTCGGGACGGGCCAGCCCAGGCCCCAGATCTGGTAGGCCTGGGTGAGGTGCTCGGCCCAGTGGGCGAGCACCACCAGCATGAAGGTGTTGAGCGCGGCGCGGTGCGATCCGTGGTTCAGGAGGCCGAGCGGGCCTCTCGGGCCGCTCGTGGTCGGTGCGCTGTGCGTGGACATGGGTCGGGTCTCCCGCGGGATGAGGAGGGTGAGGGCAGGGGGTGTCCGGGGGCGCGCGGCACGGGGTGTCGCGCGCGCCCCACAGCCTGGTGGTCCCGGGGCGGGTCGCGCTTCTCTCAGCGTGCCCTGCTGCCCGCCGCGACGGGGACCGGCTCCGGCCGGAGGACCTCGGTGAGTTCGGCGGTGCACATCATGTAGCCGTCGGGGGTGGGGAGCCGGTCGAGGTAGTGGGCGAGGTCGGTGGCCAGCGAGAAGACCCGGACCGGGGTGCCGGCGGCCCGGGCGGCCTCGACGACCCGGCGGACGCCGTCCAGGACGGCGGGGTGGCGGGTCTGGTAGGAGTCGGCGACCAGGTGGTTGCCGCGGTCGGCGGCCAGGTAGAACTGGACCAGGTCCTTGACGCCGACGAACAGTTCGCTGGCGCCGGCGGCGCAGATGCCCGGGGTGGCGTGGACGGCGGCCGGGGTCTCGATGAAGGCGGAGAGCGGGACGGTCGGGGGGAGTTCGAGGTGCTCCCGCAGCTGGGCGTACTCGTCGGCGTCGTTGAGGAACGGCACCGAGAGGTGGACCCGGGCGGCCTGCTCGCCGAGCCGGGTGCGCAGCGTGTCGAGCATCGCGTGCAGGGCGTCCCGGTAGGGGGCCGAGCCGAGCAGCCAGCGGGCGCCGTGCAGGCCGAGTTCGGGGTTGGGCTCGACGGCGACGGCGGACTGCTCGGTGACGCTGGCGGCGTGGTCGGAGCGCAGGTCGAGCAGGCGCAGGACGAGGCGCTGGCCGGGGATGAGCTCCTCGACGAAGGAGCAGAGGCGTTCGGCGAGGGCGGCCCCGTAGCGGGCGACCTGCTCGGGGCCGCCGTCGAGGGCGTCGAGCGGGCTGAGTCCGGCGGCGAGGCAGAGGAACTCCTCGCGGATGAAGAAGGTGTCGACGCGTGCGGCTTCCGGGCCGCAGGAGTTGACGGTCCGGATGTCCTGGAAGTCGGCGATGACCGCGCAGGCGGCGCCGAGGTCCGCCGCGGTGGGGGCGGTGGCGCCCGGCGCGGGGGCGGGCGCCGGGGCCGGGTCGGGGTCGAGCAGGATCGAGCCGTTCTCCAGGTCGAGGGTGACCTCGCCGACCAGGGCGGCGAGGTCGGCCTCGTCGACCCGGAGGACGGGGATGCCGCGGCCCCGGCAGAGGGACTGCATGTGGCCGGTCTGGCCGCCCCCGCCGCAGACCACGGCGCCGGCCGTGACGATGGCGTCGTACAGGCCCGCCTCCAGGTGGGGGGCGATCAGGATGGATCCCTCCTGCGGGTGCCCGGTGCGGTTGCAGGTGCCGCGCAGGGTGGCCCGGGTGCCACCGGTGAGCATGAAGCCCTGGATCCGTCGCCCGTTCACTCAGTCCTCCGTGTCCTCGTCGCTGTCCGCGTTGTCGGTGATCCCCAGGTGACGGCGCAGTTGGCGCGGCGTCATGGAGACGTCGGTGAGCCGTCGGACGGCGGCCCGGGTGACCGCCGCGCGCAGGCGGCGGGGTCCGGGGTCGTCCGGGGTGGGGAGGGGGCCGACCAGGGCGTCCAGGCGGGCGTCGATCCGCTCCCGCCGGGCCCGGGCCGCAGTGGCCATCCTCCGCACCTCCAGGTTCACAGCCTCCTCGAACACCGGGTCGACCGCTTCCTCGAACGTGCCGTCAGGGGCACCGGATCCGGCCAACTCCCGGGCCGGAAAAGGGAGGTCGGCGGGGTCGGCGGCGGGCACATCGGCGGGGTCGGCGAGCTCCAGCCGCTCGACGACGTGGGCCGCGACCGCGATCGAGTGGTTCTTGATGGCGGCGAGGTTGAAGGCGAAGGCGCCGGTGCGGCCGTTGCGCACGATCTCGTCGCCCTCGCGCAGCGGGCCGACCGCGGTGAGCGGGCCGGCGGGCCCGCCGGCCGGGGTGAGCAGCACGCCCCGGTGGTCGACCTCCAGGCCGCGGCCGGTGCGCTCGTGCGGGGTGGCGAGGCCTCGGCGGAGCAGGTTGCGCCAGAGCGGTCCGGCGACCTGCCGGTAGTCGCTCTCCCGGCCGAAGTTGGCGACCACCAGGTCCGCCTCGACGGTCGTCTTGTCGTCGGCGCCGACGACGGTGACCTCCAGCCGGCCGGACTCGGCGGGGGTGACCGCCCGGACCGCGCCGACCAGCAGCCGGACCGGGCCGGTGCGCATCGCCCGTTCGATGACGTCGAGGGTGTAGGGGACGGCGCCGACCCGGAGGGCGGCGATCGCGGTGCCGTACTCGTCGAGCAGGCGGCGCAGTTCGGCGGACGGGATGCGGGCGAGGGCCTCGGGCAGGTGGGGCTCCCAGGCCTTGGCGACCCGTTCGGCGACCACGTCGGGGGCGGTGCCGGGGTGTTCGCGGGTGACGGCCACGCAGGCCGCCGTCCACTCGGCGCGGACCCGGTCGAGGAACTCCGCCCGGTAGCGGTAGGGCTCCAGCAGGGTGCGGGGGCAGGGGAGGCGCAGCACGCCGTGCTCGTGGCCGCCCGGGTAGGAGCGGAACATGGTGCCGGTGCGGGAGACCAGCCGGATGGTGCCGGTGTGGCCTCGGCGCAGCAGCAGGCCCGCCGAGTCGTAGGCGCTGAGCACCGAGCCGACGATGACCACGTCGGCCTCGGGCGGCAGCGCCTCCAGCCGGCGGACGCCGTCGGCCGAGTAGGGGTGGCGGACGAAGCGCGGGTGGTCCAGCACCTCGGTGGCGAAGGGCAGTTCCCGTTCCTCCAGGCCGGTGGCGAGGACCACGTGCGCGGCGGGCAGCGGGTAGTCGGTGCCGTCGGCGCGCCGGACGGTCAGCTCGGCCCCGGCGGGGGTGGGCACCAGGTCGACCGCTTCGCCGTCGGTCTCGGTGAGCAGGACGCCGGGGGCGGCCTGGTGGGCGGCCTCGGCGAGCCGCTGCTCCAGGTAGTCCTGGAATATCCGCCGGGGCGCCGGGCCCGGTTCGGTGAACTCGTGGTCGGCCCACTGCGCGGGCCAGTCGGCGCGGTCGGCCTCCCGGTTGGCCCAGTGGACGAAGTCGAGGACGTCCTCCCGGAACACCGACATCCGCCCGGCCTGGATGTTGAAGACGTAGTCCCAGGGGTTCCCGGGCCGGTGGTAGGCGACCCCGGCAGAGCGGTAGTCGGTGCGCCGCTCCAGCAGGACGACCTCGACCGGGCGGCGGGCGAAGCGGAGCATCCTGATGGCGGTGGCGGTGCCGGCCAGTCCGGCTCCCACCACCACGATCCTGGGGCGGGTTGCTGTGCGGGTCATGCTGGAGCCTCTCGGTCGCGGAGCGGGGTCCGGGCCGGGAACCGCCCGAGCGCCGCGTCGGGGGGACGCGGCGCTCGGGCGGTTCCGGACGGTTCCGGGGGGAGCCGTGCGGGGGGACGGCGGTCGGTCGGGGGGCCGGTGGCGGCCGCCGGGGGCGGGGTCAGTCGGTGGTGGCCGCCGGGGCGGGGACGGTCGCGGGGGCGGCCGGGGCGGGGCGGCGGGCCCGCAGGACGATGCGGGACAGCAGGAGGCCGGGGACCACGCCGAGCGCGGCCACCACCAGGATCCAGACCGCGCTGGTGGACATCGCGGTGCCCAGGACGTGGGCGCGCACCCCGTCGCCGGTCCGGTCGACCAGCGTCAGGTACAGCGCACCGTACACCGCGATGCCCCCGACCTGGCCGAGTTGGACGATGGTGGTGAGCAGTCCGCTGGCGTCCGCCGCCTTCTCCATCGGCACGTTGACCAGCGCCTGGGTGAGCAGCGGGCTGACCGACAGGCCCATGCCGACGCCGTTGAGGATCGTGCCGATCCACATCAGCGCGCCGCCGGAGCCGCCGTCCTGCATGGCGATCGCGACCAGGCCGTAGGAGAGCGCGGAGACGGCCAGGCCGCCCGGGGCGAGCAGGTGGTGGATCCGGGCGGGGAGCTTGCGCCAGTAGAACCCGGCCAGGCCGAAGGTGATCGACATCGGGAGGTAGGTCAGGCCGGCCCGCAGCGCGCTCTCGGCCAGGCCCTGCTGGAGGTGCAGGGTGAAGACGAACAGGAAGCCGCCGTAGGTGAGTTGGACGCACACCACGGTGATCATGCCGATCGACATGCCGGGGGCGCGCAGGACGGCGAGGTTGAGCAGCGGGTCGCCGCCCCGGGCCGCGATGCCGCGCTCGACCCGGACGAACACGGCGGCGAGCGCGACGCCGGCCGCCATGCAGACGAACGTCCAGGCCGGCCAGTCCAGTTCGCGGCCGAGGACGGCGGGCAGGACCAGCAGGAACACCGCCGGGACGGCCAGTGCCAGGCCGTACAGGTCCAGCTTGCGGCGGCCGGTCGGGGCGTCCTTCGGGAGGAGCCGGGGGACGAGCGCGATCAGGACCAGGCCGATCGGCACGTTGACCAGGAACACCGGGCGCCAGCTCGCGCCGAACAGGTCCGCGTTGACGAGCACGCCGCCGAGGACGAGGCCGGCCACCGCGCCGGTCGACAGCACCGCGCCGTACGCGGACAGCGCCTTGGCGCGCGCCGGGCCCTGGAACTGCATCTGGATGACGCTCATGATCTGCGGGACCATGACCGCCGCGCTGGCGCCCTGGGCGAAGCGGAACACCACCAGCGTCGCGGCGTTGGGCGCGAACGCGCAGATCACCGAGGTGAGGGTGAACGCGACGACGCCCAGCAGGTACATCCGGCGCCGCCCGTACAGGTCGCCGAGCCGGGCGCCGGTGATCAGCAGCATCGCGTAGGCGACGGTGTAGCCGCCGACGACCAGTTGCAGGGCGGCGCCGGAGGCGTGCAGCTCGCTGCCGATCGAGGGCGTGGCCACGTTGACGATGAAGACGTCGACCAGGCCCATGAACTGTCCGAGCAGCAGCAGTACCAGCATCATCCACCGCCGGTCGGACTCTGCGGCGGGCGCCGCGGTCGGCTGCGTCGCCGACCCTGCCGTGGTCATGGCTCTCTCCGTTCGGTCGTTCCGTTCCCGGGCCGCGGCGGGGGGTGCCGTCGACCGGGCTCGGTCTACATACCGGCGAGGGGGGCGGAACTCATCGCCGTTCGCGCGCGGACCCGCGCGGGAATGCCGGGGCACTCAGGGAGAAGCCCGCCCGGGTGTCCCGTGGCTAGGCTCCCGGACGCGAACCCGCGCCGCGCCGGACCCCGGCCATCGGGACCAACATGCCTTCCCTGAAAGGGAGTTGAGCTTCCATGATCTACGAGCTGCGTGAGTACACCGCCGTCCCCGGCCGGCTGCCCGACCTGATCCGCCGGTTCAACGAGCACGCCGTGGAACTGCTCGGCAAGCACGGGATGGAGGTGGTCTTCATCTCGCTGACCGAGTTCGGCCCGCAGACCATGGGCCAGGTCGTCTACGTGCTGCGGCACGACTCCTACGACGCCCTGGAGCGCAACTGGACGTCCTTCTTCAGCGACCCCCGGTGGATCGAGGCCAAGCGGCTCAGCGAGCTCGACGGCCCGCTGGTGGCCCGGCTCGACCGCCGGATCCTCTCCCCCGCGCCGTTCGCGTCGTGACCGGGGCCGACCGCCCCGCTCCCCTCCCCCGGGTGTCCCCCGGCTGCACGAAAGGTTCGCCGATGACGCACGAGCGCCGTTCCCTCACCTTCTTCGAGTCCCTGTTCTACCTGTGGCGCGTCGGGCCGGTCGTCGCGAGCGTCACGCTGGAGGGCCGGGTGGACCCGGCGGCGCTGGAGCGGGCCCTGGAGCTGCTCCAGCGCGACCACCCGCTGGTGCGCTGCTCCTTCCGCCGCACCCCGGACGCGATCTCCGTCGAACTGGGCGAGGACGGGCCGGGCCTGGAACTCGTCGCCCCGGGCGACAACGGACTCGCCCGGGTCCTCAACACCGAGCTGCCGGACGACCGCCGGATCTACCGGGTCACGCTCGCCCAGGGGCCGGACTCGGCGGTGCTCAGCTTCGCCGGGGACCACGCGGGCAGCGACGCCCGGCTGAACACCCTGCTGCTGCGCCGCCTGCTCGGCCACTACGCCGACGGGCTGCGCGGGGTGGAGGGCGCGCCGAGCGGCCGGTCCGCGTTCGAGGGGTCGCTGGAGGAGGCGCTGCTCGCCGCGTACGAGCCGGGGCCGGTGCGGCTGCCCCCGGCGGGCGAGCCGCCGCTGACCCTGCACGGGGCGGCCGACGCGCCCGGCGAGCTGGCGGTGCGGGCCTTCTCCTTCGAGCCGGAGGTCACGGCCGCGCTGCTCGCCACCGCCCGCCGGGAGGGGGTCTCGCTCACCAACCTGATGGTCGGGGCGATGGCGTGCGCGGTGCGCGCCCGGTTCCCGGAGGCCGGGCCGCTGCCGGTGGCGCCCGCGTTCGCCGTGGACCTCCGCTCCCGGGTGGAGCCGCCGATCGCCCCGGACGCGCCGTTCTGCTGCGTGGCGCGGCTGGTCTGCTCCACCGGCGTCGACGCGGACGACCGCCCCGCCGAGGTGGGCCGGCGGATCGGCGCGCAGCTCAAGGAGGCCCTGGCCCAGGAGGAGGTCCAGCACCGGCTGGTCTCCCAGCGCGCGGTGGGCGAGGCCACCCCGCTGCCGCCGATCTCGTTCATGGTCTCGAACATCGGCGTCATCGAGGAGTACCCGGTGCCGGAGGGCCTGCGGGTCGTCGACAGCCGGTGGGCCACCACCTCGCGCGGGCCGGTGCCGACCCTGTTCGGTTCGACCGTGGCCGGCCGGCTCACCCTCGACCTGGTCTACGACACGGCGTTCCACCGCACCGAGGTGATCGAGGAGCTGGCCAAGCAGTTCGAGGCGCTGCTGCTGGCCGGCCTGGACTGACCGCGCGGCGCCCGCCCGCGCACCGGCCCCCGCCCGCGGAAGGCCAGCACGCGGAAGGCCCCCGCTCCGGAGCATCGGAGCGGGGGCCTTCCCGCGGTGCGCGCCGCGCCCGGGGGTCAGTGCGCGGGCGCCAGCATCGCGCTGTTGTGGTAGGCGGCGATGTGCCACGAGCCGTCCTTCTTCTCCAGGACCCAGGTGGCGTTGATCTTGCGGGCGTCGGGGACCTCGGTCTCCCCGGCGAACAGGATGCCGGACTCGCTGACCACGATCGCGGCGGAGTCGCCGAGGAAGCGCAGGCTGAGCTGCTTGTTGTAGGTCGAGCTGCCCTTGAGCATCCCCTCGAAGCCCTTGGCCATGCTCTCCCGGATCACCTCGCGGCTGCCGCGCAGCGAGCCGGGCAGGATGGCGGTCGCGTCCTCGTTGTAGTGGGCGACGAAGGCGTCGGCGTCGTTGGCCTCCCATGCCCGGTAGGTCGCGCCCAGCACGGCGTTGATCGCGGCCTCGTCTTCGGTACGGGTGACAGACATTGGAATCTCCCTCGGAGCAGGTCCGCCTGGCTGTTCCGACGGACTCACCCGTACATACCGGCGGCGGCCCCGGAACTCATCGCGCCGGCGGGGAAGTTTTTTCCCGCCGGGCCCCGCGGGCCTGCACAACGTCGGAGAAGCCGGGCGCCGGGAGCGGGAAATAGCGTCGTGGCCACGTGATTTCGGTGGTGCGGCGCTTCGGCGCTTCGGACGGGAGGTCCAGGTGGACGGTGCGATGAAGACCAGGCCGGGGTTGGCGGTGCAGGCCGGGACGGTGCCGCTGGCGGTGCGGGTGGCGGTGGAGGCCGAGCGGCGCGGGCTGCCGTCCTTCCACTCCAGCGAGTTCTACGACCGCTCGGCGGTGGTGACGCTGGCCGCGGTCGCCGCGGCGACCTCGCGGATCCGGATCGGGTCGGCCATCGCCTGGGCGCTGGGCCGCACCCCGGTGGCCACCGCCACCGAGTTCCGGTCGCTGGCGGAGCTCGCGCCGGGCCGGGTCACGCTGGGGCTGGGCACCGGGAACCCGCAGGTGATCTCCGACTGGCACGGCCTCGACGAGACCCGGCCCGCGGCCCGGCTGGCCGAGCTGGTGCCGCTGATCCGGCGGATCTGGGAGGTCGGCACGGAGCCGGTGGACCACCAGGGCGCGTTCTACCGCTGCCGCATCCCGGTCGACCCGACGCTCCAGCCCTGGCCCCGGCCGGCCGACCCGGCCGGGACGGAGCGCCCGCCGATCCTGCTCGCGGGCGGGCGGGGCCCGATGCTCCGGGCCGCGGGCGCGGTCGCCGACGGGCTGATGGGCCTGCCGCTGTGCAGCGCCGCCTTCGCCTCGGAGGTGGTCCGGCCCGCCCTGGCCCAGGCCGCCGAACGGGCCGGGCGGGAGCGGCCCGTCCCGATCACCGGGATGACCATCTGCGCGGTGAGCGAGGACCCGGCCCGGGCCCGGGCGCTGGCCGCCACCCAGCTGGCGGTGTTCGCGGCCCGGGACTCGGCGGCCCCGCTGGTCGCCTTCCACGGCTTCGAGTCCGAGGTCGCGGCGATCCGCGAGGCGTTCGGGCGGCGCGACATGCGGGCCGTGGCGGCCGCCGTCTCCGAGCGGATGCTCGACACGCTGGCCGTCCACGGCACGCCCGCGGAGGCCCGGGAGCGGTTCGCGGCCGGCTTCGACGGCGTCTACGACGAGGCCCTGCTGTTCACCGCGGGCAAGGGCATGCCGGAGGGCGGCTTCGAGGAGAGCCTGCTGGGCACCTGCGAGGCGTTCGGGGACTGACCGCCCCGCCCGCCGGGCCGCGCGGACTCGGGCAATACCGAAGCAGCCCGGCGGCGCCGGCCGCCCCTACGCTCGTGGCCACACCCACCGCCACTGCCGCAGCCACTGCCGTCACCGCTGCCGTCACCGCTGCGCAGCCACTGCCATCAGGAGGCCCCGTGAACATCTACCTGTCCGGTCAGGGGGGGTTCGCCGTCACCGTGGCGGAAGCCCTGGTCGAGGAGCACAAGATCGTGGGGGTGGCCGCGCCGCGCCAGCGGCGGCGGCTCGCCCCGGGCCAGGGCCCGGAGGACGACGCGAACCCGATGACCTGGGACCGGCTGCGGTCCTGGGCGTACCCGCGCGGCATCGACTGGACGCCGTCCACCGACCTGCGGGCGCACCACATACCGGACGCGACCGACATCATCCTGGCCGCGCACTCGCACGCGTTCATCGGCCGCCGCACCCGGGCCCGGGCCCGGGTCGCCGCGATCGGCTACCACCCGAGCCTGCTGCCGCTGCACCGGGGCCGGGACGCGATCCGCTGGACGATCCGCGACGGCGACCGGGTCACCGGCGGCTCGGTCTACCACCTGACCGAGCGCACCGACGCGGGCCCGATCGCCGCCCAGGAGCACCTGCTCGTCCCGCCCGGCTCCACCGTCGAGTCGCTGTGGCGCGAGCACCTGACGCCGCTCGGCGTGCGCCTGATCCTGCGGGTGGTGAACGACCTGGAGCGCGGCCACCGGGTCGAGGTCGAGCAGGACGAGTCGCTGGCCGGCTGGGAGCCGGCGATGGGCGTCCCGCCGCTGTTCAAGCCCGAGCTGATCGAGCTGCCCGTCCCCGGCTCCGGCGCGGTGCGCGGCGACCGGTGGGCGCTGAACGGGTTCTGACCACCCGTCGGCCGCCGCGCGCGGTACAGTCGTGCGGCCGTGCGGACCACCACGGCCGCCAGGAGGGCCGGAAGGGGCGCGCGGTGACCGCAGGAGACGTTTTCGACCGCCGCATCGCGCCGTACCGGTCGGAGCTGCTGGCGTACTGCTACCGGATGCTCGGCACCGTCCACGACGCCGAGGACCTGGTCCAGGAGACCTACCTGCGGGCCTGGCGGGCGCGCGAGCAGTACGACGAGACCCGCAGCGCGCCGCGCACCTGGCTGTACCGGATCGCCACCAACGCCTGCCTGACCGCGCTCAAGGGCTCCGCCCGGCGGCCGCTGCCGTCCGGGCTGGTGACCGAGGCCGACCCGCTGGACCCGCTGGTCCGCGGGGACGAGGTGCCGTGGCTGCAGCCGTTCCCGGACTCGCTGCTGGACAGCGGCGACCCGGCCGGCACCGTGATCGGCCGCAGCAGCCTGCGGCTGGCGTTCGCCGCCGCCCTGCAGCACCTGTCGGCCCGGCAGCGCGGCGCGCTCATCCTGCGGGACGTGCTCGGCTTCTCGGCCGCCGAGTCCGCGGACATCCTCGGCACCACGGTGGTGTCGGTGAACAGCTCCCTGCAGCGGGCCCGGGCCCGGCTCAAGGAGGCCGGCATCGGGCACGAGTCCCTGGGCGAGCCGCTGGCGGCCGAGCAGCGGGCCTGGGTGGACCGCTACATGAAGGCCTTCGAGAACGCCGACGTGGAGAGCCTCAAGCGGCTGCTCACCGAGGACGTCCTGATGGAGATGCCGCCGATGCTCAACTGGTTCACCGGCCGGGACGACTACGGCCGGTTCATGGACTGGGTGTTCGAGAAGTCCGGCACGGACTGGCACCTGGAGCGGATCGGCGCCAACGGCCAGCCCGGCTTCGCCGCCTACCGGCGCGCCGGCGAGGGCTACCTGCTGCACACCCTCCAGGTGTTCACCGTCACCGCCGACGGCATCAGCCGCACCTCGGTGTTCCAGGACCCCGTGGTGTACGCCGCCTTCGGCCTGCCGACCGAGCTCGACGCGCGCGGGCTGCCCCGCTCCTGACCGCCCGCCGCGGGGCCCCGCCCGTCCGCCCGAGAGGGCACGATGGGAGGAGTCCGCTCCCGGCGGTCCGTCCGACACTGGTGTCCCCTCCCGGATACCCGCCCCCGTCAACGGTGGCGCGCGGCTCGGACCGGATCGAAGGAGCGAACCCCATGAACGATCGTCTGAAGCGGTACCGGCTCCCGGAAGCCGCCCCCACGCCCGAGCAGTGCGAGTGGCTCGCCCGGGTCGACCGGGTCGCCCCGGTGGTGGAGGCGCACCGGGACGCGGCCGAACGCGAGCGGAGGATGCCGCGGGAGGTCTACGAGGCCCTGCGGGACGCCGGCTTCACCCGGATGTGGGTCTCCCGGGCGTTCGGCGGCGAGCAGGTCTCGCTGACCGCGGGCATGTACGCGCTGGAGGCGCTGGCCCGGCTGGACGCCTCGGTGTCCTGGCAGATCGGCGTCCAGGGCGCCATCGGCCGGCTGTCCGACTACCTGCCGGAGCCGACCTCCCGGGAGCTGTTCCTGGACTGCGAGGGCTTCGCGGTCGGCGGGGTCAAGCCCTCCGGCCTGGCCCAGCCGGTGGACGGCGGCTGGCTGCTGCGCGGGGAGTGGGCGATGGGCTCCGGCGCGGCGCACGCCGACTGGCTGGTGTGCACGGCGCTGGTCTGCGAGGACTGGCAGCCGGTGCAGACGCCGACCGGCCCGGACATCGTGATGCTGTACGTGCCCGCCTCCGAGGTCCGGATCGAGGACACCTGGTACACCGTGGGCCTCCGCGGCACCGGCAGCAACCACTTCCGGGTCGAGGAGCGGTTCGTCTCCGACGCGTACGCCGTCCGCAAGGGCCGGATGGTCCAGCCGCCGCCGGAGCGGGCCTCCCGGGCCTACCCCATCGGGTACTTCGACTTCGGGCCGTTCTCCACCGCGCCGGTGGCGCTCGGCGTGGCGCAGGACGCGCTGGACGCGTTCTGGACCACCGCGCACGCCAAGACCCCGGCCAGCGGCACCCGGAAGCTCGCCGCCAACCACGTCGTCCAGGAGCGGTTCGCGCGCGCCGAGGCGGCGCTGTACTCGGCCCGGCTGCTGCTGTTCGAGGCGGCCCGGCAGGTCGAGGAGTCCGGTACGGCCGGCGACGACCTCAGCTCGCTGGTCCGGCTCGCCTCGGCGACGGTCGGCGAGGCCGCGACGGCGGCGGTGGAGGCCGCGTACACGCTGGCCGGGACGACCTCGCTGTACACCTCCAGCCGGCTGGAGCGGGCCTTCCGGGACGTCAACTCGGTCACCAAGCACATCGCGCTCTCCTACTCGCACTTCGAGACGGTCGGCGCCTACCTGCTCAGCGAGGAGCCGTTGGTGATGCGCCGTTAGCCGACGCACCGTCAGCCGGCGCGGCGGCGGGACCGAGCAATCTGCGAGAAGGCCGCCCGGCCCGACCGCACCAGACTGGGGCCTCGTCACGCCGCCGCTAACGGAAGCCGAGGTGCCGCCCCATGACCGACGACCCGCTGAGTGCGCCGGGCTCCCGGAGATGGCGGCCCACCGCCCTGATCGGGCCCGCCCTGTTCGGGCTCGGGGTGGTGGTGAACGCGGCCGGGCTGGTGGTGAACCTGCGGCGCGACGACCAGCCGCTGCACTGGTGGGCCGTCGCGTTCGTGGTCGCGAACCTGCTGTGGCTGCTGTACGAGATGCCGGTGACGCTCGGCCGGCCGGACGCGCCGCCGCACGAGGTGGGCACCCTGGTGGTGTACGGCTGCACCCGGTTCGCCACGGTCGCGGCGTCCGTGCTGGCGCCGGTCGCCTGGGAGCGCGCCCTGCCGTGGCTGCCGGTCGCCCTGGCGCTCTACCTCGGCGGCATCGCGCTGCGCCTGGTCGCGATGCGCACCCTGGGCCGCTTCTACTCGCACTACGTGATCCGCCGCGACGACGACTCGATCGTCCGCACCGGTCCGTACCGGGTGATCCGGCACCCGGCGTACGCGGGGATGCTGACCGCGCACGTCGGGCTGGTGCTGTTCTTCCTGAACTGGACCGCCGTGCTGGCGCTGGCCGCGCTGGCGGCCGTGCTGGCCTGGCGGATCCGGGTCGAGGAGCGGGCGCTGCTGGCCATTCCCGCGTACCGCGACTACGCGGCCGGCCACTCCCGTCTGGTGCCGGGGCTGTGGTGAGCCCGGCCCTGGTGGGCGCGGCCGTGCTGGAGCCCGCCGTCGCGGAGCCGGCCGCCGCGGAGCCGACCGCCGTGGTGGGCGCGCCGGCCGGCCCGGCGGAACTGAGCTGCGAGGAGCTGCTGACCACGACCCGCGCGGTGCGCCGGGGCCTGGACCTGGAGCGGCCGGTGCCGCTGGAGGTCGTCAAGGACTGCCTGCGGATCGCCCTCCAGGCGCCGAACGGCGCCAACCGGCAGGACTGGCGCTGGATCGTGCTCACCGACCCCGACCGGCGCGCCGAGGTCGCCGAGGTCTACCGGTCCGCCTTCCACCGGCGCTACGCCGCGCAGCTGGAGCGGCCCGCGGAGGCCGACCCGGCCGCCCTCCGCGCGATCACCTCGGCCCGGGAGCTGGCCGACAAGCTGCACCGGGTGCCCGTCCTGGTGCTGCCCTGCCTGGAGCTGGGCGAGCGCCGGCTGACGGCCGACAACCAGGCCGGGGTGTGGGCCTCGCTGACGCCCGCCACCTGGAGCTTCATGCTGGCCGCCCGCACCCGGGGCCTGGGCACCGTGCTCACCACCGTCCACCTGGACGCCGAGGCCGAGGTCGCCGCGCTGCTCGGGCTCCCCCCGGGGGTGCGGCAGGGCGGGCTGCTGCCCGTCGCGTACGCCCGCAAGGCCCGGTTCCGGCCCGGACCGCGCCGACCGCTGGACGAGGTGCTGCACCTCGACGGCTGGAACGGGGCCGGCGACCGGAACGGGGCGCGCGGATGAGCGTCCGGACCGACGCGCCCCCGGTCGGGCCGGTGCACGGCGCCGACCTGCTCGACGCGGCCGTGATGGGGCACAAGTTCGCCCGGCTGGAGTCGATGCGGCAGGCCGGCTTCCCGGTGCCGGAGCTGTTCGGGCTGCCCGCCGCCGCCTTCGACCTGGCCACCGCCGACCTGCGCGCCGGGCTCGCCGCCGCGCCGCCGGCCGACGACCCGGCGGCCGTCCGCGCCTGGGCCGCCGGGGCCCGGGCGGCCGCCGCCGGCCTGCGGGTCCCCGAGCCGCTGGCCGCGCGGGTGCTGGCGGCCTTCGACGCGCTGGCCGGCCCGGACGGGCTGGTCGCGGTGCGCGCCTGCGTGGTGCCGGCGGCGGGCCTGCCGGGCGAGGACGACGGCGGCGACCCGTTCGCCGGGATGAGCGACAGCTTCCTGTACGTGCCGCGCGCCGACCTGCTGGACCGGGTGGCCGACTGCTGGGCGTCCGCCTACCGGGCGCAGGCCGTGCACTACCGGCTGCACCGGGGGGCCGACCCGGCCGCGACCCGGGTCGCGGTCGGCGTGCAGCGGATGGTGCCGGGCGCCCGGTCGTTCGTGGCGTTCACCCGGGACCCGCGGGACGGCGGCGGGCGGCACGTGGTGGCCGCCGCGTACGGGATCGGCGAGGGCGTCGTCCAGGAGCGCGCCGACGTCGACCACTTCTTCGTCGCCCGCCCCGGGGGTGGGGTCCGCTCCCGGCTCGCCCACAAGCGGCGGATGCTCGGCCCGCCCGTGCCCGGCGGCCCCGGCGGGCCCGCGCCGCTGGAGGTGCCGGCCGCGCTGGCCGACCGGCCGGTGCTGGACGGGGAGCAGCTCGCCCGGGTCACCGAGGTGGCCGAGCGGATCGAGGAGCACTTCGGCGGCCCGCAGGACATCGAGGGCGCGTTCACCGAGGACGGTGGGCTCCAGGTGCTGCAGGCCCGGCCGATGGTCCTGCCCGAGCCGGGCGCGGCGCCGGTCCGCTGGAGCAACCACAACATCACCGAGAGCTACCCGGGGGTGTCCGGCGCCCTGACCTACAGCCTGGCCCGGGAGTTCTACCGGTCGATCTTCACCGACCTGTACCGGCGGATGGGCGTCTCCGAGGAGCGGCTGCGCGGGCAGGCGCACCGGCTGGAGCGGATGGTCGGCCTGCACGGCGGCCGGGTCTTCTACCGGATCGACGACTGGTACGAACTCCACGGCCAGCTGCGGGAGTTCGAGTTCGTCCGGGGCTGGTGGGAGCACGCCATGGGCCTGGCCGGCGACCCCCGGCGGCCGCTGGAGCCGGGCTGGCGCCGCCGCGCCCTGGCGCTCGTCCCGTCCACGGTGCGCCGCCTGCTACGGCACCCCGCCGAGGTGCGCGGCCTGCTGCGCTGGTGGGACGCGCTGGCCGCGTCCGGCGCGGGGCTGGACGACTGGGGGCCGGAGGAGCTGATCGCCTTCCACCGGCGGATGTGGGCCGGGGTCGGGGCGCGCTGGGGCACCACGCTGACCAACAGCTTCCTGACCATGCAGGTCACCGTGGTGCTGGACGCGCTGCTGCGGCGCTGGGCCGGGCAGCGCGACCACGTGCTGATGACCGGGCTGCTCGCGGGCGGGCCGGAGAACCGCTCGCTGGCGGCGCTGCGCTCCGGGCTGGCGCTGGCCGAGCTGCTCGGTGCCGAGCCGCGGGCCCGGGCCCGGGTGCTCGGCGCCGGGGACGCCGCCGCCCGCCGGGCGGCGTGGGCGGAGCTGGTCGACGGCGTGTACGGCCCCGGCCCGGCCCGGGCCGCCGCCGAGCACCTGCGCCGCTACGGCGACCGGGCGGCCGGCGACCTGAAGCTGGAGCAGCCGACGCCCCGGCAGGACCCGGGCATGGTGCTGGACATGGTGGCGCCGCTGGTCCGCCAGGGCCGCACCGTCGAGGGCAGCCGCGCCGACGAGCGGCGGGTGCGCGCGGCCGCCGAGGAGCGGCTGCGGGAGTCCTGCCGGGGCCCGGTGCGCCGGGCCGTGCTGCGGGCGCTGGCCGCGCTGGTGCGCTCCCTGATCAAGGTCCGCGAGGACACCCGGTTCTGCCGCACCGAGCTGTACGGCCTGTCCCGGCGGGTCCTGCTGCGGCTCGGTGCGCTGCTCGCCGGGGCCGGTCACCTGGACCGCGCCGAGGACGTGTTCGACCTGACCGTGGAGGAGGTGCTCGGCGCGTTCGACGGCACCCTGCCGGGCGCCCGGCCGCGCGACCTGGCGGCGCTGCGCCGGGCCGGGCGGGAGCGCGCCGCGGAGCGGCCCGCCCCCGCCACCGACCTGGTCACCGCGGCCGGGGTGCCGCTGGCCCCGGCGGTGCCGGCGGACGTCCCGGACGGCGCGGACGGTCCCGCCGCGGACGGGCCGGAGGACGGGGTGCTGCGCGGCCTGGCCTCCAGCGCGGGCCTGGTGCGGGCCCGGGCCCGGGTGGTGCTCGATCCGGACGTCTCCCCCGAGTCCTGCCGGGACGCGGTCCTGGTGGCCCGGGAGACCGATCCGGGCTGGCTGTTCCTGATGACCGCGGCGAAGGGCCTGGTGGTCGAGCGCGGCACGATGCTGTCGCACACCGCGATCACCGGTCGGCTGCTCGGGGTGCCCACGGTGGTGGCGGTGCCCGGCGCGACGACCCGGATCCCGGACGGCGCCTGGGTGGAGCTCGACGGCACCTCGGGCACGGTCCGGCTGGTGGAGGGGCCGTCGTGATCGCCGTCCGACTGGGCCGCTACCTGGCGGGCAGCTTCCCCCCGCTGTTCTACCTGCCCTACGCGCTGTCCTGGGCGCTGGGCGGCTCGGCGCTGTTCGTGCTCGCCGACCCGCGCCTGCCGGGCCGCTGGCCGGGCTGGGCGACGGTGGCGACCGCGGCGAGCTTCGTGGTGCTGGTGCTGCTGATGCGCGCCGTGGACGACCTGCGCGACCTGGACTACGACCGGGTGCACAACCCGCGCCGTCCGCTGGCGTCGGGCGCCGTCCGGCCCCGGGACCTCGCCGTGCTGATCGCGGCGGGCGCCCTCGCGGTGCTCGCCCTGAACGCGCCGCGCGGGGCCGCGGTGGCGGCGGCGGCCCTGGCGCCGCTCGGGTACGCCCTGGTCCTGCTGGGGCTGGACCTGCGCTGGCGGTGGCCCCCGGGCGACGACATGGTGTTCGGCGCCCTGCTCGGCCTGCCGGTGCAGCTGCTGCTCAACGGCTACCTGGGCGCGGGGGTGCTGCACGACGCCGGGCTGGCGCCCGGCCGGCACGACCTGCTGCCGGTGCTGGCCGCCGTCGCGGTGTTCGCGCACCTCGAGTACGGGCGGAAGCTGACCAGGCGTCCGGCGCCGGGCGAGCGCAGCTACGTCACCGCGTACGGCGTCGGCGGCACCGCCGTGGCGGCGCTGGCCGGGGCCGGGCTGTCGGTGGCGCTGGGCCTGCTGCTGACCCGGCCGTGGGCCGGTGGCGCGGGTGCCGGGCCGTGGGGGTGGCTGGTGCTCGCCCCGCTGGTCCTCGTCGCCCTGGGCGCCGACCGGTTCTTCCGGCGGTCGGCCGTGCGCTGGCCGGCCTGGGCGGCGGCGCTCTTCCTGATCTGCACCTTCCTGGCCGACCTGGCCGTCGCCCTGCTCGGAAAGGACGCGCGTTGAGCTCCGAGGCCCTCCCCGGCTTCCCGTTCCCCGCCTGCCCCGACGCGCGTCCACCGGACCGGTACGCGCAACTGGTGGCCGAGCCCGGCCTGCCCCGGGTGGTGCTGCCCAGCGGCGTCGAGGCGCTGCTGGTCACCCGGTACGAGGAGGTCCGGGCGGTGCTCTCGGACGACCGGTTCAGCCGGGAGGCGTTCCCGGGCCGGCCGATGTTCGCCCGCTCCCCCGACTCGATCTCGCTGGCGGTGAGCGACCCGCCGGTGCACAGCCGGCGCCGCCGGGCCGTGCTCCCGGACTTCACCGCCCGGCGGGCCCGGCAGCTGGCGCCCCGGGTGCGCGAGCTGGCCGGCCTGGCCCTGGACGGGCTGGCGGCGCTGCCGCAACCGGCCGACCTGGTCGAGGGGTTCACCGTGCCGTTCGCCCTCTCGGTGGTCACCGAACTGCTCGGCATGCCCGCCGAGGACGGGCAGCGCCTGCGGCCGCTGATGGCCGCCATGACCTCGGTCGGCGGCCGGGCGCCCGAGGACGTCGCCGAGGCGCACCGGCAGGTCCAGGAGTACTTCACCGACCTGGTCGACCGGCACGCGGCCCGGATCGCCGGGGGCCGGCCGGGCGGGGACGTGCTCAGCCGGCTGCTCGCGGCACCGGACGGCGAGCGGCTCAGCCACCGGGAGATCGTGGTGTTCGGCGCGGGCACGCTGATGGCGGGCTTCGAGACCACCGCCAACCAGCTCGCCATGACCGTGCTGACGGTCCTCCGGCGGCCGGGCCTGGCCGGGCGGCTGCGCTCCGACCCGGCCGCACTGGACCGGGCGCTGGAGGAGACGCTGCGCTGGAGCGCGCTGATCGGCACCGGCGGGGCGGCGCACGTGGCCCTGGCGGACGTCCGCCTCGGCGAGGTGCTGGTGCGGGCCGGCGAGGTGGTGGTGCCGCTGCACGACGCGGCCAACCAGGACGCATCGGTGTTCCCGCGCCCGGACCTGTTCGACCCGGACCGGGCCGACAACCCCCACCTCGCCTTCGGCCACGGCCGCCACCTCTGCCTGGGCGCCCCCCTGGCCCGCGTCGAACTGCGCACCGGCCTCGCCGCCCTGCTGCACCGCCTGCCCGACCTGCGCCTGGCCGTCCCAGAGGAGGCGCTGCGCTGGCGCGAGAACGCCTTCATCCGCGGCCCGCTGGCCCTCCCGGTCCGCTGGGACGCGGCGGGCGCGGCGGGCGCGGCGGGCGGGTGCCCGGTCGGCGCGGCCGCGAGCGGTGGCGGGGGTGTCGGGTGAGGACGCCGGGGCTGTGGGTGGCGGGGGTGGGGAGTTACCTGCCGCCGGTGGTGAGCGCGCGGGAGGCGGTGGAGCGGGGGTGGTACGACGCCCGGACGGCCGCGGAGAGCGGGTGGACGGGGGCCGCGGTGGCCGGTGAGGTGTCGGCGCCGGAGATGGCGGTGATCGCGGCGACGGCGGCGCTGGAGCGTTCCGGGCACCCGCCGGGGGACGTCGCGGTGCTGTTGCACGCCTCGACGATGGCGCAGGGGCCGGAGGCGTGGCCGCCGCAGAGCTACGTGCAGCGCCGCACGGTGGGCGGGGACGCGCCGGCGCTGGAGGTGCGGCAGGCGTGCAACGGGATGCTGGCCGGGATGGAGCTGGCGGCCCGCTGGCTGGCCGGCGACGACCGGCCGGCGGCGCTGGTGACGGGGGCGGACAACTTCGGGTCGCCGTTGATCGACCGCTGGCGCTACGCCGAGGGGGCGGGCACCAACCGGCTGTCGGTGCTGGGCGACGCGGGGGCGGCGGTGGTGCTCTCCCGGCGCGGCGGTTTCGCCCGGCTGCTGGCGGTGGGGACGCTGTCGGTGCCCGCGCTGGAGGAGATGTACCGCGGCGGGCTGCCGCTGTTCCCGCCGGAGCAGTCGCTGGGGCGGCCGGTGCGGATCGGCGAGCGGCTGCGGCGGCACCGGGAGTCCGATCCGGTGGCGGCGGCCGACGCCCGCCGGGCGCTGGACGCCGCCCGGGTCGCGCTGGGCACCCGCACCCTGGCCGAGGCGGGGGTCACGGCGGACCGGATCACCCGGGCCACCCACGTGTTCTCCGGCGGCGCGGCGTACCTGGAGAGCGTGCTGGGCCCGCTGGGCGTCGACGCCTCGCGCGGCCTGCTGGAGTTCGGCCGCACGGTGGGCCACCTCGCCACCTGTGACCACGTGGTGGGCCTGGAGCACCTGCTGCTGACCGGCGCGGTCGGCCCCGGCGACCACGTGCTGATGATGAGCAACGGCGGCGCCTCGCTGGCCTGCGCCGTCGTGGAGCTGGTGGACCGGCCCGCGTGGGCCGGGCCCTGAATCCCTGTTCGCACCCGACCGGAAGGAACGTCCCGACGATGAACGACGGCTCCGACTCCCGCACCCTCGTCCTGGTGGGCGACCGCTTCGCGCCGTTCGCGGCGCACGACCGCGTCACCACCGTGGGCGCCTTCCTGGCCGCGGTCCGCGCGGGCCGCTACGACGGCCCGGGCGGGCCGGTGGTGCTGCGGGTCGGCCAGGGCGTGGACGAGCACGACCTCGCGCTGGTGCTCGGTGCGGTCGACCGGTCGGCGTCCGGCCGGGTGCGGGTGGAGCCGCACGCGGAGGGCGTGCTGCCGGAGGTGCGGGAGGTGCACAAGCGGGTGCCGCAGAACGTGCTGCTCGCGGACGTCCGGCAGGTCGGGGAGGACGTGTTCCGGGCCGACCTGCGGCTGCACAACGACAACGAGCTGGTGCTGGACCACCAGGGCACCCGGCACGTGCAGGGCATGGTGGCGGTGGAGGCGGCCCGGCAGGTGTTCCTGACGGTGAGCGAGCGCTACTACGCGGCGCGCCGGCCGGAGTGGCGCTACAGCTACCTGCTGACCGAGCTCTCCACCCGGTTCGAGAGCCCGCTGTTCCCGGTCGGGGCGACTGTCGAGGCGGTGGTGCTGCGCGCCGACCTGGCCGATCCGCAGCGGCTGGCCTTCAGCTACCGGATCGAGGTGCTGCAGGCGGGCCGGGTGACCAGTTCGACCCGGCTGGAGGCGGTCGCGCTGCCGGAGGGGCAGAGCGATGCGCGCGAGGAGCGGCTGACCGACCGGGTGCTGGCGGGCGTGTTCGGCGCGGAGCGGGAGCCGGCCAGGTAGCGGGCGCGCGACGAGCCGCGCCCCGGCCGCCTGGGCGGTCGGGGCGCGGCTCGTGCCGGTGGAGCGGGGCGGGCGGGTGGAGCGGGGCGGGCGGGTCAGGCCTTGCGGGCCAGGCCGCACCACATCGGCATCGGGCGGGGCCCGGCCTCGCCGGGCTCGGGCCGCCAGTCCGGCAGTTCGACGACGCCGGGCTCGACCGGCTCCAGGCCGGCGAAGTACAGGTCGGCGGTCTCCTGCTTGGTCCGGCGCACCACCGACTCGCCCCACTGCTGGTTGAGCAGTTCGAAGGCCTCGTCCATCGCGGCGTCCTCGCCGACCCGGGCGAACTGGGAGAAGGCGACGTGGCTGCCGGACGGGACGGCGTCCACGATGCGCTTCATCAGCTCGGCGGGGCCCTGGTCGTCGGGGAAGAAGTGCAGGATGCCGAAGAGGATCACGCCGATCGGCTGGTCGAAGTCGAGGACGGTCCGGGCCTCGTCGAGGATGCGGTCGAGGTCCTTCATGTCGGCGTGCAGGTAGCGGACCTCGTCCTCGGGCAGGCCGGCGAGCAGGTGGCGGGCGTGCGCGACCACCACCGGGTCCTTGTCGACGTACACGGTGCGGGCGTCGGGGACGACGGCGCGCGCCACCTGGTGGGTGTTGTCCATCGTGGGCAGGCCGGTGCCGATGTCGAGGAACTGCCGGACGCCCGCCTCGGCGACCAGGTGGCGGACGATCCGGACCAGCGCGCCGCGCGCCGCCTGGATGTCGACCCGGACGTCGCCGCCGGGCCAGGACGCGAAGGCGTACTCGGCCGCGGCCCGGTCGGCCGGGAAGTTGGCGGTGCCGCCCAGCATCAGGTCGAACACCCGGGAGACGTGCGGGACCTCGGGGTCGACTCCCTCGATGCTCCCGGTCGCCGCGTTTTCCACTGCCATGTCCGTTCCTTTCCGAAAGGCCGCACCGAGAGGGCGGGCAGGTGTTTTCCGGTGGCGTGAGAATTGTCCCGCCGCGGCCGTCCCGGGATTACTCCGAGAATGCCCGGCGTGCTTTCCGTGCTGCGCTTCCCGCTTTCCGCTCCCCGGTCCGGGGTCAGGCGGACCGGAGCGCCTCGGCGACCCGCTCCCCGATCAGCACGGTGGTCAGCGCGATGTTGGCGCACACCATGGACGGCATCACCGAGGCGTCCGCGACGTGCAGGCCGCTGACGCCGCGGACGGCCCCGAACTGGTCGACCACCGCGTCCGGGTCGTCGGCCGGCCCCATCCGCAGGGTGCCGGCCGGGTTGAAGGCGGTGTCGACGGTGGTCTCGACGTACTCTCGCAGCCGTTCCTCGTCGTGGACGGCCTTCTCGTCCAGGGCCACCACCCGTTCGGCGTGCGCGCCGATCCCGGCCGAGTTCGCCAACTGCCAGCAGGTGCGCACCGCTTCGGCGAACAGCCGGTGGTCGCGCGGGTCGGTGAGGTAGCCGAGGTCGACGCGCGGGGCGGTGCGCGGGTCGGCGGAGGTCAGGGTGACCCGGCCGCGGGAGTGCGGGCGGCGGACCACCGCCATGATGCCGAACACGCCGTCGGTGCCGGCGTCGGCGCGCAGCCGCGGGAAGTGGTGGGCCAGGTTGAAGTGGTTGACCATCGCGTAGTACATGTCGTTGAAGCGCTCCGCGCCGGTGCCCGCGGCCTCGGCCGGGGCGGTGGTGCGCAGCACGATCTGGCCGGTGGAGGCGCGCTCGTCGGCCGCGCCGGGCCGGGGGGTCAGGAAGACGCCGATCCGCGGCTGGTCGACCAGGCCCCCGCCGACGCCGGGCAGGTCGACCCGGACGGGGACGCCGAGCTCCGCGAGGTGCGCGGCGGGGCCGACGCCGGAGCGCAGCAGGACGGTCGGGGAGCCGATCGCCCCCGCCGCGAGCACGACCCGGCGGGCCGTCAGGACGCGTTCGGTGCCGCCCTCCAGGATCCGCACGCCGCGGGCGGCGCCGTCCTCGACCAGCACCCGGTCGACCAGGGTGTCGGGGACGACGGTCAGGTTCGGGCGGTCGGCGGCGGGCCACAGGTAGGCCATGGCGGTGGAGACGCGTTCGCGGGCGTCGCGGCGGTTGGACGGGATCGGGCCGACGCCGGTGGACAGCGGGTGGTTGTGGTCGGCGACGTAGGGGTGGCCCGCCTCCAGGCAGCCGTCGAGGAACAGGCGCTGCACGGCGGTGAGTTCGTCGGGGCGCCAGCGGCGCACCGGGATCGGGCCGCCGGTGCCGTGGTGCGGCTCGGCGCCGAAGTCGAGGTCGTCCTCCAGGGCGCGCAGCCGGGGCAGCGACTCGTCCCAGCTCCAGGCCGGGTTGCCGAGGGCGGCCCATTCGTCGAGGTCGGCGGGGGTGGCGCGGATCATCACCGTGTTGCCGACGGCGGAGGAGCCGCCGGTGACCTTGCCCTGCGGGAAGGCGGTGCGGCGGTCGGCGGTGAGCTGCGCGGACAGGCCCCAGCCGTGCTGGGCCAGCGACATCGCGTTGCCGTTCAGCAGGTCGGCGGGGGTCCGCTCGCGGGTGGCGTAGTGCGGGCCGGCCTCGACGAGGGCCACCCGCCGGGAGCCGTCCTCGCTGAGCCGGGCCGCGACGACCGCTCCCGCGGTGCCCGCCCCGACCACGATGTCGTCGAAGGTTTCTGAGGCGGTCATGCGCTGCTCCCCGGTCGGTGCGGTCGAATTTCCCCGCACCGTATCGCCGGGCGTTGGGCGCGCACTTCTCGCGGATTGCCCGGGAAATGCGGTTCGCCCTCGAACTCCCGTGTTCGACGAGGCCGCCGGCCCGGCCCGGCATTCTGGGAGAAGCCGGAACGCCGGTCGGCGGGTGACGCTCGGCGCGGGAGGTGAGCGCCGTGCGGATGACAGCGGACCAGCGGCGGGAGACGGTGGTGCGGGTGGCGGTCGGGGTGTTCGCCCGGCGGGGCTTCCACGCCGCCACGACGACGGAGATCGCGGACCGGGCCGGGGTGTCGCAGCCCTACCTGTTCCGGCTGTTCGCCACCAAGCGCGAGGTGTTCCTGGCCGCCGCCGACCTGGCGACCCGCGAGGCCGCCCGGGCGTTCACGGCCGCGGCCGAGGACGCCCGGGGCGCGGCCGCGCTGCGCGCCGGGGAACGGGCCTGGCGGCGGATGGTCGGCACCGGGAGCCCCTTCGCCTTCCAGTGGCAGTTGCACGCGGCGGCGGCCTCCGACCCGGTGATCCGGGCGGCGGCGGCCCGGCACTGGGGGGCGCTGTGGCGGACGGTGGCGGCGGCGACCGGCCTGCCCGACCCGGCGCTGGCGGCGTTCTTCGGCCGGGTCCTGCTGGTGGGCGCCACCACCGCGCTGCGCCCGGAGCCCGGGCCCGGCGGCGGCGCCGCGCCGCCCCCGGGGGCGGCGCTCACCAGCGCGACGGCACCCACTGGGCGTGGAAGCCGTGCGGCACCCGCACCGGCAGCGGCACGGTGGCGACCGGCGGCCCGGTGAAGTCGGCGGTGTCCACCACGACCAGTTCGCCGAGGTCGGTGGCGGGGTCGTGCACCAGGGTCAGCAGCCAGCCGTCCCCTTCCGGGGCCAGCGCGTCGCGCGGCACGAAGACCGCCTCGCCGCCCTGCCGGCCGTCGGCGAAGGCGTGCCGGTCGGTGCGGCCGGTGGCGAGGTCGTGGCGCAGCAGCGCGGGGCCGCACAGGGCCGCGCCGAGGCCGGGGGCGAGTTCGACGGTGAAGGCGTAGCGGTAGGGCAGTCCGGTGCGGCGCTCGTCGATCCGCGGGAACTCCTGCACCCGGCCGTCGAGCCGCCGCTCGACCACGGCGCCCTCGCGCGGGTCGAGGGTCCAGCGCCACAGGGCGGGGGCGGACTCGCTGGGGTGCAGCCGGTCGCGGTCGAAGGCCCGCTCGTGCCGGATCACGTCGACGGTGATCCGGCCGTCGGCGTCCTCGAAGGCGTTGACGGGGTGGAAGACGAAGCAGGGCGGGACGTCCAGCCACAGCGCGGCGGCCCCCGGGCGGCCGCGCGGGACGATGCCGATCCGGGCGTCGCGGTCGGGCTGCCAGCTGTAGGGCGCGGGCGAGCCGGCCCGGGCCTCGGCGGGGTCGTGGGCGACCGGCAGGTCGAACAGGACGGCGTGGCGCTCGGTGAGCGCGAAGGCGTGCATCCAGGGGCGGCCCTTGACCGGTACGGGCAGCGTCTCGCGGACCCGTCCCCCGACGTCGACGGTGAGCAGCAGGGCGCGGTCCCCGGCCGGGTCGACGGCGACGGCGTGCAGTTCGCCGGTGACCGGGTCGGTGAGCGGGTGGGCGCAGAGTCCGCCGGGCAGGGTGCCGTCGAAGTCGGTGCGGGCGAGGGTGCGCAGTTCGGGGTCGAGGACGAGGGGCAGGGTGGCGCCGTCGGTGACGGCCAGGGTGCGGCCGGCGTGGTGGACCAGGTTGGCGTTGACGTCGCCGTCGAGGCCGCCGCGCGGCCCGGGGGTGGGCAGTTCGCCGAGGGCGCGGCTGGTGGCGCCGTCGCGCAGCCAGCGGTTGCGGTACCAGTGGGCGCGGCCGCCGCCGAGGCGCAGTCCGTGCGCCATGCCGGCGCCGGCGAAGGCGTGCTGGACGGCGGGGTCGTGCTCGCCGCGGGCGTTGGGGCCGATCCGCAGGAAGGTGCCGTCGAGTTCCGGCGGCAGGGTGCCGCGGACGGTCAGGTCGGTGTGCGTGGTCTCTTCGGTCACCGGCCGGTAGCCGGATCCGAGCAGGTGGGTCGTGCTGTGCGGGTGGCTCGTGGTGTGGCCGGTGATGCCGGGCATGGTCGCCCCCTCCAGTCGATAGCACCGTTACATAACGCCGTCATTGATTAGGGTCACAGGTGGCTGACATACTGTCAAGGGTGAGCCCACGCAAGGTCGACCCGAATCTCGGCGCCCATCTGATCGAGGCGGCGGCCCGCCTGCTCAGCGAGGAGGGCCCGGCCGCGCTCTCCACCCGCAAGCTGGCGGCCACCGTCGGCACCTCGACCATGGCGGTGTACACCCACTTCGGCGGGATGGACGACCTGGTCCGGGCCGTGGTCCGGGAGGGCTTCACCCTGCTCAACCGGCGCCTGGAGGCCGTCGAGGAGACCGACGACCCGGTCGCCGACGTGGTCGCGCTCGGCTGGGCGTACCGGGCCAACGCCCGCGAGCACCGGCACCTCTACAACGTGATGTTCGGCGGCTCCAGCCTCAGCGGCTTCTCGCTCACCGACGCCGACCGGCAGCACGGCCGCTACACCCTGGACGCCCTCGTCCGGGCGGTCAAGCGGTGCGTGGCCGCCGAGCGCTTCCTGCCCTCCGACCCGGAGCTGGTGGCCCACCAGCTCTGGATCGCCCTGCACGGCCTGGTCACCCTCGACCTCGGCGGCTACCTGGTGGAGCCGTTCACCGCGGACGCCTGCTTCGAGGCGCAGGTCTGCGCCATGGTCCTCGGCGCCGGGGACGACCCGGCCCGGGCCCGGGAGTCGGTGGCCCTGGGAGCGCTGCGGCCGGTCTGACCCCCTCGGCCCCGGGCCCCGGCGGCGGCCCGGGACGGCGGAACGGCGGCGGGGGCCGGCCCCCGGGGGGGGGCCGGGGCCCCCCCCCCCCCCGGGGGGGGGGGGGCGGCGCGGGGGGGGGGGGGGGCGGGGGGCCCCCCGGCGCCCCGGGCCCCGGGGGGGGCCGGGGGCGGGGGCCGGGGGGGGGGCCCCGCCCGGGGGGGGGGGGCGGGCCCCGCCCCCGTCGCGGGGGGGGTGCGCGCTACGCGTTCCAGGGGGCCTTCGGCCACCAGATGTAGTCGAAGTTGCCGAGCAGCCGGACGTCCCAGTAGATCACCGTGAACGCGCCCGCCACCAGGAACGCGGTCGCGGTCAGCGTCGCCGCCCGGCCCGGCTTGGTGGCCAGCCAGCGCTGCACGGGCCGGCCGAAGGCGAAGGACAGCAGCAGGAACAGCACCGCCATCACCAGGATGTTGCCGATCGACTGGAGCGAGAACGCCACCGCCCCGTACAGGGGGTTGTGCTCCTGCGCCGCGTGCCGGAACAGGTTGCGGAACAGCGGGTAGGGGCGGCCGATCAGGAAGCCGCCGACCAGCGCCCCGACCAGCACCAGCGGGGCGTTGGGGAACCGGCGGGCCACCCGGGCCAGCGGGTCGGGCAGCACCCCGGCCGCGGCCAGCCCGATCACCACCATCACCAGGCCGATCACGCCGAACACGATCATCGCCTGCAGGATCCGGGGCGAGATCATCCCCGGCGTGGACTTGGTCGCGAACTGCGGCATGTGGGTGCCCATCAGCCCGACCAGCACGCCGTAGGCGGCGGAGACCGGCAGCATGCCGACCGTCAGCCAGCCCAGCGGGCGCAGCGCGTGGGCCAGTCGCTGGCGGCGGGTCAGGTTCATCTGCCCGACCAGCGGGCCGACCGCGCCGAACACCGCCACGTTGCAGGCCGTGAACGAGCCGGCCAGGCCGGAGACGAAGGCGAACAGCACGCCCGCGGCGATGCCGCTCAGCGGGGTGGACTTGGCGTCGTGGCCGAGCAGGTGGTTGGCGGTGGTGAAGCCGATCTCGTCGTCGGCCAGCTTCGAGGACCAGGCGTAGGCGAGCAGCAGGCCGCCCAGTAGGCCCAGCAGGACGACCAGGCCGCGGCGGCGGGGGAACAGGCCGTTGACGAACAGCGAGGTGGCGCGCGGCGGCGCCTTCACCGTCCGGCCCGTGATGGTCTCGGTCACGTGGGGTCTCCTCAGCTCACAGAGGGCCGCCCCTGAGGAGGCGTCAGGGGCGGGTCGCGCGCGGGGCGTGACAGAGTGTCGTGGATCGACCCGGCCCGGTGACTACTTCCGTGTTGCCCGGCATCGGCACGGTCGGAGTAGTCCCGCACCGCGCGGCACCCAAGCATGTAAGCGGAGAGCTGCGGCCATCCGGGCGCGCGGCGGGCGGGAGGCAGTGATGAGCGGAGGCTGGCGGGCGGTCCGACGACGCCTGTTGACACCGAGCCACAACGAGACGAAGTTGTCGACCAGGGGCTTCCACCTCAAGGACGAGGCCGCGCGGACCAACCTGGAGACCGTGGGCGGCACCTTCCTGGACGGCTACGCGATCGCCGTCGAGGCGCGCGACCAGGACGAGGCGCACCACCGGCTGGAGCGGATCCCGGTGCGCTACCGGGGCTTCGCCTACGAGGGCGCGGCGATGGGCCTGGCCATGCTGGACGGCCTGCCGCTGCCCGGCTCCGGCCGGGTCGCGGAGTTCCTGGCGGGCCACGGCGCGCCGCACGACTACATGGTGCACGTCGGGGTCGGCTGGGCGATGGCCCGGCTGCCCCGCTTCCGGTGGGCCTCGATCGCGCCCGCCGACCCGCTGCTGCGCTGGCTCGCCCTGGACGGCTACGGCTTCCACCAGGCGTACTTCCGCACCGCCCGGTACGTGCACGGGCACCACCGGGAGGTCGACTTCCCCTGGCCCGGCGACGGGACCCGGCGCTACGCCGGCAACGCCATCGACCAGGGCGTCGGCCGGGCCCTGTGGTTCATCGGCGGCACCGACCCGGCCGTGGTCGCCGACCTGGTCGACGGCTTCCAGGCCGACCGGCACCCCGACCTGTGGGCCGGGGTCGGCCTGGCCGCCTGCTACGCCGCCGGGGCCACCGACGCCGAACTGCGGCTGCTCCTCGACCGGGCCGGGGCGCACCGGCCCCGGCTCGCCCAGGGCGCGGCCTTCGCCGCCACCGCCCGGGTGGAGTCCGGGCTGCTCACCGAGCACGCCGAGGCCGCCACCGGGGTCCTCTGCGGCCTCACCCCGCAGCAGGCCGCCTCGGTCTGCGCGCAGACCCGGCCGCGACCGGTCGTGGACGGGGAGCTGCCGGCCTACGAGGTGTGGCGGCTGGCGATCGCCGAACGGATCGCCAGCGGCACCGCCGGGGCCCGCTCGTGACCGCCGGACCGGCCGCCGAACCCGGCCCGGCCGCCGGACCCGGCGCGGAGGCCGCCGCGCCCGTCACCGGCCCGGCCACCGGTCCGGCCACCGGGCCCGCCGCGAAGGCCGCCGTCCGGCCGGTCGGCGGCGGCGGCGCGTCCCGGCGGCCCCCCGGCCCGTCCCGGGCCACCACCCCGGTGCTGCTGGCCCGGATGGCCTCCGACCGGCTGGCCGTGATGACCGGGGCGGCCGCCACGTACGGCGACGCGGTGCGCCTGCCGCTCGGCCCGAAGACGCTGTACTTCTTCAACCACCCCGACCACGTCCGCCGGGTGCTCACCGACAACAACGCCAACTACCACAAGGGCATCGGCCTGGTGCACGCCCGGCGGGCCCTCGGCGACGGCCTGCTGACCAGCGAGGGCGAGCTGTGGCGCGCCCAGCGCAAGGTCATCCAGCCGGTGTTCCAGCCGCGCCGGGTCAACCGGCAGGCCGGGGCGATCGCCGAGGAGGCGGTCCGGCTCGCCGAGCGGCTGCGCCGCACGGCGGGCACCGGCCCGGTGGACGTCCGGCAGGAGATGACCTCGCTCACCCTGGGCGTGCTCGGCCGCTCGCTGCTGGACGCCGACCTCGGCGCCTACGAGTCGATCGGCGAGGCGTTCGAGATCGTCCAGGACCAGGCCATCTTCGAGATGATGAGCCTCAGTTCGGTGCCGTCCTGGGTGCCGCTGCCGCTCCAGCTCAGGTTCCGCCGGGCCCGCGCCGAGCTGGACCGGATCGTCGGCGAGCTGGCCGGCGAGCGGGAGCGCCGGCCGGCCTCCGACGGGACCCGCGACGACGTGCTGTCCCGGCTCGTCGACGCCACCGCCGACGAGCGCGACCCGGTGGCGCGGCGGGCCCGGATGCGCGACGAACTGGTCACCCTGCTGCTGGCCGGCCACGACACCACCGCGAGCACCCTCAGCTGGACCCTGTACCTGCTCGACCGGCACCCGGAGGTCGGCGACCGGGTCCGCGCCGAGGTGGACGAGGTGCTCGGCGACCGGCTGCCGACCTTCGAGGACGTGCACCGGCTCACCTACACCTCGATGGTCCTGCAGGAGGTGATGCGGCTGTACCCGGCGGTGTGGCTGCTGCCCCGCAAGGCGCTCGCCGCGGACGAGGTCGGCGGCTTCCGGGTGCCCGCCGGGGCCGACGTGGTGCTCTGCCCCTACACCCTGCACCGGCACCCGGAGTTCTGGGACCGGCCGGAGCGCTTCGACCCGGAGCGCTTCGCCAAGGGCCGTTCGGCGGGCCGCCACCGCTACGCCTACGTGCCGTTCGGCGCCGGGCCCCGGGTCTGCGTGGGCAGCAGCCTGGGGATGCTGGAGGCCACCGTGGTGCTGGCCGTCCTGCTGCGCCGGCTGCGGCTGTCCCTGCCGCCCGGCCACCGGGTGCGGGCCGAGCCGATGCTGACCCTGCGGGTCAAGGGGGGCCTGCCGATGACGGTGCGCCCGCGCGACTGACCCGCCCGCCCGAGGGCCCGGACCGCCGACCGCGGTCCGGGCCCTCCGGCGTTCCCCCGCCGCGGCGCCGGGCCCGCGGTGCGTGGTGCGCGGTGCGGGAACGCCGGACGCCCGGCCGGGGTCTCCCCGGCCGGGCGTCGTGTCGGTGCGTGCGCGCGGTGCGCGCGGTGCGTGCGGGTGGTGCGGCGTCAGCCGGCCAGTCCGGCCAGCCCGGCGAAGGCGCCGCCGTGGTACAGCAGCGGGTCCCGGCGGGCGGAGCGGCCCGCCCCCAGCACGGTGCCGACGAAGATGGTGTGGTCACCCCCCTCGTGGACGTCGGCGAGCCGGCACTCCAGCCACGCCTGGACGTGGTCCAGCACCGGCGCCCCGGTGTGGCGGCCGCGGGTGTGGCCGATCCCCTCGAACTCCCTGGCCCCGCGCGGACGCCGGTGGTCGGCGAAGTGCCGCGCCACCCACTCCTGGTCACGGGCCAGCACCGAGACCGCGAACGCCCCCTCGGCCAGCACGGCCGCGTGGACCGCCGCCGACTTCACCACGCACACCAGCACCTGGGCCGGTTCCAACGAGACGGACGTGAAGGAGTTGGCGGTCATGCCGCACGGCGTGTCGCGCCCGGCGGTCAGGACGGTCACCCCGGTGGCGAAGCGCCCCAGCACCCCGCGCAGCGCCCGGGGGTCGCGGACGTCGGACTCGGGCGCCTCCGCCGGGAGCGGGGGCAGGTCGAGCGCGCCGGGCAGCGGTGCGGAGGCGGACGGGAAGGAGGACATCGCGATCACCCCACGGTGGTGGTGCCGGTCAGGGAGGGCGCCGCCGGGCGGACGGCGTAGGGCTCCAGGGCGAGCCGCAGCGGCTCGGGCACCCTGGTCGGGCGGGTGTCGGTGTTGGGGCCGCGCATGCAGGCGACCCGCTGCTGCCCGCGCGCGACCAGGTACTCGGCGCCGTCCGGGGCGATCCGGACGTAGTCGAAGGTGAAGGCGACCTGGGTCTGGGTGAGGTCGGCCAGCCGCATCCGGATGGACAGCTCGTCGAAGGCGGTGATCTCGGCGAAGAACTCGCAGTCCACCTTGAGGGTGAACAGCTTGAGGTCGGCGCGGACGTCCGCGAGCACCTCGGGGGCCTTCTCCAGGAGGAACATCTCCCGGCAGCGCCCCTGCCAGCGCAGGTAGTTGACGTAGTAGACGTTGCCGACCAGGTTGGTCTCCTCGAAACCCACCAGGTGGCGGTACTCGTAGTAGTCCGGCACGGTCACCGGTCCCCTCCCGTCAGGACGGTGAAGACCACCGGGTCGGCGACGCCGTCCAGGGCCGTCACGAAGCTCACGATCCGGTGCGCGCCGCCGCGGAGCGCCACCCAGCCGGCCGGGAGCCCGGGGGCGTCCTCCAGGCTGAGCGCGGCAACCGCGTGGCCCGCCTTGCGCAGGGTCTCCACCGCGCCCCACACCCGGGTCGCGGCGGTGCCGTGCGGCTCGCCGCGCTCGGCGGCCAGCAGGTCGGCCAGCGCCGCGCCGTCCGGGCCGAGCAGGCCCTGCCAGGTCTCGGCGGTCCGCTCGGCGGCCGGCTCGACGTCGCAGGTGACGGCCTGGTCGGCGACCACGGTGAAGGTGACGCCCGCCGCGTGCGAGGAGGAGATCCGCCGTCCGTCGGCCAGTTCGGGTCGGCCGTCGGGGCGGTGGTGCACCTCGGTGGTGCGGCCGAGCGCCCAGCTCGCCGCCTCGGCGGTGCGCCGGCGCCGGTCGGCGACCGGGCCGCCGGAGCCCTCGCCGCCGGGCAGCACCACGCACCGCACCGGGTGGCCGAGCGCCGTCTCGACCCGCCGCTCCAGGAACGGGCCGAGCAGGGCGGGCAGCCAGGGGCCGGTGCCGTCCTGCTTGCGCACCGCCCGCAGCAGCAGGCCCTCCCAGCGCTCGACCAGCAGGCCCTCGGCGTCGCGGACGTCCAGGTCGTAGAGGTAGCTGTCGCCGTCCCGGGAGCGCTCGCGGGCGTCCAGGAACAGGCGGCGGCCGGTGCGCGCGGCGCCGGCGTCGGCCAGCCGCAGCCGCTCGACGCTGACCGGCAGCAGGGTCGCGTCGGGGACGCACGCCTGGATGGAGTGCATCATCGCGTCGCGGGTGCCGGGGTCGGCCAGCAGCAGCTCGTCGGAGTGGTAGCCGGCGAACCAGTCGGCGCGCGGGGTGTCGTCGATCTCGGCGAGGCAGTGCCGGGCGGCGAGGTCGCGGTAGCCGAGCAACCGCTGGAAGCGGTCGCCCTGGAACAGCACCGGCCCGTACAGCTCGCCGGGGGTCAGCGGCAGTCGCGGCACCTCGTCGGTGACCGGCGCCGGCTCGTCCTCGGGACGGTCGGTGCCGAAGCGGAGCACGGCCCGGAAGTGGTCGGCCCGGAAGCCGGTCTCGCCGCTGCGCACCACCGCCTCGACGGTGTCGGGCCCGGTGGCGAGGACGGCGACCCGCAGGGTGGTGGCGCCGTTCACCGGGACGACGACGGGCCGCAGGAAGCGCATGTCCTCCAGCACCGGGGTGCCCCGGTGGCCGGTCAGGGCGGTGGCCGCCTGGGTCATCGCCTCCATCCCGAGGACGGCGGGGAAGAGCAGGTCGCCGTCCAGCAGGTGGTCGGGCAGGTAGCGGTCGCCGCCGCCGGTGAGTTCGGCGTCCACCACCAGCTCGACGCCGGGGTAGTGCACCTGGGGGCGTTCCAGGAAGCGCAGCAGCGGCAGTTCGGCGCGCTCCAGGGTGATCGTCGGCAGGCCGCCCGCGCGGCCCATCACCACCAGCGCCGGGTCGGTGCCGGGGGTGGCGAGCAGCCGGCCGAGCAGGGCGACGCCGTCGTCGGCGGGGATCGGTTCGATGCCCTCGCGGACCAGCGCCTCCAGCACGCCGAGCCGCTCCCCCATGCCCGCGCCCGACCAGACCGACCACTCCAGGGCCAGGCAGCGGCAGTCCGGGTAGTCCTGCTGGAAGCGCACGGTCAGTTCGGTGAGCCAGTCGTTGGCGGTGGCGTAGTCGGCCTCGCCGCGCAGGCCGGCCCGGCCGATGATGCTGCCGAAGGTGACGAACAGGCGCAGCGCGGCCGGGTCGACGGCGGCGAGGACGGCCTCCACGCCGTCGATCTTGGTGGCGAGGGTGCGGCGGAAGGACGCCTCGTCGAGGGTGGCGAGCGACTGCGGCTCGTTGCGGCCCGCGCCGTGCAGCAGGCCGGTGACGGGGCCGAGTTCCCGGGTGATCTCGGTGACGGCGGCCTTGACCTGGTCGGCGGAGGTGACGTCGGCCCGGGCGTAGTGCACCCGGACCCCGGCGGCGGCCATCCGGGCGAGGTTGTCGGCGAGTTCGGTGTCCCGGGCGGGGTCGGAGCGGCCCATCAGGCCGATCGCGGCGCCGTTGGCGCCGGCGAGGGCGATGGCGCACTCGGCGGTGATGCCCTTGCCGCCGCCGGTGACCAGCAGGACGTCCTGCGGGCCGAGTTCCTGGTGCGCGGGGTCGGGCCGCAGGTCCACGGCGCGCAGGACGGGCACCCGGCGGGTGCCGTCGGCGTCGTAGTGGACCTCGCTGAAGGCGGTGGTGGCGGCGGTGTCGGCGGCGATCCGGGCGCTGAGGAGGTCGGCCCGTTCGGGCGTCAGGTCGTCGTCGAGGGGCAGGGTGACGACGGTGACCGGGATGTCGGGGGCCTCCAGGTGCAGGGTCTTGGCGAGGCCGGCCGCGCCGCGGCGGTCGCCGACCGCGAGCAGCCGGGTGCCGGCGGCGCGCCGGGTCGGGTCGAGGGCGGCCCGGGCGGCGTCCAGCATCAGGCCGAGGTGGCGCTGGTCGCAGTCGCGGGGCAGGGCGAGCAGGACGCCGTCGCCGGGGCCGGTGGCGGTGAGCCGTTCGGCCAGCGCTCCGGCCAGCGGGTGCCGGTCGGTGGCGAAGACCTCCCAGCGGCCGCCCGGTCCGGCCGCGGGGGCGGGCGGGGCGGTCTCGGTCAGGTCGACCCGGAACGGCCGCACCCAGGGCGCGACGCCGGGCGCGGCGGCCGACTGGCGCTCGGAGTCCGGCGACTGCTGGGCCAACTCGTCGAGCAGTTCGGCGAGTTGGGCGAGGGTGGAGGTGGCGAAGGCGGTGGTGACCATCGGGGCGGTGATGCCGAGCTCCTGGGCGGCCTGGTTCATGATCTGGCCGACCGTGATGGAGCTGAGGTGGAGTTCGTCCAGCGGGTTGGCGGACGGGTCGACGGTGTCCACGGGCAGTTCGGCCCGCTCGGCGGCCAGCCGGATCAGCACCTCCAGGCTGGAGGCGCCCTCCGCCGCCGGGGCGGCGTCGGCGGCGGTGTGCTCGGCCAGGGCGGCGGGCCGGGGGGCCAGGGCCCGCTCGGCCTGCGCCAGCACGAACTCCTCGTCGCCGGACTCGCACGGGCTGGCGAAGAAGCTGAACTCCTTGTCGAGCGGCAGCGGCCGGGTGAAGCGGTCCGCGAACAGCTGCTCGTGCCGGACCGGCGCGCCCATCGTCCAGGCGGCGGCGACGGTGCCGAGCAGGCCGGCCAGCGACGGCGCGTCGGCCTCGGTGGCGACCGCGGGCACGGCCGGGAGGACGTCGGCGGCCAGCGACTTGAGGATCTGGCCGGGGCCGACCTCGATCAGCAGGTCGACCTCGGGGGCCATCGCCCGCAGCGCCTCGGTGAAGCGCACCGGTTCGACGACCTGGCGGGTCAGCAGGTCGACCACGTCGGTGTCGGCGGGCAGCGGGCCGCCGGTGACGGTGGAGACCAGGCCCGGGCCGACCGGGCCGAACGCCTCCTGGGCCAGGTGCGCGGCCAGGCCGGCGGCGGCCGGGGCGACGGCCGGCGAGTGGAAGGCGTGCGAGACCTGGACCCGGCCGACCCCGACGCCCTGCCGGGCGGCCAGCGCGCAGACCCGGTCGACCGCGTCGGCCGGGCCGGAGACCACGGTCTGTCCGGGGCTGTTGTAGCCGGCGATCACGACCGGTTCGCCGACGATCAGCGCCTCGGCGAGCGCGGGGCCGGTGGCGAGGGCGGCCATGGTGCCGCCGCCGTCGCTGGCGGAGGCCATGATCCGGCCGCGGGCGGTGGCCGCCCGCAGCAGGGTGTCCTCGTCCATGGCGCCCGCCCAGTGCAGGGCGGTGAGTTCGCCGAGGCTGTGGCCGGTGGCCCGGACGGCCTCGATGCCGAGCAGGTCGAGCACCCGCAGGCCCGCCACCGAGGCGGCGACGATGCGGGGCTGGGCGACGTCGGTGGCGACCTGGTCGCCGTCGGTGGGCAGGTCCAGGTGGTCGTAGAGCTCCTCGGCGTGGGCGAAGCGGCGGCGCAGCGCCCCGCCGTCGCCGCGCCGGCCGGCGCCCTGGCCGGGGAAGAGGAAGCCGATCCTGGGGGTGCGTCCGGCGCTGCCGAGGTAGAGGCCCTGGGCGGGGCTGAGGACCGAGCGGGCGCCGGAGTCGAGCAGCTGGACCAGCCCGGCGAAGCGTTCCACGGCCTGTTCGGGCGAGGCAGCCAGCACGGCGGCGCGCAGCGGCCGGTCGGCCAGGTCGCGTTCCAGGGTGGCGGCCAGGTCGCCGAGTTCGGCGTAGGAGAGCTGGGCGGAGAACTCGCCCAGCCGGGTCGCCTTGGCGCGCAGTTCGGCGGGGTCGGCGCCGTCCAGCAGGAACAGTTCGGTGTCCTGGCGGGAGGCGACCAGGCGGCGGGCGGCGACGGGCACGGCGGTGCGCAGGACGCCGTCGGCGTGCTCGACGACGACGTGCGCGTTGATGCCGCCGAAGCCCATCGAGGAGATGCCGGCCCGGATCGGGGCGCCCTGGGGCCAGAGTTCGGCCCGGTCGGGGACGCGCATCGCCGGTGCGGGGCCGGTGAGTTCGGCGTGCGGGTCGACGTGGCTGGTGGCGGGCGGGATGACCTGGTGGCGGACCGCGAGGATCGCCTTGAGCAGGCCGGCCACGCCGGCCGCGGCCTTGGTGTGGCCGAAGTTGCCCTTGACGGTGCTGAGCGCGGCGGGCGCCTGCGCGCCGGCGGCCCGGCGGGCCTCGGAGAAGGCGCGCAGTTCGGTGGCGTCGCCGACGGCGGTGCCGGTGCCGTGGCCCTCGAAGTAGCCGACCGTCTCGATGCCGAAGCCCGCCGCGCGGTAGGCGCGGGCCAGGGCGAGGCGGTGGCCGCTGGCCTCGGGGCGGGTGATGCCGCCCTTGCCGTCGGAGGAGTAGCCCCAGCCGGGGATGGTGGCGTAGCGGAACCGGCCCTGGGCGCGGGCGTCCTCGTCGCGCATCAGGACGACCATGCCGCAGCCCTCGCCGGGCCAGAAGCCGTTGGAGCCCTTGTCGTAGACCCGCATCTCGCCGGTGGCCAGCGCGCCGGTCTTGGCGAAGCCGATGACCTCGAACGGGTCGATGCTCAGGTCGACGCCGCCGGCCACCGCGACGTCCATCCGGCCGTCGACCAGGGCGTCGCAGGCGGTGGAGACGGACAGCAGGGAGGAGGAGCAGGCGCCGTCGACGGTGAAGCCGCCGCCCTTGAAGTCGAAGTGGTTGCAGATCCGGCCGGCGATGGTGTTGGCCAGGCCGCCGGCCAGGGTGTCCTCGCCGATCGGCGGGAAGGCGCTCTTGTAGCGGACCTCCAGGCCGTCCAGGAAGGCGGCCAGCGCGGTGTCGTCCCAGCCCTGTTCGCGCAGTGCGGCGCCGACGGTGCGGCGCACGTACGGCCAGCGCAGGCGCATCAGGTTGGCCCGGCTGAACTCGCCGGTGAGGGTGTTGCCGATGACGACGCCGGTGTTGGCGTCCTCCAGGCCCTCGCCGAACGGGAAGCCGGCGTCCTCCAGGGCGCGGGCGGCGGTGTCCAGGGCGAGCCAGTGGGTCATGTCGGTGGCGCGGAAGGTGCTGCCCGCGACGCGGTGGCGGACCCGGTCGAACTCGAAGCCCTCGATGACGGCGGCCTTGGCGCTGTAGAAGCGGTCGGGCGCGGTGGGGTCGGGCGAGTAGTAGTCCTCGGCGCGCATCCGCACGTCGGGCAGGCGGCGGAAGGCGCGGCGGCCGGCCAGCACGTTCTGCCAGAGCTGTTCGGGGCTGTCGGCGTCGGGGTAGCGGCAGGCCATGCCGACCACCGCGATCCGCCCCCGGCCGCCCGGTTCGTCGGTCTCCTCGACCGCTCGGAGCCGTCTGTCCGTCACGCCGCCACCGCCTCGTTGCCCATGGGCCGCTCGGGTGCGGCCGACTGGTCGGACGGGGTGCCGAGGGCGCCGTCCGCCTGCTTGCGCTTGTTCCGGAAGTGCGCCACCCACCAGCCGGCGCCGCGCAGGCCGCAGACCAGGGTGGTGGCGAAGAAGAGGGTGTAGACGACGTTGAAGAGCATCAGCACGCCGTAGACCATGGCCACCGAGGCGCCGAACATGAACTGGTTGCGGGGCTTGGTGGGGGTGGTGCCCGGGTCGGTGATCATGTAGTTGGTGTAGAGCACGAAGGCGACGCCGCTCATCGGGCCGAGCGCGGAGAAGACCGCCACGTCCCAGATCCAGTGCCGCAGCAGCGCCTGGATGACGAAGCCGCCGAGCCAGCCGACGATCAGCGGGACGCGCTTGGTCAGCATGGCGTTGATGACGGTGCCGGCGGTGGTGATGATCAGCGGGATGCCGATCCGGAAGAAGGTGTTGGCGTTCTCGGTGAACTCGTACGGCGGGGCGATGCTGACCCAGGAGCCGAACAGCACCAGCGCCATGGTGATGCCGAAGTTCGACGGGTTCATGAAGTGCCGCATCCGGCCGTACACGGGGGCCTGCAGGACGTGCTTGGCGGCGACGCCGATGAACACGGCGAGCAGGATCGGCAGCAGCCGGTCGTTCGCGTAGAGCAGCATGTTCGCGGCGAGGGCGGTGATGTGCGAGGGCAGCAGGAACTCGTACAGGCCGCGCAGGCCGTTGCCGCGGAAGCGCGGGGTGCGCTCCTGGGCCCAGGCGCTGATCATCTCCAGCACGATCTCGACGGTGTAGCCGAACGGGGCGCAGATCAGCGGCCAGAGCCAGGGCTGTTCGAAGCCCAGCAGGGTGTAGCCGAAGATGTTGAAGACGGACATCGAGATGGCGAAGTTGCGCAGGGCCAGGTAGCGGGGGTCGCGGTTGGGCTGCTTCTTCGCGGGGCGGGGCCGGACGGCGTGGGCGGTGACGCCGGCGATGTCGGTCGCGGTCATCGGGCCGCCACCTCCTGGATGTCGTCGGTCAGCATGAGGGTGTGGCTCCCTGCGGTCAGCTGCTCGGTCTTGGTGTGGAGGCCGCCGGAGTTGTCGCGCCAGGTGATCTCGGCGCTGACCGGGCCGCTCTGGGTGCCGAGGCCGAAGCGGACGTCGAAGCTGCGGAAGCCGCCGTGGCCGCCGCCGCCGTCGAGCTGGCCGATCTGCTTCCTGCCGTCGGCGGTGGTGATGGTGACGGCGGCCCCGTAGGCGGGGGTGCCGGTGGTGGCCAGGCCCTGGCCGGCGGTGGTGGCGGCGTCGGCGGGCCGGTACAGCCGCAGCGTCAGGTCGTGGCCGAGGGCCGGGGACTGGTTGGCGTAGAAGGCGGCCGGGCCCCACTGGCGGGCGATGGCGAAGTCCAGGGCGCCGCTGCCGGTGGTGTCGGCGGTGGCGATGCCGCGGGTCGGGATCGGCACGTCGAGGCCGAGCTGCTTGCTGATGTTGGCGAACTTGCCGTTGGCGGTGCGGGCGTAGAAGGCCATCACCTCGTCGCCGGCCAGGTCGTCGCCGGGGCCGACGTTCGGCCAGATCTTCGGGTTGGAGAGCAGGTCGTCGTTGGTCATGGCCATCTCCTGCAGCCACGGCCAGCGGTCGATGTCGCCCTTGACGAAGCCGTCGGCCTGCAGGATGTTCTGCTGGCCGTTGTTGAGGAAGTCGCCCATCTTGGCGTCCCAGCCCCAGCCGGTCCAGGCGACGCCGTGGTCGGCCGCCTCCTGGGTGAACGGGGCGACGTGGTCGGTGAGTTGCCGCTTCATGTCGGCCTGGTCCTTCGCCTGGTTGATCCAGAGGAAGTTGCTCTCCTCCAGGCCCCAGGCGACGGTGATGTTGCTGACCATCATGTCGAAGCTGCCGTTGGCGTCGACGTCGCCGAAGTCGACGCCCATGCCCTTGAACGAGCCCTTGCCGAGCACGAAGGACTTCGGGGTGGTCGGGGTGCGCTCGCCGGTGGCCTCCTCGAACCGGATCCGGCCCGGGGTGGAGACGTTGTGCAGCAGGTGGGCGTGGCCGAAGTCGTTGGCGATGTAGATCTCGGGCAGGCCGTCGCCGCTCAGGTCGGCGCCGGCCACGGCCAGCGTCCAGCCGGTGGAGGCGTCGAAGGCGATGGCGTCCTTCTCCTCGATGAAGCGGGCGTCCGGTTCGGCGCCGGCGGTCGAGGAGTGGAAGCGCAGCACGTGGTCGCCGCCGGCGTTCTTCGCGCTGGAGAGCGAGTCGTTCATCTGGACGTTGCGGATGCCGTCGGGGTCGAGCACGTCCGAGTCGGGGAAGTAGTTGCCGATGATGATCGACGGGTGGCCGCTGCCGTCCAGGTCGCCGACGTACGCGGCGTCGGTGTTCCAGCGCGGGCCGTGGTAGCGGCCGTCGAGGCTCTCCGAGGGGACGACCTCGCGCGGCACGTACGCCTCGGCGGCGGGCGCGGCGGCGTCGGACCTGGCCATGAACAGCACCGGGGTGCGGCCCCAGTAGGTGACCAGGAAGTCGTTGCGGCCGTCGCCGTTGAAGTCGCCGGGGGTGCAGCCGGTGGGCGCCATGGTGTCGTCCATCGGGAGCGGCTTGCCGTCCAGGACGAACGGGGTGAACCGGTCGGCCTCGCGGGCGGTCGGGGTCCAGGTGACCACGACGGAGTCGGTGCGGGTGTCGACGATGCACATGCCGTCGGCGAGGCCGTGGCCGGTGACGTCGTTGATGGCGATGCTGGCGCCGACCGAGGAGATCCAGGCGCGGATCTTCTCGTAGGCCGGGTTCACCTTGCGGATCGTGTTCATCTGCCGCGATTCGTAACCCGGCGGCATCGCGATCGGCAGTTCCTTGAACTTGTAGGCCGCCGCCGCATCGTCACCGCCCGCGACCGCCACCGAGGAACGGATCACGAAGAACATCGAGGCGGCCACCAGAACAGTGACCAACCCGGGTACGAGTCTGCGGAATCGTCGTCGGTACGACATCCCAATTCCCTCCCGTGGGCGACGATAAATCGGCTGTCCGGGGCCGTCGCGATCGATTTCGGCGACTATCCTCCGCCGGACCTGACACTCGAGGATGTCCCGGGCCGACAAAGCGTGCTTCTCTGACGTTGCCGGGGTTCCGGTGACGCACCGGGTGCGGCCGGTCGGGATTTCCGGGGTGCGCGGGGTGGGCAGTTTCGGAGAAGACCGGGCGCGGGCCGACTGCGAAACTCTGGATGAGATCGGCCTCTTCGAATCCCCGTCTGGCGAGGTTTAATCCATGGTGCACACGTATGACGTGATAGTCGTCGGGTCCGGCTCGGCCGGCGCTGCCCTCGCGGCCCGGCTGAGCGAGGATCCGGGCCGTTCCGTGCTGCTCGTCGAGGCCGGTCCGGACTTTCCCGACCCGGCCGACATCCCGAAGGACATCGTCGACGGCAACGCGATGTCGATGAGCTCGCACGACTGGCGCTTCCGCGCCGAGATCCTGGACGGCCGGCGCATCATCTTCCCCCGCGGGAAGCTCACCGGCGGCTCGTCCGCGGTGGGCGCGACGATCGCGCTGCGCGGCGTCCCGGAGAACTTCGAGCGCTGGGCGGCCGCGGGCAACCCGGCCTGGACGTACGAGCAGGTGCTGCCGTACTACCGGCGGCTGGAGGACGACCTGGACTTCTCCGACCGGTACCACGGCAGCGGCGGCCCGGTGCCGATCCGCCGCTTCCGGCCGGAGGAGATGACGCCGATGCAGAGCGCCTTCAACGAGGCGAGCCTGGCGGCCGGCTTCCCCGAGGTCGCCGACCACAACCACCCCGAGGCGACCGGCATCGGCCCGATCCCGTCCAACCGCCGCGACCCGCGCTACCGGGTCTCCACCGCGATGGCGTACCTGACCCCCGAGGTGCGGGAGCGCCCCAACCTGACGGTGCTCGGCGGGGTCCTGGTGCACGAGGTGCTGTTCGACGGCGACCGGGCGGTGGGCGTCCTGGCGTCGGCGGCCGGCCGGGTGCCGGAGGAGCTGCGGGCGCACAAGGTGGTGCTGTCCGCCGGTGCGGTCAACACCCCCGCGCTGCTGATGCGTTCGGGGATCGGCCCGGCCGCGGACCTGGCCCGGCTGGGCATCGCCGTCCGGCTCGACCGGCCCGGCGTCGGCGCCCACCTGCAGGACCACCCGCGGACCGGCGTCTTCCTGCGGCCCAAGGACGGCGCGGTCGCCACCGACGTGCCGTTCCTGCAGTCGATGGTGCGGACCACCTCCAAGGGCTCCGCGGACTTCAACGACATGCAGTACTACATGGTCAACCACTTCGACCTGACGCTCTTCCCGGAGCTGCAGATGCTGGCCCAGGCGCCGATGATCTTCGGCGTGATGGTGGTGGACCAGCAGCCGGAGTCGGTCGGCCGGCTGCGGCTGACCTCCACCGACCCGGCGGCCGGGCCCGAGATCCAGCTGGACTTCCTCTCCACCGACCGCGACCTGGAGAAGATGGTGGAGGGCGTGCGCACCTGCTGGGAGCTGGCCAACCACCCGGGCATCGCCTCGATGGGCGACGGCTTCATCGTGCTGAGCGACCGGCTGGTCGAGAAGGACGCGATGGTCGAGCAGTACGTCCGCACCAGCCTGGACAGCGGCTACCACCCGGTCGGCACGGCCCGGATGGGCACCGCCGAGGACGAGGGCGCGGTGGTCGACCAGCGGCTGCGGGTGCACGGCACGCGGGGCCTGTACGTGGCCGACGCCTCGGTCATGCCGCAGATCGTCAACTGCAACACCAACCTCACCTCGATCATGATCGGCGAGCGGCTGGCGGACTGGCTCCGCGCCGAGTGACCCACCCGCGCGACGACGACGGCCGCCCCGGTGCCCCGCGCACCGGGGCGGCCGTCGCCGTGCGGCGGCGGCGCGGCCGGCGCGGTGCGGCCGCACCCTGGGCCCGGCCGCGTCCGGCCAGGTCCGGCCCACCCAGGGCAACCTGGGAGACGGAGGTCGGACCCCATTCCTGCCACCATGGGAAAAACCGCGCGGCCGCCCGCCGAAAAGGAATTCCGCGCATTTCCCCGGTGAATTGCGGGGAATTCCGCGGGCCGCCCGCACCGCCGAATGGGAGGGTGATCACCGATGACCGATCCGAACGTGCTGAGCACGGTCCGCGTCCCGCTGGTCGAGGAGGACGCGGCCGAGGGCCGCACGAAGGAGCTGTACGACGCGATCAAGTCGCGGATGGGCATCCCCTTCGTCCCGGACATGTTCCGGCTGGTCTCCACCCGTCCCGACCTGCTGGAAGTGGTGATCGCCGGCTACGGCGGGGTCTTCAACGACGGGGTGCTGCCGCGCGCGACCCGCGAGATGATCTCCGCCTGGAGTTCCAAGGTCAACGGCTGCCCGTACTGCGTCGGCACCCACAACTGGTTCCTGGCCCAGTTCGGCGGCCCGCAGGAGCTGACCGACGCGATCGAGAGCGCCCCCTCGGTGGAGGAGCTGCCGATCGACGAGCGCACCAAGGTGCTGATGCGCCTGGTCACCAAGGTCGGCACCGGCGCCTTCCGGATCACCGACGAGGACTGGGCCGGCGCCGAGGCCGCGGGCTGGAGCAACGGGGAGGTGCTGGAGGCGGTCTTCACCGCGGCCCTGTTCGCCTTCATCAACCGCATGGTGGACGCCCTGGGCCTGGGCAACTCGGTGACCCGCAGCCGGATCGCCTCGCAGCCCGAGGAGGCCACCGTCTCCGCGGAGCGCCTGGCGGAGGGCAGGTGAGCGGCCCCTCGCGCGCGGTCCTGCTGACCGGCGCCTCGTCCAGCACCGGCATGTCCTCCGGCACCGGCCGGGCCGCCGCCCTGCGGCTGCACCGGGCCGGCCTGCCGGTCTACGCCACCGCCCGGCGCCCCGAGGCGCTGGCCGACCTGGCCGCCCAGGGCATCCGGGTGCTGCACCTGGACGTCAACGACGAGGAGTCGATGACCGCCGCGGTGGAGAAGATCAGCGCCGAGCACGGCGCGGTCGGCACCCTGATCAACAACGCGGCGTACAGCCTCAACGGCACCATCGGGGAGACCCCCGTCGACGAGGTGCGCCGGCAGTTCGAGACCAACCTGTTCGGGCTGTGCCGGCTGACCCAGCTGGTGCTGCCCGGGATGCGGGCGCAGGGCGGCGGCCGGGTGGTCATGATGTCGTCCATCTTCGGCCAGTTCGCCACCCCCGGCCGCGGCTACTACCAGGCCACCAAGCACGCCCTGGAGGCCGTCAGCGACTCGCTGCGGCTGGAGGTGGCCCGGGACGGCGTCAAGGTGGTGCTGATCGAGCCGTCGCCGGTGCTCGGCGGGTTCGTGCCGACCTCGGTCGCCGACCTCGGCATGACCGGGCAGGAGCGCAACGGCCTGTACGACGAGTTCTGGCAGTACTTCGTCGACTGGCACGGCGCCTACCGGGAGACCGAGCACCCCACCGGCCGCGGCCGGATGGCGGTGCGCGCGGAGACCGTGGCGAAGGTGATCGAGAAGGCCGTCACCAGCGACCGCCCGCGCATCCGCTACCGGATCGGGGTGCCGTCCCGGCTGCTGCCGCGGATGCGCTGGACCATCGGCGACGCGCTGTTCGAGCGCTTCGTCCGGGCCTTCTTCCCGGTCCCCTAGCCGGTCCCCGGGGAGGGACGGCGCGGCCCCGGCCCCCGCTCGGGCGGAACGGGCCGGGGCACTGCGCAACCGGGAAGAAGGACGGATCCGCTCCGGATGTCACGATCGGGTACGGCACCGGTGAGAAGACGTCGACGAGCCGAGGGAGGACTCGCAGATGCCTGCGGGGGACGAGAGACGGACGCACCGCCGCGGTACCGGACAGGGGCCGGGGGCGGGGGCGTGAGCGGCGGGCGACGGCTCGTCCAGGCCCCGCTCAGGGGCCTGTCGCTGCTCCAGGTCCGCCACCTGTCGACCGTGTCCTTCGGGGCGGCGACCGGTGACACCGCCCGGGTCTACCGGGAACTGGAACGGGACTTCGGGGTGCTCGCCCCGCCGGTGGCGCTGCACGCCCCGGTGCCCGAGCTGCTCGCCGCCTGCTGGGCCGTCCTGCGCGAGACCATGCTGGTCGAGGGGCACGCCCCCCGGGCGGCGAAGGAGGCGGTGGCGGCCGCCGTCTCGGCGGGCAACCGCTGCCCGTTCTGCACCACCGTGCACGGCACCATGCTCGACTCGCTGTCCGCCCGGCCGGTCCGGCGGCGCCGGGACGACCGGGACGGGGCGGCCGCCGACGAGCTGGCGGCGTGGGTCGCCGGCGGGGGGAAGCCGCCGTTCCCGCCCGAGCAGCTCCCCGAACTGGCCGGGACGGCGCTCTGCCTGCAGTACCTCAACCGGATGGTCAACGTCTTCCTGGGCCCGTACCCGCTGCCGCCGAACGCCCCCGAGCGGGCGCTCGGGCCGGTGATGCGGGTGCTGGTCGGCCTGATGCGGGGCTCCGCCCGGGGCGGCACCGCACCGGGCGCCTCGCTGTCGCTGCTGCCGCCCGCCCCGCTGCCGGCCGACCTGGACTGGGCCGCGCCCGACCAGCGGATCGGTTCCGCGCTGGCCCGCGCCGCGGCGGCCGTGGAGCGGACCGGCACCGACCTGGTGCCCGGTGCGGTCCGGGCCGTGGTGGCGGCCGAACTCGACCGCTGGGACGGCACCGACCCCGGCCTCGGCCGGACCTGGCTGGACGCCCCCCTGCGGGACCTGCCGCCGGACGAGCGCCCGGCGGGCGAACTCGCGCTGCTCACCGCGCTGGCCTCCTACCGGGTCGACGAACGGGTCGTCACCGCCGCCCGGCAGGCCGGCGCGGGCGACCCGGAGCTCCTCGCGACCTGCGCCTGGGCGAGCCTGCGGGCGGCCCAGCGGCGCGTCCGGCACCTCCTCTCCGACGACTGACCCCCCGGAATTCCCCCGCCCCGGGCGGGAAGCCCCGTCGCGGCTCCCGCCCGGAAATCCGGCGCTTTCCCCACTCCGACGCTTTCGCCGCTCCGGCCTTTTCCCCGCACCGGCGCTTTCCCGCTCCGGCGCATTCCTCCACGCGTCCCCGGGCGCGGTTCCACCGATGTCCACGCACCCCGCTTCGCCTCCGGATTGACGTCCCCCTTTCCCGACCGGAGGAGAACTGCCGGAATTCCCGGAATTCTCCGGCCATTCCGCCGACGACTCATCGACGAACTTGGAGAGAAGCTGTGCAGACCGCTGTCGAACGCGCGATATCCACCATGTGGGAGAGATACGAGGAACCGCTCTCGCTCGACGAGATAGCGAATACGGCGATCCTCAGCAAGTTCTACTTCTCCCGGGTTTTCCGCAACCTCACCGGCACCTCGCCGGGCCGTTTCCTCTCCGCCGTCCGCCTGCACCAGGCGAAGACCATGCTGCTGGAGACCGACCTCAGCGTCACCGAGATCTCCTACCGCGTCGGGTACAACAGCCTGGGCACCTTCACCAGCCGCTTCACCCGCAGCGTCAGCCTCTCCCCCGCCCGCTACCGGAACCTGGCCCGGGCCGGACTGACCGAGCGCAGCGGCCCGGCCCACCCGAACGACGGCCGCCGCACCTGCACGGTGCAGGGCAGCATCCGCCTGCCGGAGACCGGCTGTCCGGTGCGGATCTACGTCGGCGCGTTCCGCGAGCCCATCGTCCAGGGCCGGCCGGTCGCCTGCGAGCTCCTGGACGGGTCCGGCCCGTTCACGCTGCGCGTCCCCGAGGGCGTCTGGTTCATCCGGGCGGCCGTGGTCGCCGCGAGCGACTTCCCGGCGCCGCCCTGGGAGCGGCGTCCGCTGCTGGTCGCCTCGGGCCCGGAGCTGTGCGTGCGCCACGGGCTCGACAACCTCCCCGTCCGGCTGGCCGCCCGGCCGCTCACCCCGCTGGACCTGCCGATCCTGCTGGCGCTGCCGGAACTCGACTCCCAGCGGCTGCCGGTGCCGGCCGCGGCCGCGACCCGGGTGCCCTCACTGACCGGGGCATGAGGGCCCGCCGCACGGCGGAGGGGCGGGTCCACTGTCGGGTGGTCCCGCCCCTCCGTCGTACTCGCCCTGCCGGTCCTGCCCGTCCCGCCCGTCCCGCCCGGCGGGTGCGCCGGGCGGCGGGTCCACCGGGCCCGGCGCACCCGCCGTCCGACCGCGGCCGCCGTCCGGCCGCGGTCAGCGCCCGGCGAGCGGCTCCACCTCGGTCCCGGGCGGCGTGAACGGGCCCCAGGCGAACGCCTGCGCCCACTTCCCGGCCGGTTCCCCGGTCCACTCCAGGGCCTCGATCTGCGCCGGGGTGCGGCGGCCGGTCAGCGACCGGAACACGTCCACCGCCGACCCGCGCACCGTCCCGGCGGGGGTGCCCTCGCCCACCTGCCAGGAGCGGCCGGGGACCTCGATCCGCAGCGCCGGCAGTCCGCCGCCGTGCAGCGCCAGGCCGAAGCCCATGGTGGAGAGGTCCAGCGCGCCGTCGAAGGCGGGGTGGGCGGCCGGCTCGGCGGGCAGGTCCAGCCCCAGGGCCAGCCGCAGGTCGATCTCGTGCGAGAACACGTCGAGCAGCAGGATGCGCCGGCGCAGCTCCGGGCTGCGGTCCAGGGCCGCCCGCAGCGGGCCGTCCAGCGCCTCCCAGCGGTCGAGCAGGTCGGCCAGCGGCACGCCGGCCGGCGGGTCCAGGTCGATCTGGCTCTCCTCCAGGGCGACGAAGGACTCGCATATGTGCACCAGGTGGCCGACCAGGTCCCGGGCGCTCCACCGCGGGCAGGCGGGCACCCGGTGGGCCGCCGGGTCGGGCAGCGCGGCGAGCAGGCCGGTCACCGCCTCCCGGCCGTGGCGGTAGGCGGCGTACTGCTCCGCCGGGTCGTGCCGGGTCGGTTCCGCTGTCACGTTCGTCTCCTCCGGTCCCGGGGCACCGTGCGGTGCCGCCGCCGTCATGGGGTGGTCCGTCCGGCCGCGGTCCCCGCCTGGCGCCGGGTCAGCAGGCCCTGCCGGTGGAGCCAGTGGACGGTGTCGGCCATCGTCCGTTCGACCGGCCGGGGCGCGGGGCCGCCGGCGGTGGCGGCGGGGGCGACGGGCACGGCGTGGACGCAGGTGTAGGCCGCCCCGTACTCGGCCGGGATGTGCCAGGGCCACCAGCGCTGCAGGAGGTCGGCGAGCCGGGCCGCCGGGAGCATCGCCCGGCCGGGCAGCCGGGCGGCGGGCAGGGCGCGGCCGGTGGCGGTGCGCAGGGCCGTCAGGTAGTCGGCGGTGGTGAGGTAGTGGTTGGGGGTGAAGACCCGGTCCGGGGCGGCGGCGGCCGGTCCGGTGGCGAGGCCGGCCAGGACGGCGGCGGTGTCCCGCACGTCGCCGAGCGGGAAGCCGCCGGTGGGCCAGAGCGGCATGAGTCCGCGAAGCGCGTCGCGCAGCCGGCCGGTCTGGTCGCCGATCCGGGGGTCGTGCGGGCCGAGCAGCGCGGGCGGGTAGACGATGCGGACCGGGGCGCCCTCGCGCCGGAGCAGCCGGGCGGTGTGCTCGCAGGCGGCCTTGCTGGCCAGGTAGGGCTCGGTCGGGCGCCCCACGGCGCTGTCGGCGTGCAGGGCGGGGTCGGCGCTGGGCAGCAGCGCGCCGACGGTGGAGACGTGCACCACCGTGCCGGCGCCGGAGCGCACCGCGGCGCGCAGGACGGTCTCGGTGCCCAGCACGTTGGTGCGGGCGATGTCGTCGCGGCGCCGGCGGTCGAAGGAGTACACCGAGCCGAGGTGGAGGACCGCGTCGGCGCCCCGGCACAGCCGTTCCGCCGAGGCCGGGTCGGTGACGTCGCCGACGACGGTCCGCACGGCGTCCGGGGCGATCCCGAGCGGTTCGAGCGCGCGCGCCGTCCGGTCCGGGTCGCGGACCAGCAGCCGCACCCGGGCGCCGGCGGCCGTCAGGGCGGCGACGGTGTGCGCGCCGAGGAAGCCGGTGCCCCCGGTCACGGCGACCAGCGCCGAGGGCCGTCCGGGGGCGTTCACGCCCGCTCCCGCAGGGCGGCGGCTTTGGCGTCGGCGGCGGCCTCGGTCCCGGCGGCCGCGGCTTCGGCGGCGGCCTTGGCTTCGGCGTCCACCCGGACGTCCTCGGCGAAGGAGGCCATCAGCACGGGGACGGCCTCGGCCTGGAAGTCGACCTCGGAGTCGAACTCCTTGATCATTCCCTCCAGGACCAGCAGCGACAGCAGCGGGAAGGCGAACTCGGCGGCGGCGAACACCCCGTGGTCGCGCTGGAGCTTGAACAGGCGGGGGGCGAACGCGCCGAGCTCGAAGTCCTTGGAGAGGGCGCCGAAGGCCTCGTCCACCAGTTCCGTCACGGCGGTGCGGAAGGCTTCGCGGTCGAGGTCGGCGGGCAGCCGGGCGGCGCTGTCCAGGACGATGTCGGCGCACTTCGGGCCGTTGCCCTGCGCCATGTTGAGGAAGAACCCGGCGAAGGAGCGCCGGACGGCGTCGGGCAGCCGGACCACGAAGCCGGCGTCCAGGACGACCACCCGGCCGTCCTCGTCCAGGCAGAGGTTGCCGGGGTGCAGGTCGCAGTGGACCAGGCCGTCGACGAAGAGCATCCGGTAGACGGCCCGGAGCACGTCGCGGACGACCTCGCCGCGGCGTTCGGGGGTCATGCCCAGCGGCCGGAAGCGCCGGATGCCGGGGACGAACTCCATGGTGAGCACCCCGGGCCGGCAGAGGTCCTCGACCGGTGCCGGGATCCGCAGGTCGGTGTGGTCGGCGAGGTTGGCGCGCAGCAGGAGCAGCGAGTCGCGTTCGGCGGCGAAGTCGAGCTGGTGCAGGACGGCGGTGCCGAGCTGGCCGATCATCTCCTCGGCGGGCAGGTCCCGCATGCTCGGCAGCAGCCGTCCGGCGCGGGCGCCGAGCAGGGCCAGCCGCAGGTCGGCCTCCAGCACCGGGCGCAGGCCGTGCCGCTGGACCTTGACGGCGACGAGGGTGCCGTCGGCGAGCCGGGCGCGGTGGACGCTGGCGATGCTGCCGCAGGCCACCGGTTCCCACTCGAACTCGGCGTAGGCGTCGGCGAGTCCGGCCGCCGCGAGGGACCGGGCGACCTCGGCGCGGCGCGGCGGGCGGACCTCGTCGGCCAGTTCGGCGAGCGCGTCGCACCAGCGCTCGGGGAGCAGGTCGCGCCGGGTGCTGACCAGCTGCCCGGCCTTGACGAAGAACGGCCCGAGCGCGGTCAGCAGCCTCGGCGCCCGGTCGGCCAGCCGGGCCCGGCCGGAGCGGGTCAGCAGCCGGGGCAGGGCGGCGATCAGGTGTCCGGCGAGGATCGACGCGGTGCTGCAGGCCCGTCCGGCCAGCAGCCATCCGCTCACCCGTCGTTGCGGCACGGTGCCTCCAGGTTCCTCGTGGGGGGCGGGCCGAACCGGCCCGACTGCGAGGAAACCAGGCCGTCGAACGGCCGATCTATACGCGATATTGCCCAATGCGGCCGGGGCCGCCGCCGGGCGGGCCGAGGTAGGTCTGGGCGATGCCGAGCCAGTGGTCGGCCGCCGCGCCGTCGGCGGTCAGCGCGAGGTCGTCGCGGTGCCTGCGCCGGGTGACGAGCAGGCAGAAGTCGGCGGCCGGGCCGCTGATCCGCTGCTCGGCGTCCTCGGGGCCGAAGGCCCAGTGGACGCCGGAGGGGCCGGTCAGCTCGTACCGGAACGGCTCGGCGGGGGGTTCCAGCCCGCAGGCCCGGTAGGCGAGGTCCCGGGTCCTGGTGCCGAGGAAGGCGACGTGGCCGATCCGGTCGGTGAAGGCGTACGGGACGCCCAGGGCCTCGTGGACGTCGTGGCCGTGCGCGAACACCTCCATCAGCGCGACCGCGGCGAGCACGCTCGCCGGGAGCGGGCCGGCCAGCCAGGGCACCGGTTCGCCCCGGGGCAGGTCGGCGAGGCCCTTCTCGGCGGCGGTGCGCCACTCGGCCCAGTGGCGCAGGAGGGCGGGGACGGGCTCGGCGAGGTGGTCGGCGAGCCCGGCCGCCATGCCGGTCTCGAAGTCGGCCCGGACGGGCGCCGTACGGGTCTCGAAGGCGGCCGGGTCGTGCACCGCGAGGTCGAGCAGGCGGCTGACCTGCGCCAGGTGCGCCACCTGGTGCCGGACCGTCCAGCCCGCGGCCGGAGTCGGCGCGGACCACTGCTCCGGCGGGAGCCCCGCCACCAGCCGGGCGAGCCCGGCCCCCTCCTCGGCCAGGTCGGCACGGACGTCCTGCATCGCGGTCATGTGGGCATTCCCTTCCCCGGTGAAGCGCGTTCAATCCGATCCGGCGCCAATTTTCCGGACGCGTCCGGCGGGGCGCTTCTCCGCGTTTGCCTCCCGTATCCGGCACTGGACATTCAGGGACGTATGGGTTGCCCCCGGCCCGGGCCGACTTCAGGTACTTGACCCACACCGCAATCCAGAAGGTGCGAGAGTTACCCGCTGGCAAAACGATGTGTCTGCGCCAAAACCCGGCCGGGGCCACCCCGGCCGGCCGCGACGAGCACCGGGGAGCACCGCGCCGGATGAGGGAGCCACCAGACCGCTGAAGCCACCGCCGCAGCCGCCCCGTCCGCCGCCGGGTCGCACCGCCCGCACCGGGCCGGGGGGCTGCTCACAGCCACGTGAAGGGGCCGGGCAGGACCACCGATCCGAGGCAAGGCGCGCGAGACCACCACGATTCCAGGCGGGGAGAGCCTAATGTCGATTGCGGCGGCAATAGAGCGCAGTATAGACGTCATGTGGCAGGAGCACGGGAATGCGATTTCCCTGGAGCAGCTGGCGGAAATAGCCTCCTACAGCAAGTTCCACTACACCCGGATATTCAATCAGCTGACCGGGACGTCGCCCGGGAGATTCCTCACCGCCATCAGAATATTCATGGCGAAGAGACATCTGCTGGAAACGTCCGACAGCGTCACCGACATCACCTACCGGGTGGGCTACAACAGCCTGGGCACCTTCACCAGTCGCTTCACCCGCAGCGTCGGCATCTCGCCGACCCGCTACCGCGCGTTGGCGCAGGTCGGCGACCTGCCGGCGCTCACCCGGCCGACCGGCCCGTCCTCCCTCCGGGGCGGTCACGGCCTGTCCTCCGTCACCGGGCAGCTCTACTTCCCGTCCGACGTCGGCCCGGTCCGGGTGTACGTGGGCGCGTTCAACACCCCGATCGTGGAGGGGTACCCGCAGGCCTGCGACGTGCTGGACGAGGCGCGGCCGTTCCACCTGCAGGTCCCCGACGGCCTGTGGTTCATCCGGGCCGCCGCCGTGGCGCTGGACGGCTCCCCCCGGCACCGGATCCGCCCGCCCCGGCTGGTCGGCTCGGGCTGGGCGGTCCGGGCCCGCGGCGGCCGGGCCTACAGCACCGACGTCCAGCTCCGCGAGGTGACCCAGCTGGACCTGCCGATCCTGCTGGCCCTTCCGGAGCTCGACGGCACCGGGCGCCCGGCGCGGGCCGAGGCCCGGCCGGAGCTCCTGCCGGCGCCGGTCGAATGCCCCCCCGCCGCGCGGTGGCCATTCGCCGGTGCCGTTTCCGACACGGCATGAACACACCCGGAATGCCCGGCCCCGGATTTCGTCGGCCGGGAATGGCGGCGGCGTGCGGACGGCCCGCCGTCGCTCAGTCCAGTCGCTGGAGCGCCGCTAGGATCTCGCTCGGCTCGGCGCGGGCGGTGTAATCCGCGTCGACGAAGGCCCAACGGATCGTTCCCGTACGGTCGATGACATAGGTCGCCGGGATGGGCAGGGTGCGCGGGTGGCCGCCGTTGGAGCGGGCCAGGTCGATGCCCGAGCGGGCGTAGACGGCCGCGAGGTCGTCCGGCAGGTCGAAGGCGAGGCCGTACTGCTTCGCGGTGTCGCAACCGAGGTCGCTCAGCACCTCGAAGGCCAGCCCGTTCTTCTCGGCGTGCGACAGCGACTCGTCCGGGAGCTGGGGCGAGACGGCGACGAGGCGGGCGCCGCGGGCCGTGATGGCGTCGTGGTGCTGCTGCAGGGAGCGCAGCGCGATGTTGCAGTAGGGGCACCAGGACCCCCGGTAGAAGGTGAGCACGACCGGGCCGTCGGCGAGCAGCCCGGCCAGGTCGACGCTCCGGCCGTCGGCCGAGGGCAGGGTGAAGTGCGGCGCCCGGGCGCCGACGCCCGGGGCCCGGTCCGCCTGGCCGGAGTCGGCCAGCTCCTGGGTCGCCCGCCGCATCACGTCGCGGACTTCGGCGGGGATCTGCTGCTGGCGCTGTGCGAAGAAGGCGCGCAGTTCGGCGTTGACGCTCACGGGTCTCCACGGGTGTCGGCCGGCCCGGGGGCCGGCTGCGGCGGACGGGGTGGTGCCTGCGGCGGTCCCCGGCGGGCGGCCGCCCCGGCCCTGCGGCCGCGGCGCCCCCCGATCCTGGAACACTCGTTCCAAGATAGCGTCGGCGGCGCTCCTCCGGTCAAGGGCCGGGGCGGATATCTTGGAACCATCGGTTCAGGAAGGGGCGGTGGAACGTGGCGGACGTCAAGCACTTCGATCCGGACGCGGCACTGGACACGGCGATGCGGCTGTTCTGGCGGCGGGGCGTCGCCTCCACCGGGGTCCAGGACGTCCTCGACGCCACCGGCCTCAGCCGCTCCAGCCTGTACGCCACCTTCGGCGGCAAGCAGGAGCTGTACCGCGCGGCCCTGGAGCGCTACGTCCAGGGCCGCTCCCGGCCGCTGCTCGACCAGCTGGAGGAGGACGGCCGCGGCCTGCCCGCCGTCCACGCGTTCTTCGACCGGCTGGTCGAGGCGCGCTGCACCGGCGAGTTCGCCCGGTGGGGCTGCATGGTCTCCAACGCCCACGCGGGCGGCGGGGACGGCGACCCCGGGGTGCGGGCCGTCCTCGACCGGCAGCACCGGCAGCTGCGCGCCGCCCTGCTCGCCGCCCTCGGCGCGGCGCGGCGGCGGGGCGCCCTCGCCCCGGGCGCGGACCCGGAGACCGCGGCCGACGTGCTGGCCCTGCTGGCGCACGGGGTGAACCTGCGCTCGCGCGCCGGGGCGGACGCCGGGGAGCTGCGGGCCACCGCCGCCGCCGCGATCGACGCGCTGGCCCCCGCGGCCTGACGCCCGGCGCCTGACGCCCGGCGCGACGGACGGGCGGGTGCGGGGGCCGCCGGGGGCGGGGCAGCGGGGAGGGTCAGGCCAGTCCGGCGCGCTCCAGCGCGTCGACGCCGGTGCGCAGCGCGGCGATCCGCTCGTCCAGGGTCCAGCCGGCCGGGGCGAGGGTCAGCGTGCTGACGCCGGCGGCGGCGTAGGCCTGCATCCGGTCGGCGATCCGGGCGGTGTCGCCGAGCAGGGAGGTGGCGTCGATGAACTCGTGCGGGACGGCGGCCGCGGCGGCGGCCTTGTCGTGGGCCAGGTAGTGGGTCTGGACCTCGTCGGCGGCCTGCTCGAAGCCCATCCGGCGGGCCAGCCGGCTGTAGAAGTTCTTCTCCTTGCTGCCCATGCCGCCGAGGTAGAGGGCGGTGTAGTCGCGCAGCGTGTCGGCGGCGGCCCGGACGTCCTCGCCGACGGCGATGTTGACGGTGGGGCAGAGGTCGAAGCCGTCGAGGGTGAGCCCGGCCTTGGCGCGGCCGGCCGCGAGGGCGTCGGTGGAGAGGGCGGCGTGCTCGGGGGCGAAGAAGAGGCCGAGCCAGCCGTCGGCGATCTCGCCGGTGAGTTCGAGGTTCTTCGGGCCCATCGAGGCGATGTACAGCGGGATGCGCTCGCGGACCGGGTGGACGGTGAGCTTGAGCGGCTTGCCGGGGCCGCCGGGCAGCGGGAGCGTCCAGTTGGCGCCCTCGTGGACCAGGCGCTCGCGGGACATCGCCTTGCGGATGATCTCCACGTACTCGCGGGTGCGGGCCAGCGGCCTGTCGAAGCGGACGCCGTACCAGCCCTCGGAGACCTGCGGGCCGGAGACGCCGAGGCCGAGCCGGAAGCGGCCGCCGGAGAGGGTGTCCAGGGTGGCGGCGGTCATCGCGGTCATCGCGGGGGTGCGGGCCGGGATCTGGAAGATGGCGGAGCCGACGTCGATCCGCTCGGTCTTCGCGGCGACGTAGGAGAGGACGGTCGCGGCGTCCGAGCCGTAGGCCTCGGCGGCCCAGCAGACCGCGTAGCCCAGGCGGTCCGCCTCCTGGGCGACCGCGATGTTGTCGGCGTCCAGGCCGAGTCCCCAGTAGCCGAGGTTGATCCCGAGTCGCATGTGCCCAAGCCTTCCAGTCGGGTGCTGCCGGTGAGCGTAGCCGCCCCGCCGGAGGTCGTGCTACCGATCGGTAGGGGTGGTGCGGGTCACACCGCGGCGCGCGCGGCGGCGCGGCGCGCGGGTGGTCCCGGGCCCCGGCGGGTTTCGCCGCTACCCTCACAGCACGTGGGGGGAGACCACCCCTCCACCTGCGCCATCACGGTTGGCACAGCGGGCGTGACGGAGGGCGCGATGGAACAGCGACTGCTCGGCCGGACCGGCCTGCGGGTCTCCCGCCTCGGACTGGGCACCCTCACCTGGGGACGCGAGACCGACGAGCACGAGGCCGCCGAACAGCTGAAGGCGTTCGTGGACGCGGGCGGCTCCCTGGTCGACACCGCCGACGTGTACGCGGACGGCGGCGCCGAGTACCTGCTGTCCCGGCTGACGGACGGCCTGGTCCCGCGCTCCGAGCTGGTGATCGCCACCAAGGCGGGCGCGCTGCCCGGCTCGCGCCGCCCGAACACCTCCCGCGGCCACCTGCTGGACGCGCTGGACGGCTCGCTGCGCCGGCTGAACACCGACCACGTCGACCTGTGGCAGGTGCACGCGCACGACCCGGCCACCCCCGCCGAGGAGACCCTGCACGCGCTCGACCTGGCGGTCTCCTCCGGCCGGGCCCGGTACGTCGGCGTCTGCCAGTACAGCGGCTGGCAGCTGGCGAAGGCCGCCGCCCGGCAGCACGCGCTGCCCGGCGCCACCCCGCTGGCCGCCGTGCAGCTGGAGTACTCGCTGCTCCAGCGCGGCATCGAGCGCGAGGCGCTGCCCGCCGCGCTGGACGCCGGGGTCGGCCTGCTGGCCCGCTCGCCGCTCGGCCGGGGCGTGCTGACCGGCAAGTACCGGCACGGCGTGCCGCCCGAGTCGCGCGGCTCCTCCCCGCACCCCGCCGGGCCGGTGCAGCCCTACCTGGGCGAGGCCTCCCGGCGGATCGTGGACGCGCTCGCCACCGCCGCCGACGGCCTGGCCTCCACCCCGTTGAAGGTCGCGCTCGCCTGGGTCCGCGACCGCCCCGGCGTGTCGGCCACCCTGCTGGGCGCCCGCACCTCCGCCCAGCTGCAGGCATCACTGTCGGTCGAGGCCCTTACGCTTCCGGGTGAGATCCGCGCTGCGCTGGACGACGTGTCGGCCCCGGTGCACCGCTACCCGGACCAGGGCTGGACGGAGCTGTGACCGCCCGCCCGTCGAAGGAGCCTTCCCGCGATGACCACCCCCGAGGAGAGCCCGGCCGAGAGCCAGGTCGAGAGCCGCGCCGAGCGCCCGGCGGAGCCGACGGGCGCCCCGGACACCCCGGTCGCCCCGGACGGCGGAGCCGGACGGCCCGCTGACCCGCCGCTCACCGGCGAGCAGCGGGCCGCCGCGGTGGCCGCGCTCGCCAAGGCGATCGGCGCGATCGACGCGAACGACATCGTCGCCCCGCCCCGCCCCCCGCGCGAGGTCGACCTGGCGACCCCCGACGCCCCGTCCGAGGAGCCGGAGCCCGGGGCGGAGGCGGCGGAGGCGGCCGGGGCCGTCGAGACCGTCGAAACGGCCGAGGCCGACGGACCGTCCGAGCCGGCCGGGCCCACCGAGCCGGCCGAGCCGGCCGAGCGCCCGGCCCGCCGTCCGGTCGCCGCCGCCGCGCGGTCCGAGGTGCCGCTCGACGACGCGCAGCGGCGGGCCGCGCTGGCCGCCGTCGGCGAGGTGCTGGCGGCGGGCGGCGCGCCCGCCGAGCTGGCGGCCGAGGCGCTGGGCGCGTTCGGCGAGGGCGCGGCCGAGCAGCTGCGGGAGGACCCGTGGGCGGTGCTGTCGCTCCCCGGGGTGCGCCCCGAGCACGCGGACGGCTTCGCGAAGGGCCTGCTCGGCCCCGCCGCCCGGCCGGACGACCCGCGCCGCGCCCAGGCGCTGGTCGCCTGGCTGCTGGAGCAGGCCGCGCTGCACGGGCACTCCGCGCAGGAGCTCGGCGAGGTCGCCACCGCGCTGCGCGACCGGCACGTGCCGGACCCGGAGGGCGCGCTGCAGGCGGTGCTGGAGGACGGGCGGGTGATGCCGTTCCAGGAGGAGCTGCCGCTGCCGCCCGGCAGCCACGACGAGGACGAGGAGCCGCCGGTCCGCACCATGCTGGCGCTGGAGCGGCTGGCGCTGGCGGAGGAGAGCCTGGGCGAGGGCCTGGTCCGGCTGCTGTCGACCTTCTCGCCCGACCCGGAGGAGGGCGCGCCGGGCCCGGACGCCTGGGCGGAGGCCGCGGCGGCCGTGCCGCGCGCCGCGCAGGAGCTGGTCCGGGCGGCGGCCGGGTCCGGCCTGGTGCTGCACACCGGCGGTGAGGCGGCCCGGGCCGAGCCGGCCGCGCTGCTGCACGCCGCCGCCGGCCTCGGCCTGCGGGCCTGGGCGGCGACCTGGACCGGCCAGGGGCGGGACGCGCTGGCCGCGCTGCTGCCGGCCGGCTCCCCCGCCGCCGGGCGGATCGGCACGCTGGGCGACCTGCTGTACGGCGCCGACGTGCCGCGCGCGGTGGACGGCACCCTCGAACTGGACGTGCTGGTGGTGCTGGACGCCCCGCTGCTGGACGTGGAGACCGCCGCGACACTGCTGGAGGCGGTGCCGGACGGCGCCCGGCTGGTGCTGTCCGGCGACCCGGAGGGCCTGTGGTCGGCCGGCCCCGGCCGGTTCTTCGCCGACCTGCGGGCCGCGAAGGCCTGCCCGGCGGTGGCCTCCCGGACGCCCGACCCGGGCCCGATCGGCGAGCTGGTCTCCGGCGTCGGCGTCGGCGAGCTGCTGCCGGTGGACGCCCCGGACAAGGAGGTGGTGATCCTCACCGCGCAGGACGGCGGGGAGGCCGTGCACCGGGCCGTCCAGCTGCTGACCGACTCGATCCCGCGCGCGCTGTCCGTCCCGCCCGAGCGGACCGTGCTGCTGACCGCGGGCCACGGCGGCCCGGCCGGCACCCGGGCGCTGAACGCCGCCGCCAAGGCCCGGCTGAACCCCGGCCCCGGCCGGTTCGGCGGCTTCGACCCGGGCGACCGGGTGGTGCACTCCCCCGCGCTGGGCGTCAACCTGCCCGGCCGGGTGCTGGACGGCGACGCGGACGGCCTGCACGTGGAGCTCGCCGACGGCGGGCGGCTCACGCTCTCCCCCGCCCAGGCCCGGAAGCTGCGGCACGGCTGGGCGGTGACGGCCCACCAGGCGGTCGGGCGGCGCTGGCCCGCGGTGGTCGTGGTGCTGCCCCCGGAGGCGGCGGGGCAGCTCACCAGGCAGTGGGTGTACGCGGCGTTCGGCCGCGCCGAGCGGCACCTGTCCGTGGTCCACGCGGTCGGCCCGGCGCTCGCCCAGGCGGTCGCGGAGCGGCCCGCGGCGGCCCGGACCACCCGGCTGCGGTCGGTCCTCACCGAGCAGTAGCGGCAACGCGCCGGGGCGGAAGACCGGGGGCCCGGCGGTGGGAAGGCTCCCCACCGCCGGGCCCCCGGAACGGCGTACACGGTGCTGCCGGGCCAGCCGTTCGACGCGGTCCGGTGGGAGGAGAGCCGCCGCAATCCCCCCGGACGCCTCGACTTCGAGGCGCCGTCGTCCGTCCCCCGCCGTGGCCGACAGCACTCCCCCGTGCGACGACGTACGGCCGCAACGGCGACCGCGCTCCCGTGTTCCGCTCCCCCCGGACCGGAACACCGGAATGCGACTCCGTTGCTGCCCGAACGTTAGCCGAAATTCCGCCCGTCCGGGCGGGGATTTCGCGAAGTGACGCGGCTCACCCGAATTCGCGCTTCCCTCGGTGGGACCGTGTGCGGCCTGGCCCGGGGCGAGTAGCGGACGAGGAGAATCCGAGTAGCGGGCCTTCTTATGCTGGCGTCCCCGACCGGCCCGGAATGGGGCGCCCGACCGTCCGCGGCCGTGGCGGGGACGCTGTCGGATCGGCGTCGGATCGTCGTCGAACCGGGGTGGAACGGATTCCGGCGGGGATTCCCGGAATCCGGAATGGGAACGCGCCCGGTCGGCGCGGGTCAGGGGAAGCGTTCGGCGAGCCGGCGGCGCACGGTCTCGGCCTCCACGCTGCCGATCCCGGTGAAGACCCGGACCGCTTCCTCCCACAGTTCCCGGCCCTCAGCGGCCCGGCCCTGGGAGATCCGGGCCGTGCCCATCTGGTCGACGGCCCGGCCGACCATCAGCAGGTCGCCGAAGCGGCGGGCGACGGCGAGCGAGCCCTCGCTGAGCTCGTACGCCCGCTGGTACTCGCCGAGGCGCTGCAGGACCCAGGCGAGCTTCTCCCGGGTGTCGGCGACGGCGAGCTCGGTGCCGGTCCGCTCGCTGACGGCCAGCGCCTCGACCAGCAGGTCCCGGGCGTCCGCGTGCCGGCCCTGCTCGTTGCGGACCAGGGCGAGGTTCTGCAGGGACTGGTAGAGCAGCGCGTCGTCGCCGGTGGCGCGGGCGGCGCCGACCGCACCCTCCTGGTAGTGCGCGGCCCGCTCCAGTTCGCGGAACTCGTAGTGCATGTTGCCCAGGTTGAGCCGGGCCCGGGCGGCGCCGCCGGGCTCGCCGAGCGCCTCGTAGCCGGCGATCGCCCGTTCCAGGTGCCCGGCGGCGGCCCGGTCGCGGCGGATCGCGTAGGCGATGCCCAGGTTGTTGGCCAGCGCGGCGGCGGCCGGGCGGTGGCCGATCGCCAGCGCCGCCTCCTCGCCGAACCGCTGCACCTCGGCCAGCAGGCCCAGCCGGTGGCCGCGCATCAGGTGGGGGAAGTGCAGGACGGCCAGCTGCCAGACCGACCGGTGCCGCCGGTAGGCGACGCCCAGCCTGGTCAACGCCAGCAGGTTGTCGGACTCCTGGACGAACCACTGCTGGGCCTCGTCGGCGTCGGCGAACGGCTCGGGGCCGCGCCAGGCCAGTTCCAGTTCGACCGGCGGGCGCAGCCGCTTCGGGTCGAGCAGCCGGTGGGCGGCGTCGGCGTGCGCGATGTACCACTCGGCGAGGCGGTCCAGGGCGGCGGCGGCCTCCGCGCCCTCGGGGGTGCTGCAGTCGGTGCCGACGGCGGCGGCGAGCTGGCGGCCGTACAGCCGGACCAGGTCGTGCATGCCGTAGCGGCCCGGGTCGTCGGCGGGCCGCTCCAGCAGGTGGACGTCCTCCAGGGAGCGCAGCAGGCGGCGGGCGGGCGCGGGCGTGCCGGTGCTCAACGGGGTGCCCGGGGGCTCCAGCAGGGTGGCGGCGGCCCCTGCCGGGACGACGGCGCCGGGGTGCAGGCTGAACAGGCGGAACAGCCGGGCCTGCTCGGCGGTGAGGCGGCGGTAGCTGTGCGAGAGCGCCCCGGAGACGGTCAGGTCGTCGCCGAACAGGCCGAGGCCGGCCAACCGGTCCTGCTCGGGGGCGAGTTCGCCGGCCAGCTCGCCGATCGGCAGCTCCGGCTCCTCGATCAGCCGGACCGCCGAGATCCGCAGCGCCAGCGGCAGGCCGCCGCACAGGTCGGCGAGTTCGGCGGCGGCCCCGGGTGCGGCCCGGACCAGGTCCGGGCCGGCCAGCCGGGCCAGCACCTCGACCGCCTCGTCCCGGGGCAGCACGCCCAGCCGCAGCGGCACCGCGCCGGTCTGCACCACCAGCCGGCCCAGCCGGCCCCGGCTGGTGACCACGGTGAAGCAGCCGGGCGCGCCGGGCAGCAGCGGGCGGACCTGCTCGTAGTCCTGCGCGTTGTCGAGCACCACCAGCAGGCGGCGTCCCGCGACGGTCGAGCGGTACAGGTCCTCGCGCAGCACCGGGTCCTCCGGGATCCGGTGCCCGGGCACGCCGAGCGCCAGCAGGAAGCGCTCCAGCACCCGGGGGGCCGTCTCGCGCTCGTTCTCGTCGTAGCCGTGCAGGTCGACGAAGAGCTGCCCGTCCGGGAACCCGGCGGCGGCCGAGTGCGCCCAGCGGACCGCGAACGCGGTCTTCCCGACCCCGGCCGGCCCGGCCACCACCGCGAGCCGCGGACCGCCGCCGTCCGGGGCGGTCGCGTGCGGGGCGGTGGCGTGCGGGGCGGCCAGACGGGTCAGCCGGTCCAGCTCGGCCCGGCGGCCGACGAAGCCGTGCGGGGCCTGCGGGAGCTGGGCCGGGCAGGGGTACGGGGGCGGCCCGGACGCGGCGGGACCGGCGGACGCGGCGGGTTCGGCCCCGGAGGCGGCGGGACCGGGACCGGGGGCGGTGGGACCGGGCCCGGGGGCGGTGGGACCGGGCCCGGCCGGGGCGGGCGGGTCGCCGCGCAGGACGGCGGCCTCGGCGTCCCGCAGGGCGCGGCCGGGGTCGAGGCCGTACTCGTCGGCCAGCAGCGCCCGGGTCTCGCGCAGCACGGTGAGCGCGTCGGCCGGGCGGCCGCTGCGGTGCAGGGCGGTGGCCAGGCGGGCGGCGATGCCCTCACGGTCGGGGAACTCGCGCAGCAGGGCGGTCAGTTCGGGGACGAGGCCGTGGTGGCGGCCGGCCTCCAGCTCGGTGTCGGCGAGCAGTTCGAGGGCGGCGAACCGCTCCTCGGCGAGCCGGGTGCGGACCGGTCCGGCGAACGGGGCGTCGATGCCGGCCAGGGCCTCGCCGCGCCACAGGTCGAGGGCGCCGCGCAGCCGGCGGGCGGCCTCGTCGGGGCGGCCGTCGGCGGTCGCGGCCCGGGCGGCGGTGACGGCGCGGGCGAACCGCTCGACGTCGACGCTGTCCGGGTCGACGGCGAGCCGATAGCCGGCCGGGTCGGAGCGGAGCAGCCCGGCGGCCTCCGGCGGCAGGGCCCGCCGGAGGCCGGAGACGACGGTGTGCACCTGGTTGCGGGCGGTCCGCGGCGGGTGCTCGCCCCAGAGCGCGTCGACCAGGCGCTCGGCGGGGACCGGCCGGTCGGCGTTCAGCAGCAGGTAGGCGAGGGCGGCCCGCAGCCGCGGGCGGGGCACGTCGAAGGGCGTGCCGTCCCGACTGACCTCCAGCGCTCCGAGAAGTCGGAACCGCACCCGTCCCACCGCCTCCATGGCCGTTCGCCGGCCCCCCGGACGCGCGGGGGCCGGACCGGGCCGCGGGGTCGCGGCTCGGTCCGGTCCCGGTCGCGTCGGCGATCACCGGTCGGACGGGCCCCGTCCGACCGTCCGTCCATCCGTCCGTCCACCCGTCCTGGGCGGGCGGGCGGCTCAGAGCTCGTCGAGCTCGTCGTCGTAGACCTCGCTGACGTCGAAGCGGCAGATCAGCAGCTCCGGGTCGGCGCCGTCGAACGGCTCGGGCAGCCACTCGCCGGGGTCGGCCGGTTCGGTGGCCGAGACCCAGAGCGTGGAGTCGCCCTCCTCCAGGCCGAACTCCTCGGCGCGGGCGGCGATCTCGTCCGGCTCGTACTCGCCGAACAGCACGCCGATCGCGGCCGTCACCTCGCCCTCGGCGCCCTCGGCGGGCGCGAGCGACTCGTCGACCCGCTCGGCCTGGGCGCGCAGCCGCTTCGGGTCGGCGATCAGGTAGTCGCGGCGGATCAGCACGCTGATCGCCTCGGGGTGCTCGGGGCCCTGGTAGCCGGACCCGGCGTCGTCGCCGGGGATCTCGAAGGGGGTGACCTCGTCGTAGACCTCGTACAGGATCTGGTCGTAGGCGATGGCCGCCGCCGCGAGCTCCTCGTAGGCGTGGACGACGACCGGATCGCCGGGTTCGGTGGAGCTGGAGACGGCCTGCAGGTGGCGGTCGATGGCGGCCTTGACCGCCTCTGCGGCGGCCCGTACCTCGGTGATGGTCAGCTGCGCGGCATCAGACATGGTGCAGACGCTATCCCCACCTGGCGACGACACGCACAGTGGTTGTCACCTACAGCCGCTAAAACCGGGCAAGTTCACCCCGGATGTCCGTTCCGCGTGCTTCTGTTCCCGGCGCCGCACGCCGTTTCCCGATCCGCCGCGGGCCCGGGGCGGCCTCCGGGGCGCGCGTCGGCGCGGCTCGGGACGGGTATCCCTCCGGGTGCGGGAAAACTGATTGACGATCAGCTCCGGCCGGGGCGAGGCTCGGACCGTCCGCGCGGGCGGGGCGCACCCGAACCGGCGGCCCGTCGGCGACGCGCCGTAGGCTTGCAGGCAGCACAGCAGCGGAGGAGACGCCTTGATCCCTACCAAAACGGTCCGGCTCCCGGAGTACGAGTACCAGTCGCTTCGACTGCCCCGCGGCACCACCCGGAACGCCGCGCGCCAGCTCCTCACCGAGCACGCCGAGTACGGGAACTGGGAGCTGGACCGGCTCCGGCTGTTCCCCGACGGCAGCCGCACGGTCCGGCTGAAGCGGCGGATCATCCGGCAGGTCCGTTCCACCTGGTAGCGCGACCGGCGCCCGAGCCGCCACGCACCCGCGCCCGGGCACCCCACCGCCGTCCGGTACGGCGGCGGGGTGCCCGGGCGCGCGCGTGCGGGGGTGGGTCAGCGGCGGGCCAGGGCGCGCGAGCGGCGGTAGAGGACGCCGCCGCCGAGCAGCAGCGCGAAGCCGGCCGGAGCGATCACCTCCAGGCCCGAGGCGCCGGTCGAGGCCAGCTGGGCCTGCTCGACGACCGGGGCGGCGGCCCGCGCCTGCACCTGGGGGGCGGCCGGGGTGTCGACCCTGATCACGGGGGTGGCGGGCCGGTCGCCGTTGAGGCCGCCGGTGCGGTCGGTGCCCGGAGTGCCGGGCGTGGTGGTGCCGTGGTCGCCGCCGGTCGGCTCGGGCGGGCAGTCGTCGCCGGGGTGCTGGGTGGTCGGCGGGGTGGCCGGGTGGTGGTGCTCGGTGGCGGTGTTCGCGCAGTCGTTGCCGAAGGCCGGGTTGCCGAGGCCGACCACGTCGGCCGAGTTGCCGCAGGCGTCGACCGGCGCGGTGACCGGCAGCTGGACGTTGTTGCCCGAGACGACGCCGGGCGAGCCGCTCGCCGTCCCGCTCGCGGCGGAGCCCGACCAGGTGCCGCCGTGGCCGCCGCCGCTGCGGTCGTCGCCGGTGTGGCCGCCGCCGCTGCGGTCGTCGCCGGTGTGGGTGCCGCCGGTGTGGGTGCCGGTGGTGGGGGCGTGCCGGACGGTGCCGACGTTGGAGCAGTCGTTGCCGTACGCCGGGTTGAGCAGGCCGATCACGTTGATCGTGTTGCCGCAGGCGTTCACGGGGAGCTCCACGGGCACCTGCACCGCGTTCCCGGAGGCCACGCCGGGCGAGTCGGCCGCCACGCCGTGCGCGTCGGCGGCCGCGTGGGCGTAGCCCGCGGTCGAGGCCAGCACGCTGCCGGTGGCCATGGCCGTGAGGAGGCCTTTCCTGGCGCCCTGTCGCATTGACTCCCCTTGATTTCTCACTCGCCCGGAACCGGACATCGGTCGGATAGTCGGAATTGCCTGCCGAAACGGCGGCGGCACTACTTCAACGACCCCTGACGGTGAAGGTTGGGCCGTCTGCAGTCAGTTCATCCGATCGGGTGAGACTCGCCGCCCCGCGGGAACCGCGCCCTTCACCCGACCGGGGAGGTCCATCCGGCTCCGGCCCCGGACGCGCGTCCGACACGCTTCCGGAAAAGCGCTCGGAAACGCGTCCGGAAACGCGCCCGGAAATACTTCCGCCCCCGTGCGACACAGTGGTCGCACGGGGGCGGAAGCTCGGGGTCACGCGGCCCGCCGCCGAGCGGCGGGGTCGGCTCAGACGTTCTGGCAGGCGTTGCCGAACGCGGGGTTGAGCAGGCCGATCACGCTGATCGTGTTGCCGCAGACGTTCACCGGGACGTGCACCGGGACCTGGATCAGGTTGCCGGAGAGCACGCCCGGGGAGCCGACCGCGGAACCGTCCGCGTGCGCGCCGCCGTGCGCCGAGGCGGCGCCGGCGCCCGCGAGCACCAGGCCACCGGTGGCGGCGACGACGGCGGCGATCTTCTTGGCCTTCATCTGAACTGTTCCTCCTGGTCGTTTCCAGCCCGTTCCCCCGGGCTGCAGACGGAAGAACGAAGCCGCCGCGACCGGGAAACGGGACCGGAACCGCATTCACCCGTTGAAGTGATCAAGCGAACAGGTGATCGCCATTTCGGATGCTGGAAAGCTCTGATGCTGGACCGATTAACCGCGCGCCTCCTCCGGGTTCAGGCCAGGTCGATGAACCGGTCCAGCACCCGTACGCCGAACTTCAGGCCGTCCACCGGCACCCGCTCGTCCACGCCGTGGAACATCCCGGCGAAGTCCAGGTCCGGCGGGAGCTGCAGCGGCGCGAAGCCGAAGCAGCGGATGCCCAGGTCCTGGAAGGACTTGGCGTCGGTGCCGCCGGACAGGCAGTAGGGGACGGCCCGGGCGATCGGGTCCTCGGCGCGCAGCGCGGTCTGCATGGCCTCGACCAGGGCGCCGTCGAAGCTGGTCTCGATCGCCTTGTCGTGGTGCAGGCTCTCGCGCTTGACGCGCGGGCCGAGGACGCTGTCCAGCTCGGCCAGGAACTCCTCCTCGTAGCCGGGCAGGAAGCGGCCGTCCACGTGCGCGGTGGCCTGGCCGGGGATCACGTTGACCTTGTAGCCGGCGCCGAGCATGGTCGGCTGGGCGGTGTTGCGCAGGGTGGTGCCGATCATCTTGGCGATGCCGCCGAGCACCCGCAGCGTCTCGTCCATGTCCTCCGGGTCGAGGCGCACGCCCAGCGCGTCCGAGAGCTCGTCCAGGAAGGCGCGGACGGTCTTGGTGATCCGCAGCGGGAACTGGTGCCGGCCGAGCCGGGCCACCGCCTCGCACAGCTCGGTGATCGCGTTGTCGTCGTTCTCCATCGAGCCGTGCCCGGCCCGGCCCTCGACAGTCAGGCGCATCCAGTGCATGCCCTTCTCCGCCGTCTCCACCAGGTACAGCCGGGCCTGGTCGTTGACGGTGAAGGAGAAGCCGCCGACCTCGCCGATCGCCTCGGTGACGCCCTCGAACAGCTCGGGGTGCCGGTCCACCAGGAACCGGGCGCCGTACGTGCCGCCGGCCTCCTCGTCCGCGAGGAAGGCCAGCACCAGGTCGCGCGGGGGCTTGCGGCCGGTGCGCAGCCGGTCGCGGACCACCGCGAGGGTCATCGCGTCCATGTCCTTCATGTCGACGGCGCCGCGGCCCCACACGCAGCCGTCGGTGATCTCGCCGGAGAAGGGGTGCACCGTCCAGTCGTCGGCGTTGGCCGGCACCACGTCGGTGTGCCCGTGGATCAGCAGGCCGGGCCGGGACCGGTCCTCGCCCTCGATCCGGACCACCGTGGACGCCCGGCCCTTGGCCGACTCGAAGATCTGCGGCTCCAGGCCGAACTCGGCGAGCTGCTCGGCCACGTACTCGGCCGCCTTCCGCTCCCCCGGACCCGAGCCGTCACCGTAGTTGCTGGTGTCGATCCGGATCAGGTCCCGGCAGATCTCCGCCACCTCGGTCTCCGCCGTCACCACGCGCTCGCTGCCCACGCTCACCACTCCCACCTCGTCTCTGCCCGCCCCGACGCGGCTGCGGCCCGCGCCGCCCCGACCCCGGCCGGGGGCCGCGGGCACCGTCCCGCCATCCTCCCGCAGCACCCGTCCGGCCCCAAGGGCATATCCCCCCGACACTCCTCGCCACCGCCCCCGCTCCCCCGCTTTCGAAGCCCCGCCCTCCCCGCGACCCCCGGTTTTGGGTCTGCCGGACGATCTTTGCTACTGTTGTCCACGTCAGCGCGGGGAACGCACCGCGCGGACGACACCCGGTCCGGGTGGCGGAATGGCAGACGCGCTAGCTTGAGGTGCTAGTGCCCTTTATCGGGCGTGGGGGTTCAAGTCCCCCCTCGGACACCAGTGGTTCGCTCAGGCGGATCCGGGAGAGACGGGCCAGGAGAGATCCTGGCCCGTTTTTTCGTTTTCCGGCGAAGGACGGCCGGGTCTCCGAGCGTCGGGGGGCGGCCCTCACCGCCCGACCCGCGCGGCCGCCGCACCGGCGGGCAGTGCCGCCGCGAAAAGCACTCGTCCCGGCCCCGGCCACCTGGTAGACCGTGGCCATGAAGATCCGCACCGGCACCGCCGACGACGTCCCCGGAGTCCTCCGCCTGCTCGACGAGGCCGTGGCCTGGCTCGTCTCGCTCGGCCGCACCGGTCAGTGGGGCGACCAGCCGTACAGCTCCGTCCCCGGGCGGGTCGAGCACGTGCGCACCTACTTCACCGAGGGCTTCCTGCCCCGGCTCGCCGAGAGTGCGGACGGCACCCTGCTCGGCGCCTGCGTGCTCTCCGAGCTCGTCCCCGGGTACGTTCCCCCGGCCGGCGCACCGGAGCTGTACCTGCGTCTGCTGGTCACCTCCCGTGAGCACTCCGGCTCCGGCGTCGGCGCAGCGCTGGTCGCCGACGCGGTCGAGGAGACCCGGCGCCGGGGCCACCCCCTGCTGCGGGTGGACTGCTACGCGGGCGACGACCGCCGCCTGGTGGGCCAGTACGAGCGCCTCGGCTTCACCCCCACCGAGACCTTCACGGTCGACCAGGCGGGCCGCCCCTGGCCCGGCCAGGTCCTGGAGCTGCGGGTCTGACCGGGGCCCGGCCGGCCCGGCGAGAGTGAGACGAGCCCGTGTCCGTGACGTGACACGGGTTCTTCACACTCGCCACCATGAGGACGCACGGGGGGACGGCCCGGGGAACGGGCGGGGGCCGGGCGCTGCGCTGGGTGGGGCACCCGGGGACGCTGCTGGCGGTGGCGGTGCTGGCCTTCAACGACCGGGTGGGCAAGCGGGCCTGGCCCGGACCGGTGACCGGCAAGCTCAGCGACGCGGCCTGGATGCTGGTCGTCCCGCCGGTGCTGGCACTGGCGGCCTCGGCCGTGCCCCGCCTGCGCGGGCGGGCGGCGGCGCTGCTGGGCGTGGCGCTGACGGCGGTGACCTTCGCCGCCGCCAAGTCCTCCGCGGCCGGCGCCGAACTCGCCTCCCGCGCCTGGTCGTTGCTGACCGGTGTTCCCAGCCGCATGGTCGCCGACCGCACCGACCTGCTGGCGCTGCCGGTGCTGGCGCTGTCCTGGTGGCTGTGGCGGCGCGGCGCCCGCCCCCGGCCCTGGCGGCGGACCCTCGCCCTGGTCACCGTCCCGCTCGCGGTCGCCGCGATGGCCGCGACCTCGGCGCCGTTCGAGCGGCCGCCGCGCCTGTGGAGCCAGGACGGGAGGCCGGTGCTGGACAACGGCCGCCGGTGGACCACCGAGGACGGCGGCCTGAGCTGGCACCTCGACACCGCGAGCGGCCGGGGCAGCGGCGAGCCGACGGCCTCCCCCGCCCCCGCCCCGCTCGCGGCGGACGGCCGCTGCCTGCCCGAGGACCCGCAGGTGTGCTTCCGGCTGCGCGGCGACGGGCTGCCGGTCGAGGTCAGCCGGGACGGCGGGAGCGGCTGGCAGGCGGAGTACCTCCCGCCCGGCATGCAGCAGTGGCGGGAGCCGCAGGAGCGGCGGCCGCCGCTGCCCGGGGAGACGCCGACCGCCGCGGACCCGGCCGCCGGCCCGAGCGCCGAACCGGACGTCGCCGTGAGCACTCGCGTCACCGGCACCGGCACCGCCGCCCCGCAGCCGCGGCCTGGTGCGCTGGTGCTGGCGCCCGTGCCCGGCGGGCACACGGTGGTGGTGCTCTACCCGTCCGGGCAGCGGTTGCAGGTGCGTTCCGTGGACGGCCGGTGGCAGCAGGTGGAGCTGCCCCCGGTGGAGGAGCGCGAGCCGTCGGAGAGCGGGATCGGGCTGCTCCTCTCCTGCCTGCTGGCGTCCTTCGTCGCGGGCCTGGCGGCGCTCTTCAGCGGGCTGAACGCGCGCCGGCTGCGCGCGGGTCCGCAGCCCGGCGACCCGGCGGACCTGCGGTGGATGCTGGTGCTGCGGCAGGCCGTGCCGTTCGGCTGGCTGGTGGCCGCGTCGGTGTTCCTCGGCGGGGACGGGAGGCCGTGGCTGTTCTGGCTGGGGTCGGCGCTGTTGATGCCGCTGCCGGCCCTGCTGTGGCAGCGTTCGCCGTACGCGTCGCCGGGGGCCTGGAACACCGTGGCGATCCTGGCGGTGGGGATCCTGGTCTCCTGCGCGTCGATGCTCGACGCGTTCCTGCGGGGCGCCTCGCGCTCCTGGACGGGTGCCTGCTGGACGGCGATCGGGTTCGCCGTGCTGGGCGGTGCGCTGGCCGGGCTGATCGGCTGGCTGCCGCGTCCGGACGCCTCGCCCCCGGAGCGCCCCGCGTGGGAGCCGGGCGGGGAGCCGGGTGAGCGTTCGGGTGGCTGACGTCGGGCGACCGGGGTGTCGGGGCTCGTCGCTAGGGTTCCGGTGTCGATCGGTCGATCATCGGACCGTCAGGGCGTGGAGGAGTGGGCTGTGCGGCGCTGGGAGCTCGTCGGGGACGGTTCAGCGAAGTTCTGGGAGGCGGCCGTCGAAGCCTCCTCGGTGCGGGTGCGCTACGGGCGGATCGGCACCGAGGGGCGCGAGCAGCTGAAGGAACTGCCCTCGGCGGACGCGGCGGCGGCGCACTTCGCCAAGCAGGTCGCGGAGAAGGAGCGCAAGGGGTACTCCGAGGTCACCGCCGCCGCGGCCATCGCGGCCGGGCCGGTCAGGACGGCCGTCCCGGCCGCGGCTGTGGCGGCTGTCGCTGCCGAGGAGGTCGCGGCGGACGGGCTGCCGGACGAGGAGGCGTTCGTGCTGCCCGCCGCCTGGCGGAAGGCGGCGCTGCCCCGGCGCGGCGGCCGGGTGCCGGAGGTGGTGCGGCCCGGGGCGGAGGCGGTGGAGCGGGAGCGGCAGCGGATCGACGGCCGGTCGGAGTGGATCGCCCGGGTGCTGGACGCCCCCGCCTCCGACCCGGAGCTGGTGCGGGCCGCCCGCGACTACCTGGCCGGGGCGCCGGACGCGGTGGGTGCCGCCGTGGTGGCGGCCATGGCGCCGGCCACCTGGCAGGCCGACGACGCGGAGCACGCGCTGTTCGTCGACGCCTGGACGTTCCGGCACGGCCTCCCCTTCGCGGTGCGGGCGCTGCTGGAGAAGGACGCGGTGGAGGTCCACTACCTGCAGGCCGGGCGCGACGTCTCGGACGTCGCGCTGCGCCCGCGGACCGTCTTCCCGCGGCGTTACGGGGACCAGCGGCTCCCGGCCGAGGACCGGCTGCGTACCCTGCTCGCCACTGCGCCGGAGCCGGAGTTCCGGGAGGCCCTCGCCGCCCTCGCCGAGCGGCGGACCACGCCCCGGCGCCGGGCGCTCGCCTCGTACCTGGCCCCGGGGGTGCCCGGCTGGCTGGACGAGTGCCTGGCGGACCTGCCCGGCTACGGCGACGACCGGTCGCACCTGCAGCTGCAACTGCTGCACGCGCTGGACGACCCGGCCCAGGTGGAACCGCTCCGTGACGCCTTCCTGGGGCTCTGGCGCAAGGTGCCGGTGCAGCTGATCGCGACCGTCGTCGACGGCGTCGGCACGGCCGCCGCCCCGCTGGTCGGCGACTGGCTGGCGACGGCGCGCGGGACGGACGGGGCCAAGGGCCTCGCCGCCGCGCTGGTGCACTTCCCGACCGACGGGGCGTTCCGGGTGCTGCTGGCCCGGGCGGGCGACAAGCACGTCCGCCCGGCGCTGCTGGAGGCCGCCCGGCGGTACCCGGTCCGGGCCGTCCGGCTGCTGGCGGAGGCGGCGGCACCGGACGGCCGGGACGGCGAGGCGCGGGGCGGCCCGGACCCGGCGGCGGCCCGGCAGCTGCTCGCCCTGCACCTTTCGGCGCACCCGGAGCTGCTGCCGCGGGCCCTGCCGCTGGTCCTGCCCCTGCTGGGCACCTCGGCGGCCGCGCTGCTCGCCGAGCTGGGGACGGCCCGCGCCCGGGTCCCCGAGGCCGCGCCGGAGGCGCTGCCGCCGCTGCTGGTCGCGCCGCCGTGGACCCGCCCGCGCACCCGCCGGACGCCGCGGGTGGTCGAGGGCCTGCGGCCGGACGGGCCGGGCGGGGGCGGGGAGTTGGTCTGGCGGCCCGGCGAGCGGGAGCGCTGGGCCCGGGCCGACTTCTCCGGGTACCGGTACCCGGCGGACACCGACTGGGCCGCCCAGGCGGAGAAGGTGCTGAGCGGGTCCGGGAGCCTCTGGTACGCGACCCGGCTGCTGTTCCAGGGTCCCGTCGACGCGCTCGCCCCGGCCCTCGCCGACTGGCGTCCGAACGACCTGTGGGGCGGCTCGGAGCTCCTGCCGCCGGTCGTCGCCAAGTACGGCCCGGCGGCGCTGCCGATGGCGCTGCACGCCGCGCGGTCCAAGCCCGGCGCCCTCGCTCCGCTGCTGCTGCCGTTCCTGGACGCGGACGCGGCCCGGCTGCTGGCCGACGGTCTGCTCCGGCTCAAGTCCGTGCACGCGACGGCCCGTTCGTGGTTCGCCCGGCACGGTGTGGCGGGCGCGCTGCTGCTCGTCCCGGACGCGGTCGGCCCGGCCGGGCGGGAGCGGGAGGCCGCCGAGCACGCCCTGCGGCTGGTGGCCGCCGACGCGGGCGGCGAGGCGGCCCTGTCGGCCGCCGTGGCCGACCGCTACGGCGCCCCGGCGGCGGAGGCCGTCGCCGAGGTGCTGGCCGCCGACCCGCTGGAGACCGCCCTGCCGACCCGGCTGCCGGTCCTGCCCGTCTGGGCCCGGCCCGGGGTGCTGCCGCAGGTGCTGCTGGGCGACGGTTCCGGTGCGGCGCTGCCGGAGGCGGCGGCGGGGCACGTGCTGACCATGCTGGCGCTGTCCAGGCCCGGAGCGCCCTACCCCGGGCTGGCGGTGGTGGCCGGGGCCTGCCGGGCCGATGCGCTGGCCGAGTTCGGCTGGGCCCTGTTCGAACAGTGGCGGCAGGCCGGGATGCCCGCCCGGGAGAGCTGGGCCCTGCACGCGCTCGGCGTCCTCGGCGACGACGGGACGGTGCGCCGACTGACCCCGGTCGTGCGCGACTGGCCCGGCCAGGGCGCCCACCAGCGCGCCGTGGATGGGCTGGACGTCCTGGCCGCGATCGGCACCGACCTGGCCCTGCTGCACCTGCACGGCATCGCGCAGCGGGTGAAGTTCAAGGCCCTGAAGGCCCGCGCCCAGGAGAAGATCACCGAGGTCGCCGAGGGCCTCGGCCTGAGTGCCGAGCAGTTGGGCGACCGCCTGGTGCCCGACTTCGGCCTGGACCCGGACGGCACCACCGTCGTCGACTACGGGACGCGGACGTTCACCGTCGGCTTCGACGAGCAGCTCCGCCCGTACGTGCTGGACGCCGACGGCAAGCGCCGCAAGGACCTGCCCGCCGTCGGCGCCCGCGACGACCAGGCCCTCGCCCCCGCCGAGCGCAAGCGCTACACCGCCCTGAAGAAGGACGTCCGCACCGTCGCCGCCGACCAGCTCCGTCGCCTCGAAGCCGCGATGGTCGCCCAACGCGCCTGGAGCGCCGAGGAGTTCACCGCGCTGTTCGTCGAGCACCCGCTGGTCTGGCACCTGGCCCGGCGACTGGTCTGGCAGGCGGAGGGCGCCGTCGCGTTCCGGGTCGCCGAGGACCGCACCCTCGCCGACCGCGACGACCGGCCCTTCGAGCTGCCGGCCGACGCGGTCGTCCGGCTGGCCCATCCGCTGCTGCTGGGCGAGGCGGCGGTGGCGGCCTGGTCGGAGCTGTTCGCCGACTACGAGATCCTCCAGCCGTTCCCGCAACTCGGCCGCCCCGTCCACCGCCTGACCCCCGAGGAGGCCGCCGCCAACCGGCTGCACCGCTTCGAGGGGGCCACCGTCCCGGTCGGCCGGCTGCTCGGCCTGACCAAGCGCGGCTGGGAGCGCGGCGCCCCCCAGGACGCCGGGGTGGAGCGCTGGTTCTCCAAGCGGCTCGCGGACGGCTGCCACCTGGTCGTCCAGCTCGACGAGGGCATCGCGGTGGGCATGCTCGACGAGTTCCCCGACCAGACCTTCGAAACGGTCTGGCTGGACTCCTCCCCCGGTGACCACCACCCCCGCGGCGACTACCCGCTGCGCTACGGCGACCTGGACCCGGTCGTCGCGTCCGAACTGCTCGCCGACCTGGAGGAGGTCACCGCCGGGTGACCCGGCGGTGCGGGCCAGGGTGCGGGTCAGGGCCAGGGCCAGGGCCAGGGTGCGGACGCGGGAGGCGCGCCGGGGCGTGCTTCGAGCGCCCCCCTGGGGGTGACGGGGTTCGGTTCGTGGGCGAGCCAGCGCGTCGGGGGGCCGGTGGCTGCCCAGGGTTGGCGGGTGATCTCTCGACGCGGACTCTTCCTTGCCTCCGGCGGTGCGGTGACCGCCGCCGCCCTGGCCGGCCCCGGGGCCGGCCTCTCCCGGGCCGCCGGCGCGGCGGCCCCGCCCCCGCCCGACCCGGCCCGACAGGAGGCCGCGCTGACCATGGCGCGCCGGATCCTGCTCACCGACGCCGACCACCGCGACCTGACCCTGGACTACCTGAAGCTGCTGACCGGCCGTCAGCGGCTGCGTCCGGGCGCGGCGCGCGAGGTGCTGGTGGTGGGCGCGGGCGTGGCGGGCATGGTGTGCGCCCGGCTGCTGCTCGCCGCCGGGCACCGGGTGCGGGTGCTGGAGGCCAACCGGAGCCGGGTCGGCGGCCGGGTGAAGACCTTCCGCGGCGACCTGTGGCAGGACCCCCGGCTGCACGCCGAGGCGGGCGCGATGCGGATCCCGTCCAGCCACGTGCTGACCCTCGCGCTGGCCGACCACCTGAAGGTGCCGCGCCGCCCGTTCCACCTGGTGGACGTCCCGCCCAGCCCGGACCTGTCCTCCGGCGACGCCCGGGTGGTCTACCGGTCGTGGACCGGCGAGGAGTTCGCCACCGGCGACGCCCCCGCGTACACCGCCCCGAAGGGCCTCGGCGGCCGGCTGGTGCACGTCAACGGGCAGACCGTCAGCAAGGCCGCGTACGCCGCCGACCCGCGCCCGGTCAACAAGAGCTTCGGCTGGGACAGCGGCCAGACCGCCGCCCAGGCCTTCGACCGCGCCCTGGACACCGCCCGCGCCTACACCATGGTGCGGAACGGCGACGGCACCTGGAGCGACAAGCCGATCGACCAGCGCGTCATCGGCATGGCCCGGCTGCTGTACGACCTGGACGGCTACTCGCTGCTGCGCTACCTCCAGGAGAGCGAGGGCTGGAGCGACGCCCAGGTGCAGGCCGTCGGGACGCTGGAGAACCTGACCAGCCGGCTCTCCTACGGCTTCCTGCACTCGGTCTTCGACGCGTCCGACATCAACCCGGCGGTCACCTACTTCGAGTTCAGCGCGGGCACCGACGCGCTCACCGAGGCCCTCGCCGAGGACCTGCCGATCGAACGCGGCCGGGTCGTCACCCGGGTCCGGTTCGACGACGGCGGGGTGACCGTGGTCGCCGAGCCCGAGACCGGCCCCGAGGACGAGGCCTGCGCGGGCGCGATCGGCGGCGACCGCTGCGAGTACCGGGCCGACGCGGTGGTGCTGGCCGTGCCGTACGCGGCGCTGCGGCACGTCGACTTCGCGCCGCTCCTCCCGTACGGCAAGCGCCGGGCGATCGCCGAGGTCAAGCACGACACCGCGCACAAGGTGCTGGTCGAGTTCACCGAACGCTGGTGGGAGTGGGACGAGTCCACCTGGCGGGCGAAGCTCGGCGCCGACTACCGGCCCGCTCCGCACGGCGACGCCGTCCCGGCCGTCGGCGGCGGCTGCGTCTCCGACGAGGCCAGCCGCTTCGTCTACTTCCCCTCCCACCCGGGCGACGACGGCGCCCCCGGCGGCATCGTCCTCGCCGCCTACAACTGGGCCGAGGACGCGCTGCGCTTCGACTCCCTCACCCCCGCCGACCGGCACACCGAGGCCCTGGACCACCTGGCCGGCCTGTTCGGCGAGCGGATCCGCCGCTACGCCACCGACCGGCACGTCTCGCAGTCCTGGCTGCGCAACCGCTGGGCCCTCGGCGAAGCCGTCATCGAGACCCCGGGCCAGCTGCTCAGCCTCGGCCCGCACGTCCCCGCCCCGGTCGACGGCCGCCTGTTCTTCGCCGGCGACCACTGCCAGCCGCGCTACCACGCCTGGATCGCCGGCGCGATCGCCTCCGGCGTGGAGGCGGCCGTCCAGCTCACCGGCGGCTGACGCCGCGTCGGCCCGTCCCGTGCCCGGGGCCTCCGGGGGGCTCCGGGGGCTGACCGCGGGTCAGTCCCCGGGGCGGGGCAGGGCGGGACGCGGATAGCATCGGGGCATGCCCGGGGCCGGACGGATCGAGCGGTGCGCCGTGCTGTTGGCGTTCCGGTCGGCGGTGGCACTGCACCGGTTGCTGGACGTGCTGCCGGTGTTCGAGGGCGACCCGCGGATCGACCGGTGGTTCACCGTGGTGCCCGGCTCCCGGTTCGAGGCGGACGCGCTGGCCGCGCTGGACCGGTCGGGCGCCCGGGTGGTGGACTTCGACGAGGCGCGCGGCCGGACGTTCGACCTGGTGCTGTCCACCAGCCCGAAGGGCGCGCTGACCAGCCTGTCCGCCCGCAACCGGGCGCTGCTGCCGCACGGCGCCGGGTTCAACAAGGCGTTCGGGGACGAGGGTTCGCCCGCTCTGCCGTCCGGCCTCGATCCGGCGTTCCTGCTCGCCGACGGCGAGCCGTGGGCCGACCTGCACGGCCTCGGGCACCAGGAGCAGCTGGTCCGGCTCACCGAGTTCTGCCCGCCGGCCGCCGCCCGCGCCGTCGTGGTGGGCGACCCGACGCTGGACCGGATGCGGCAGTCCACCGGCCGCCGCGAGACGTACCGGGCCGCGCTCGGCGCCGACGGGCGGACCCTGCTCGCGGTGCTGACCACCCACGGCCCGGAGAGCCTGCTGGCGCGCCGCCCCGACCTGCCGCTGGAACTGGTGCTCGGGCTGCCGGTGGACGAGTACCGGGTGGCACTGGTGGTGCACCCCAACGAGGTCAGCAGCCGGGGCGCGCTCGACCTCGCCGAACAGCTCCGCCCCGCGCTGCGCGCCGGACTGCTGCTGCCCTCCGCCCACCAGGAGTGGGCGTCCGTGCTGGTCGCCGCCGACGCGGTGCTCACCGACCACGGCTCGACCGCGCTGTACGCGGCGGCGCTCGGCCGCACCCTGGTCCTGGACGGCTACGGCGGCGGGACGGAACTCCTCCCCGCTACGCCGATGGCCCGGCTGCTGGACCGCGCCCCGCGCTTCACCCGCACCGCCGACCTGCCCGCCCTGCTGCGCGACGCCCGCGCCACCGTCCCGGACCCGGCCCGGTTCGCCGTCGACGCCTTCGCCCGCCCGGACGAGGCGCTGCCGCTGCTGCGCGCCGAGCTGTACCGGCTGATCGGCCTGACCCCGCCGCGCACCCCGTTGACGCCCGAACTGCTGCCCGACCCGCGGCCCGCCGCGTCCGGCGCCGTCGCGTCCGGCGCCGCGGCGCTCGCGGTCCGGGCCGAGGTGGACGGGCGGCGGGTGCGGATCGCCCGCTACCCGGTCGCCACCGACCTGCCGGTGCACCACCTGGCCGCCCGGCACGGCGCGGCCGGACTCGCCGAACAGCGCGGCTCCGCCGTCCTGTGGCAGCGGCCCGGCACCGGCTGGTCGGCGGCGGGCTGGGCGGCGCACGTCCTGGACGAACTGCCGTCCTGCCGGGTCGCCGCCGCGCTCCTCTCCCCCGAACGCTGCCTGCTCGTCCACCGCCGGCACGGCGCCTTCGCCCTCGACCTCGCCCCGCACCGCGCGAACGGCCGCCTGGACCGGGTCGACCCGGCCGCCGCCGCCTCCGCCGCCTACGCCTGGCTGGTCGCCCACCCCCGCCCGGCCACCCACCCCCCGGTCGAACTCACCTGCACCGTCGGCCCGTCGACCGTCCCCCTGACCCTACGGACCGCCGACCGGAACGACCTCGACGCGGAACTCTGACCCCACCCCGCCCCCGCCCCCGCCCCGCCGGCGCTACGGCGTCACGCCGCAGGCCGCTTCGCGGAGGGCGGCGGCGCGGGCGCGGTGGGCGGTGGGGTGTTCAGCCGGGGGTGAGGGGGTGTTCGAGGAGTTCGTCCGGGGTGTCGAAGCCGTGGCGCCGGTAGAGCGGTGCGCTGCGTTCGGACGGCCAGACCACCAGGGTGTCGAGGCCGTGGGCGCGCGCGTAGCCGGTCGCCTCGTCCAGCAGGGACCGGCCCAGGCCGCGGTCGCGCCGCTCGGGGGTGACGTAGAAGTTGGTCAGGTAGCCGAGGGCGTCGGGGTCCGGGTAGGGGCTCGGGACCTTGTCCACCAGGCACAGGAACACGTGGCCGCAGATCCGGCCGTCCACCTCCGCGACCCAGGCGCGCCAGGGCCCGGCCAGCCGGGAGCGCAGCCACCGCGTGCACGCGGCGACGAACTCCGCTTCGTCCTGCGGGGCTCCGTCCCCGCCGTCCTCGATCTTGAACCGTCGGCGCAGGGCCGCCAGCGCGGGCGCGTCCTCGGGTCCGGCCCGGCGGATGACCGCGTCGTTCGTGTTCGCGTCGTTCACGTCCATGTCGGCACTCTCGCAGGTCGGGGGGACGGAGCGGAACCGCCTGTCACCGGTCAGCCCTTGACGGGCAGGACGTAGGCGTCCCAGAGCGGGCTCTCGGCGATGCCGCGCCAGGTGGTGAGGTCGAGGGGCGGCTTGTCGCGGGCGCCCGGGGGGACGCCGGGGACCTCTCCGAGGGAGTCGAGGGTGCCGCAGTACTGGGTGAAGTCGAGGATGGTGCCGTCGACCCGCCAGATCACCACGCGGTAGCTGTAGAGGCCGGTGGCCTGGGAGTCGTCCATCTCGACCATCTCCCAGGTGCCGGTGTCGCGGTAGCCGGCGAAGCAGGCGGTCTGGTGGTTGCCGCCGAGGCCGCTGTCGAGGCCGCAGTGGAAGGGGACCTGGTCGGGGCGCGGCGAGAGGCCGTCGTCCGGGAAGGGGATGTCGGCGTGGCGGAGGGTCAGTTCGAGGCTGACCGGGCCGGCCTGGTCCTGGTACTTCAGGAAGACGGTGGAGCCGCCGGGGGCCCGGTCGGCCCGGTGGCCCTGGCTCGGTGTGAGGTTGTCCTCCAGTTCCGGCAGCATCGCCCGCAGGTTGCCGAGCACCGTCGCGTCGCGGAACTCGAAGACGATGCCCTTCGCCGGCGGGGCCTTCACCCCCCTGTAGACCGGGGCGGTGGGGGCGGACAGTGGCTGCCAGCGCACCCGGCCGTCCGCGTCGACGGAGCGGGAGGGGAGCGGCCCGGGGGTGAACGGCCCTCCGGGCGAGGAGGACGGGGGGGCGGCGGTGGTCGAGGAGGGGGACGGCGGGACGGACGGCGTCTGCCCGGGCGGCTGTGGGGGCTGGTCGACGGACGGGGGGGCGGAGGGCAGCGGGTCGGCGGCGCCGGTCAGGTGGGCGGCCGGGGCGACGCCGGCGCCGCTGTCCGGGGCGGCGTCGAGCAGCGGCAGGCCGATGTTCGCGCCGGCCAGGGCGACAGCGGCGACGGCGAGCGTCGTTCCGGCGATCCGCAGCCGCCGGGCGGTCTGTCGGCGGCGGCCGCGGCGGCTGCTCTCGGCGACGATCACCGCGACGGGCACGCTCAGGTCCCTGACGCTCGTCTCCATCAGGGTGGAGAGTTCAAGGTCCAGGTCCGGGTCCAAGGTCGGCGGCCTTCCGTGCGGGCAGGTGGGTGACGGGGGGCGGGGTGGGAAGTGGCGGGGGCGGGCGGGTCGGGGTGGCGGGTCAGTCCTGGAGCAGCAGGGCCCGGTCGGGGCCGAGGATGGCACGCAGCCGGGCCATCGAGCGGGAGTTGAGGCTCTTGACCGCGCTGACGGTGATGCCCATCGCCTCGGCGGTCTCCTCCAGGCTGTAGTCCTCCAGGTAGCGGAGCACCACGGCGGCCCGGTTGCGGGGCGGGAGTTGGCGCAGCGCGCCGATCAGGGTGAGCCGGAGGGCGGCGGCGCTGCCCTCGTGCGCGCCGATCGTCGGCTCCTCGGGGAACTCGTCGACGGCGAGTTCGCTGGAGCGCCGCAGCCGCCGGTGGGAGAGGTAGCAGCGCAGCAGGACCTTGCGGGCGTACGCGTCGAGGCCGGCCTCGCCGTCCCCCCGGCGCAGCCGGCCCCAGACGGGGTAGAGCTTGGACAGTGCCGTCTGCACGAGGTCCTGCGCCTGGTGCCAGTCCCCGCACATCAGGTACGCCAGGTGGAACAGGCGGCGTGCCCGGCTGGCCGCGAACTCGTCGAAGTCGAGCCCCTCGGTCATGTGGTCCCCCGGATGGAAAGTTTTCGTCGACGTGGGGAAGACACGTCGCGGGTGGGGCGGCCGGTCGCGCCCCGGGTGATCAAGATTGGGTAACGGGACGTCAGGCGGGTTCGGGCGCCGGGTCGGTGACGGCCCGCCGGACACCGGGCGGCCGGGTGACCGATAAGCGTCGGCGTTCGGTTCCGATCACAAGTCGGCGGTGGACGGGGGCGCGGGCGATCCAGCAGACTCGGGGCATGTCCGGGAACGTGTGTGCGGTGATCGGCGGCCGGTGTGCGGCCGCGGTGTTCGCCTGCCCGCGTCTGTCCCCCGCGTCGGCGCCGCTGCTGACCAGCCGCCGTGCCGTCGACTTCGGGTTCGTCGGCTCCGCCTGCTGTCGCTGAGTCCGGCCGTCCGCGCCGTTCCCCCGCCTTCCTCCTGCCCCTGACTCCGGTCCGGCCGCCGTGCCGTCCGGCCACCGCGGCCTGCCCGCCCGGTGCCGCCGGCCGGTCCTGCCTCCCCGTGCCCCCTGCCTCCCCGAGGACACGCCATGACCAGCACCGCCCCGCCCGCCGGCGACCCCGCGGCCGCTCCCCTTCCGACGTCCTTCCCGGCCGCCGCTCCGGCTCCGGCCGGGGGTTTCCGGCTGCCGAAGCCCGACCTGTCCCGGCTGGACGAGATCACCTCGGCGCTCGCCGACACCGCGGGCGAGTACGACCGGACCGGCGAGTTCCCGCACGCGGCGATCCGGTTGCTGCACGAGGCGGGGCTGCTGACCGCGACGGTGGGCGAGGAGTGGGGCGGGCCGGGCGTCTCGTTCGGTGACCTGGCACGGATCCTGCTGGCGCTGGGACGGGGCGACACCTCGGTGGCGCTGATCGCCACCATGACGCTGGTGCCGCACGTGCTGGCGCCCGGCCGCCCGTGGCCGGCGGCGCTGTACCGGCGGATCCTGGCCGAGTCGGCCGAGCGGCCCACCCTGCTCAACCACGCCCGGGCGGAGCCGGACTCCGGGCCGGGCGGCGGCACGGTGGCCCGCCGCACCGCGAACGGCTGGGCGATCACCGGCCGCAAGCGCTTCGTGACGGGCGCGGAGGGGCTGGCGTACTTCCTGCTGTGGGCGGTCACCGACGAGCCGCAGCCCCGGCTGGCGGTGTTCGTGGTGCCGGGCGGGTCGCCGGGCATCGAGATCCTGCCGACCTGGCGGCAGCTGGGCATGCGGGCGACGGTCAGCCACGAGGTGGTGTTCACCGACGTGGAGGTCGGTCCGGACGACCTGATCGAGTTCGACGGCTTCGACGCGCCGCGCCCGGCCGGCGGCGGCCCCGCGCCGGACCAGGAGCACGCCAACGCGATCCTGCTGATCTCGGCCTCGCTGTACCTGGGCGCGGCCCGGGCGGCGCAGGACCACGTGCACCACGTCGGGTACACCAAGGTGCCCAGCCAGCTGGGGCGGCCGGTGGGCGTCACCGAGCGGTTCCGCCGGACGGCGGGCGAGATCGAGGTGCTGCTGTCGACGGCCGAGCAGCTGGTGTTCGCGATCGCCGGGAAGCTGGACCGCGGCGAGGTGGTGTCGGGGGTGGAGGCGCTGGCGGCGAAGGTCGCGGTGATCCGCGACCTGACCCGGGCGGTGGAGCTCGCGGTGCGGCTGCTGGGCAGCTCCGCGCTGTCGCAGACCGGCCCGCTGGAGCGGATCTTCCGCGACGTGCAGGCGGCCGGGGTGCACGCCCCGCAGGAGGACGCGGCCCTGCTGGCGATCGGCACGTCGGCGCTGAACGACTACGGGCAGCGGTTCGCGTGAGCCCCCGGCCCGCCGTCGTCGCCGCCGCCCGGCTCCCCGCCCTAGGGGCGGGGGGCCAGGTTGTCCAGCGCGCTGCGCAGCACCCCGGTCAGCTGCTCCGGGGCGCCGGCCCGGTAGCGCAGGTAGAGGGGTTCGGGCGGGACGGCGGGCAGGTCGCGCAGTCGGACCAGCCCGGGCGGCGGCGGGCCGTGGTCGGCGAGCAGGGCGACGCCCAGCCCGCCGCGCACCGCGCCGATCACGCCCGCGAGTTGGGCGGCTTCGGCGATCACGGTGACGGCCCGGCCGTCGGCCCGCAGCGCGGTCAGCGCGCGGTCGCGCAGCACGCAGGGGCCGTCGATGGCGACCAGCGGGACGGGCGTGCCCGGGTCGGGCACGCCCCAGTCGGGGGCGGCGAACCAGGACAGCGGGACGCCGCCGGCCACCTCGCCGGGGCGGCCGCCGTTGTCGCCGATGAACACGGCGGCGTCGAGCGCGCCCTCGTCCAGCGCCTCGTGCAGCCGACCGCCCCGGTCGAGCCGGAACCGGACGGTGCGGCCCGGGAGTTGGCTGGTGACGGTGCGGGTGATCGCGGGCAGGACGCCTTCGGCGACGTGCTCGGTGGAGCCGATCAGGTAGCCGCTCTCGGCGGGTTCGGTGACGCCGAGCCGCACCAGCGCCTCGTCGTGGGCGGCGAGCACCCGGCGGGCCTCGGTGAGGGCGAGCTCGCCGGTGGCGGTGAACCGGATGCCGCGGCCGCTGCGCTCCACCAGGGCGTGCCCGAGGGTGCGTTCGAGGCGCCGGACGTGCTGGCTGACGGCGGACTGGGAGATGCCCAGGGCCGCCGCGGCGCGGTGGAAGCCGCCGTGGTCGCCGATCGCGGTGAGGCTGCGCAGCGCCCCGATGTCCAGTGTCGCGGTCATTCGCCGAGGCTAACAGCGCGGAACCGCGACAGGGCAGGGCGCTGTACCCGACGATCGGTCAACTTTCTCTGACAGCAGGCTTCTTGGCTCCGGCGCAGGTCGGAGGCATGTCATCAGAACGCAACACCCGGAAACAGCGGGCGCGTTCGCACGGCACTTCACGCGGTACGTGAGATCAGTACGGAGGAAAGATTCCCATGCGCATTCCCAGACCCGGCCCGGCCCGGGTGTTCGTGCCCGCCGTCGTCGGCGCCCTGCTGCTGACCGGGTGCTCCGGCGCGAAGGGCGGCGGCGGGGCTTCCGCGGACGCGGGCAAGCCGGTGGCCGGCGGCACGTTGACGTACGCGGTGGACACCGAGCCGGTGTCCTGGGACCCGCACGTGTCGACCCAGGACCTCACCGCCGAGTTGCAGCGCCAGGTGTTCGACTCGCTGGTGTCGGAGGACGCCGAGGGCAAGTTCCACCCGTGGCTGGCCACCTCCTGGGAGGTGGCGCCGGACCTGAAGAGCTTCACCTTCCACCTGCGCACCGACGTGAAGTTCCACGACGGGACGCCGTTCGACGCCGCCTCGGTGAAGGCCAACTTCGACCACATCGTGGCGAAGGACACCAAGTCGCAGTACGCGGCGAACCTGTTGGGCTCCTACACCGGCACCACGGTGCTCGACCCGGCCACCGTCCGGGTCGACTTCGCCCAGCCGTCCGCGCCGTTCCTGCAGGCCGCGTCCACCACCTACCTGGGCTTCTACTCGCCGAAGGCGCTGGCCGACAGCGCGGCGAAGCTCGGCCAGGGCGGGGCGGCGGACGTCGGCACCGGGCCGTTCAGGTTCGTGTCGTACAGCAAGGGCCAGGAGGCGGTGTTCGAGAAGAACCCGGCCTACCAGTGGGCGCCGCCGACCGCGAAGCACACCGGTCCGGCGTACCTGGACAAGTTCGTGGTGCGGTTCCTGCCGGACGCCTCGGTACGGGTCGGCGCGCTGAGCAGCGGGCAGGTGCAGGTGGTCAAGGCGGTGCCGCCGCAGAGCGTCGCCTCGGTGAAGGCCGACTCGAAGCTGAAGCTGCTCACCCAGGCGCAGCCGGGCGGGAACTACAACCTGTGGCTGAACGGTTCGCTGGCGCCGCTGGACGACCAGAAGGTCCGGCAGGCCGTGCAGCGCGGCATCGACGTCGAACTGGACGTGAAGTCCGTGCAGTTCGGGCAGTTCCCGCGCGCCTGGAGCCCGATCTCGGCGACCACCCCGGGCTACGCCAAGGAGCTGGAGGGCTCCTGGCCGTTCGACCAGTCGCTGTCGAACAAGCTGCTGGACGAGGCGGGTTGGACCAGCCGGGACGGTGACGGCTACCGCACCAAGGACGGCAAGCGGCTGACCCTGGTGTGGCCGCAGCTGACCGCGACCGCCACGCAGCAGAGCCGCGACATCCTCGGCCAGGCCTTCCAGGCCGACCTGAAGAAGATCGGCGTGGAGGTGCAGCGCCCGGCGCTGGACGTCGGCGGCTACTCGACCCTGGTGTACGGCGGCAAGGCCAACATCGTCGACCTGGCCTGGGCCCGGTTCGAGCCGGACGTGCTCTGGCTGTTCCTCAACTCCGGTTCCGATCCTGCCAAGGGCGGCATCAACGCGACCTTCCTGCCGGACGCGCAGCTCGACGAGTGGACCAACGCGGCCCGGGCCACCCTGGACGCCGGCCAGCGCTCCGAGCTGTACACGAAGGTGCAGAAGCGGGCGGTCGAGCTGGCCACCGTCGTCCCGGTGTACACGCCGTACGCGCTGACCGGCGCGTCGGCGAAGGTCGGCGGGCTGAGCTTCGACTCGGACACCTGGCTGAGCTTCTACGACACCTGGCGCACCGCGTGACAGCGGTGCACCCGGGCCCCGCGACGGCGAAGCGGCCGTCGCGGGGCCCGGCCCCGGCCGCGCTGCTGCGGTGGCTGCTGCGGGCGCTGCCGCGCCGGCTGGCGGGGGCGCTGGCGGTGCTGTTCGGCGCGGCGACGCTGGCGTTCGCCGCGCTGCAGCTGATCCCGGGCGACCCGGTGGCGGTGCTGCTCGGCCCGTCGACCACCACCTCGCCGGAGGTCCGCGAGCAGATCCGGCACCAACTGGGCTTCGACCAGCCGGTGTTCAGCCAGTACCTGCACTTCCTGGGGCAGCTGCTGCGCGGTGACCTCGGCCAGTCGTACCAGTTGCAGCGGCCGGTGGCCGGGCTGGTCGGCGAGCAGCTGGGTCCCACCCTGCAGTTGGTGGGTGCGGCGGTGCTGCTGGCGCTGCTGGTGGCGGCCGTCTCGGCGGTGGCCACCGCCGGGCGGCGGCCGGGGCTGCGGGCGCTGACCGGGGCGTGGGAGCTGGTCGCGGTCTCCACTCCCTCGTACTGGCTGGGCCTGGTGCTGCTGACGGTGTTCTCCTTCCACCTGCGCTGGTTCCCGGTCGCGGGGGCGGACGGTTTCGGCTCGCTGGTGCTGCCCGCCGTGACGCTGGCGCTGCCGCTGGCCGGGACGCTCGCCCAGGTGCTGCGCGAGGGCCTGGAGGCGGCGCTGGCGCAGCCGTTCGCGGTGACCGTACGGGCCCGCGGGCGCGGGCGGACGGCGCTGGTGGTGCGGCACGCGCTGCGGCACGCCGCGGTGCCGATGGTGACGCTGACCGGCTGGCTGACCGGCTCGCTGCTGGGCGGGACGGTGCTGGTGGAGGCGGTGTTCGGCCGGCCCGGGGTGGGCGCGCTGGTGCTCGGCGCGGTCAACAGCCGGGACGTGCCGGTGGTGATCGGCGTGGTGCTGTTCTCCGCGCTGGCGTTCGTGGTGATCTCCGCGGTGGTGGACGCGCTCTACACCGTGCTCGACCCCCGACTCGGGAGCAGGTGATCCGGTGGCCTCCCCCACTTCCTCGACCACGGTGCGGCGGCCGCCGTGGGCGGTGCTCGCGGCCGGCCTGCTGCTGGCGCTGATCGTGCTGGCCGCGCTCGCGCCGGGCCTGTTCGCCTCGGCCCCGCCGACCGCCACCGACCCGCTGAACGCCCTCCAGGGGCCGGGCTCCGCCCACCTGCTGGGCACCGACCAGCTCGGCCGCGACCTGTGGTCCCGGCTGGTGCACGGCGCCGGGCCGGCGCTGTCGATCGGCTTCGGGTCGACGGTGATCGCGATGGCCGGCGGCGCCGTGCTGGGCCTGGCGGCCGCGCTCGGCGGGCGCTGGGCCGACCAGGTGCTGATGCGCGCCGCCGACGTGCTGCTGGCGCTGCCCGCGACCCTGCTGGCGCTGCTGGCGATCGCGGTGCTCGGCACCGGCACCGGGAACCTGGTGCTCGCGCTGGGCTTCGCCCTGGTGCCCGGCTACGGCCGGATGGTGCGCTCCGAGGCGCTGCTGGTGCGCCGCTCCGGGTACGTGGAGGCGGCGGTGGCGCTCGGCGTGCCCCGGCCGCTGCTGGTCCTGCGGCACGTGCTGCCGAACTCGCTGGCGCCGCTGCTGACCCTGGCGACCGTCGGGTTCGGCACCGCGCTGATCGCGGCGTCCGCGCTCAGCTTCCTCGGCCTCGGCCCGCGCCCGCCGTCCCCCGAGTGGGGCGCGATGCTCGCCGAGGGCCGGGGCTTCCTGGAGACCGCCTGGTGGCTCGGGGTGTTCCCGGGCGCGGCGGTCACCGTGACCGTGGTCGCCGTCACCGTGGTCGGCCGCCACCTGCAGCAGCGCTTCACCCGGAGGTCCGCATGAGCACCCCGTCCCCCGCGCCGACCGTCCCCGCGGCGGCGGCCGCCGTTCCCCCGCTGCTGGCCGTCGACGACCTGCGGGTCGCGTTCGGCGGCGTGCCCGCGGTGCGCGGGGTCTCGCTGCGGCTGGAGCGCGGCGAGTGCCTGGCGCTGGTCGGCGAGTCCGGTTCCGGCAAGAGCGTCACCGCCCGGACCCTGGTCGGCCTGACGGGCCGTCAGTCCTCGGTGCAGGCGGGGCGGTTGGAGTTCGACGGCACCGACCTGCGGAGCCTGGACGAGCGCGGCTGGCGGGGGGTGCGCGGGCGCCGGATCGGCCTGGTCCTGCAGGACGCGCTGGTCTCGCTCGACCCGCTGCGCACCGTCGGCGCCGAGATCGGCGAGGTACTCGGCCTGCACCGGCCCGCGCCGCGCGCCGAGACCCGGAAGCGGATCCTCGGCCTGCTCGCGGACGTCGGCGTGCCCGAACCGGAGCGCCGCGCCGCGCAGTACCCGCACCAGCTCTCCGGCGGCCTGCGCCAGCGCGCGCTGATCGCCTCCGCGCTGGCCGGCGGCCCCGAGCTGCTGATCGCGGACGAGCCGACCACCGCGCTCGACGCCACCGTGCAGGCCCAGGTCCTCGACCTGCTGGGCGAGCTGGTCGCGGGCGGCACCTCGCTGCTGCTGATCAGCCACGACCTGGCAGTGGTCGGCCGGCTCGCCGACCGGGTCGCCGTGATGTACGCGGGCACCGTGGTCGAGCAGGGCCCGGCCGAGCGGGTGCTCGGCGACCCCCGGCACCCGTACACCCGGGCGCTGCTGGCCGCCGTGCCGCGCCGCGAGCGCAAGGGCGGCCCGCTGTCCGTCCGCCCCGCCCCCGCGCTCGTCGGGGCGGCCGGGCCGGACGGCTGCCCGTACGCGGCGCGCTGCGCGTTCGCCGAGGAGCGCTGCCTGGTCGCGCTGCCGGAACCCGATCCGGCCGGGCCCGATTCGGCCAGGCACGATCCGGCCGGACCCGACGCGGCCGGGCACGGGGTGCGCTGCTGGCACCCGGGCGGGGAACTCCCGCTCGCCGCGCCCGTGTTGCGCGAGCCCGCAGCGGCGGTGCCGGTCGCGGACCGGCCGGTGCTGCTGGCGGCGGAGGGCCTGGAGAAGTCCTACCGGGGCCCGGACGGGTCGGTGCAGCAGGTGGTGCGCGGGGTGTCGTTCCAGGTCGCGGCGGGCGAGACGCTCGGGCTGGTCGGCGAGTCCGGCTCCGGGAAGACCACCGTCGCCCGGATCGCCCTCGGCCTGCTGGAGCCCGACGCGGGCACCGTGCGCTTCGCCGGCGAGCCGTGGTCCGGCCTGCCCGAGCGGCGGCGGCGGGAGCGGCGGCGGCTGGTGCAGACCGTCCAGCAGGACCCGCTGGGCTCCTTCGACCCGCGCCACGACGTGCGCCGGATCGTCGGCGAGGCGCTGGCCGCGACCGGCCTGGCGCGCGCCGCCCGGGAGGCCCGCACCCTGGAACTGCTCGACCAGGTCGGCCTGCCCGCCACCGTCCTGCGGGCCCGCCCCGGGCGGCTCTCCGGCGGACAGCGCCAACGGGTGGCGATCGCCCGGGCGTTGGCCGTCGAACCGCGGCTGCTGGTCTGCGACGAGCCGGTGTCGGCCCTCGACGTCTCGGTGCAGGCCCAGGTGCTCGACCTGCTCACCGAACTCCAGCGGGAACTCGGCTTGGCGCTGCTTTTCATCTCGCACGACCTGGGTGTGGTGCACCATGTGAGTGACCGGTTGATCGTGATGAAGGACGGCGCCGCGGTAGAGAGCGGCGACGTCCACGAGGTCTTCGACCGGCCGCAACACCCCTACACCGAACGGCTGTTGGCCGCCGTCTCGGGCGGCGTCCGGGTCGACTGACCCGCCGTCCGTCCGCGCCGGACGAGCAACCGCCCACTGATCGAAGGGAGTTCCCCCGCATGACCGCGGAGGACGACTGGCTGCGCCGCTACCACCCCCAGGAGCCCGGGACGCCCCGACTGGTGTGCTTCCCGCACGCCGGCGGGACGGCCACCTTCTGGCACCCGCTGTCCGCGGCGCTCCGCGGCCGCGCCGAGGTCACCGCCCTGCAGTACCCGGGCCGACAGGACCGGTACGCCGAACCGCCGGTCGGCGACCTGCACGAACTCGCCGACCGGATCGCCGAGGTGCTGCTGCCGGACTGGCTGCCCGAACCCCCCGCGCTGCTCGGCCACAGCATGGGCGCGCTGCTCGCCTACGAGACCGCCCGGCGGCTGGCCGAGGCCACCGGACGGGAGCCCCGGCTGCTGATCCTCTCCGCCCGGCGCGCCCCGCACACCGTGCGCGCCGACTCCGCCCTGCACGACGCGTCCGACGAAGAGGTGATCGCCCACCTCGCCACGCTCGGCGGCACGGTCGGCGCCGTCCTGGAGGACCCGGAGCTGCGCGCGCTGTTCCTGCCGCCGCTGCGCGCCGACTACCGGGCGGTCGAGACCTACCGGTACCGGCCCGGGCCGCCGCTGGAGTGTCCGGTGACGGTGCTCACCGGCGACGCGGACCCGCAGGTCACCGCGGACGAGGCGGTGGCCTGGGCCGGACACACCACCGGCCCGCTGGAGGTCCGCAGCTACCCGGGCGGCCACTTCTACCTGACCGCCCACCTGGAATCCGTCGCCGCCCTGATCGGCGACCGCCTCACCGTCGGCGTCGCCTGACGACCGACCTCCGCCCCGACCGACCGTCCGCCGCGGAGCCTGCGCCGCCCCGCGGCGGACGGGCACTCTCCCCGGACAGCGCGGTCCGGCGGGCCCGGCACACCCCCCAGCGACAGCACCGGGCGGCGACCCCGCCCCGACCTGACCCACCGGGAGCAGAAGTGACCCCTGCCGAACGCCGTCCGGACTCGCCCACCGAGGCCACCGAGGCCACCGAGGCCACCGCCCCCGAGGCCACCGCCGGGGCCGCGGCCGTCGCGCTGGTCGAGCGCGCACCGCACCTCGCGCGTTTCGCCCGCCTGCTGGACGACTGCCGGAACGGCTCCGGCGGCGTCCTCGCGGTGACCGGCCCCACCGCGTGCGGGAAGACCGAGCTGCTGCGCGCCCTAGCCGCGCACGCCGAACGGCACGGCGCCGCCGTGCTGACCGCCACCGGGCGCTGCTCGGAGCGCTCGGCCCGGTACGGCGTGCTCCGGCAGCTGCTGCGCGCGCCCCGGCTGCCCGGACCGGTGCGGGCCGCGGCGGCGGCGCTGCTGGCCCGGTCGGAACGGGACGAGGCCTGCGCGGCCGACCCGCCGTCCGCCGGGCAGGTGCCGTCCCGGGTGCACCAGGAGCTGTGGCAGCTGTTCGCGGCGGGCGCCCGGCGGGTGCCGCTGGTGCTGGCCGTCGACGACCTGCGGCACGCCGACCCGGCGTCCCAGCTGGTCCTGGCGCGGCTGGCGGCGCTGACCCCGCAGGGCCGCGTCCTGCTGGTGGCCACCGAGCCCGACCCGCCGAGCGACCCCGCCGCCGACCGGGACTGGTGGGCGGCCCTGCTGCGCCTGCCGCACCTGGCCCGGCTCCGGGTGGACCGGCTCTCCGCCGCCGGCACCGGCCTGCTGCTGGCCCGGCTGCTGCCCGCCCCGTCCGCCGGGACCGCCGGGACCGCCGATCCCGTTCCACCTCCCCCGCCCGTCGATCCCGGCCCGTGGCACCGGCTCACCGGCGGCAACCCGCTGCTGCTGCGCGCGCTGGCCGAGGACGCCGCGCCCGGCGATCCGGCGCCCCGGCCCGGCCCGGCCTTCGCCCTCGCCGTCCGGGACTGCCTGCACCGGGCCGGGTCCGCCGCCGCCGAACCGGCCCGCGCCCTGGCCGTGCTGACCGCCTCCGGCTCCACCGCCCTGCTCCCCCAGCTGCTGGACCGCCCCGCGCCCGGCCCGCACCCCGCCCTGGGCGCGCTGGCCGCCGCCGGCCTGGCGGTCCACGGCACCGGCGGCGACGGCACCGGCGGCGGGGCCGACGGGACCGACGGGGGCGGTGCGGACGGCGTGGACGGCGGGTGGCGGCTGCGCGGCCCGGCGGTGGCCCGGGCCGTCCTGGACGGCCTCTCCGACACCGAGCGCACCGCCCGCGAACTGCGCGCCGCCCAGCTGGTGTACGAGTCGGGCGGGGCCGCCGAGGCGGTCTCCGGGCACCTGCTGGCGGCCCGGGACGGCTCGGCCGACTGGGCCGGGCCGGTGCTGCGGGAGGCCGCGTACGCGGCGCTGCGGCGGGACGACCCGGGCTTCGCCGAGGCCTGCCTGGCGCTGGCCGCCGCCGCGGACCCGGCCGACGCCGAGGTGGTGCTGGCCCGCGCCCTGGTGCGCTTCCGCAGCGACCCGCGCTCGGCGTACCGGCACGTCCGCGCGCTGGCGCACCGGCCCGAGCAGCTGACCGACGGCCAGCGGGTGACCACGCTGCGGTCCCTGCCCTGGCACGGCACCGAGGACGAGATCACCCGGTTGGCGACCTGGCCGGAGCCCGCCGACGCGGTCGGCCGGGACGACCTGACCCGCGCGCTGGAGCAGGTGCGGGCGATCTCCCCGCACCTGGTGCCGCCCGGCCGCCCCTCCCCGCCGCCCGGCCTGCCGGTCGGCGAACCCCAGCAGCGCTCCGCCCTCGCGCTGCCCCGGGTGCTGCGCCAGGGCGCCGCCCCCGACGACCTGCGCACCGCCGAACTGGTGCTCCGCACCACGCCGTTGGAGGACAGCACGTTCGGTTCGCTGGTCTCCGCGCTGCACGTGCTGCTGTACGCGGACCGGGCCGACACCGCCGAACCGTGGTGCGCGACGCTGCTGCGCGAGGCCACCGCGCGCCGGATCCCGGTCTGGCAGGCCCTGTTGGCGGGGGCGCTGGCCGAGATCCGCTGGCGCACCGGCGACCAGCGCTCCGCCGAACGGCTCTCCGTCCGCTCCCTGGAACTGCTCCCCCCGGACGGCTGGGGCATCTGGGTCGGCGCCCCGCTCTCCGCGCTGCTGCTCTCCGCCGCCGCGCTGGGCGTCCGCCCCGACGCCGAACGCCGACTGCCGGTCCTGCCGGGCCGGTTGACCCGCTCCCGGTACGGCGCGCAGTTCCTGTACGCGCGCGGGCGGCACCGGCTGGCAGCCGGCCAACCGGACGCCGCGCTGGAGGACTTCGGCCGCTGCGGGCGACTGCTGATCGACTGGGGCTTCGACGTGCCCTCCTTCCTGCCCTGGCGGGGCGACGCGGCCCGCGCCCTACTGGCCCTCGAACGCCCGCAGGAGGCACGGCAGTTGGCGGCGGCGCAGCTGGCCCACCCGGCGGCTGGCGCGCCGCGCACCGCCGGCCTGTCGCTGCGGGCGATGGCCGCCTGCGAGCCGGACCCCGCCGACCGGGTCGCGCTGCTGACCTCCGCCGCGGCCCGGCTCGACGGCGTCGACCTCACCGAACACGCCTGGGCACTGGCCGAATTGGGCGAGGCCCGGAGTGCGGCGGGCGACCCCAGGGCAGCCCGGGAGGCGCTGCGGCAGGCCCGCGAACTGGCCGAGTCCGCCGGGCTGCGTCCGCTGCTGGAGCGGCTGCGGGAGAACGCGGCGGACACCGACGAGTGGGGCCTGAGCGCCTCGGAGCGGCGGGTCGCGGCGCTGGCGGCGGCCGGGCACTCCAACCGGGAGATCGCCGAGCGGCTGTTCGTCACCGTCAGCACGGTCGAGCAGCACCTCACCCACACCTACCGGAAGCTGCGCGTCAAGGGCCGGGCGGAGCTGGCCCGTTCGCTGGCGCTGGGCCCGGGGTCGGGGCCGGGTTCGGGGCCGGGTTCGGGAGCGGGGGCTCCCGGTGGTGCCACCGAGCGTACCGGCGAACGGGGTGGTGACCGGGGCGGCGGTGACCGGGGCGGTGACCGGGGCGGTGGTGACCGGCCCGCCGGGCGGCGGGCCGGGGTGCGGCCGACGGGGGCTCAGGGGGCGCCGAGGCCGAGCCGGTCGCGCAAGGTGCCCTCGGCGTAGGCGGTGCGGTAGCGGCCGCGGCGCTGCAGCTCGGGGACCAGGCCGGTGGCGATCGCGGGCAGGTCGTGGGCGGTGGTGGCGGGCCGGAGCCGGTAGCCGGTGAGGCCGGCGGCCTGCCACTCCTGGAGCAGGTCGGCGAGTTCGGCCGGCGTCCCGGCGAAGATCCGGGCGTCCGAGGTGTGTGCGGTGCCGAGCGTCTCGTCGAGCCGGTCGCGCCGGTCGGCGGCCGCGCCGGGCTTCTCGTCGAGGTGCACGAGCAGGTCGGCGAAGACGTGCACGGTCCGGTCGGCCCGTCCGGCGGCGGCCTGTTCGGTGCGGATCTCGGCGACGGTGGTGCGGACGTCCTCGGCGGTGTGCGGGGTGACCGCGACCACGTCGGCGGCGCGGGCGCCGTACCGCCACGGGATCAGGATGTGCGCGAGGGTGAACACCACCGGGTGGCCCTGCGGCGGGCGGGGCGCGGTGGACGGGGCGGGGTCGAGTCGCCACTCCGCGGCGGCGGCCGCCGCTTCGGCGTCCGGGGCGTCCGGGTCGGCGAACCGGGTGGGGGCCAGCGGGCGCAGCAGCGCCTCGTCCTCCACGCCGTCCCACAGCGCCCGGACGACCGCGACCACGTCGGCGGCGCGGTCGAAGATCCGGGCGAGCTGGGCCTGCACCTCGGGGCTGAACAGCGTCTCCAGCGGGATCGGCTTGTCCGGGCTGAGCTGGGTGCGCACGCCGGCCCGGCCCGCGCTCAGGTGGTCGAGGCTGGCTATCGCCTTGGCGACCGGCGCGGGCCGCGCGGTGTTGAGGACGACGGTGGGGATGACGCCGAGGTGCCGGGTGCGGGCGGCCAGCGCGCCGGCCAGGGTGAGCGCGTCCAGGCGGCGCAGGGTGTGGCCGAGCCGCCGGTCGAGGTCGTCGCCGGGCCCGGGCAGCCGGGAGAGCGGGTCCTCGACGGTGACGAAGTCCAGTAGCGCGGCCTCCGCGGTGGCGGCCTGCCCGGCCCAGTGGTCGAGGGTGAACTGCGGTGTGCCGTCCGGCTGGTGGCGGGCGGCGGGGTGCCAGCCGGCCCCGTCGAGGGCGGCGGAGAGGTGCAGGTGCTGCGGTGTGCTCACGTGCGGTGCCTTTCGGGGTGGGTGGCGCGTCCGGGGTTCGTTCCGGGCGCGCCGCTTCTCTGACGTTGCGTCAACTCTTGTTTCCCGCCGTGTCCTTGGTCGCGGCGTCGGCGGTCCGCCCGGGCGCGGCCGGGCGGGGGATGACGAACAGGCCGATCAGGACGGCCAGCGCGCTGAACGCGGCGGCGGCCGTCACGGCGGTGGCCAGGCCGTGCGCGAGGTCGGCCCGGGTGGGGTCGGCGGTGCCGTGCACGGCCCGGCCGTAGAGGGTGGCCAGCACGGCGACGCCCAGCGAGAGGCCGACCTGCTGGACGGCCTGGAGCAGTCCGGAGGCGGCGCCGGTCTCCCGGGGCGCGAGGCCGGCCAGGACGGTCGTGTTGAGCGGGACGAAGCCGGTGCCGAGGCCCGCGCCGAGCAGCAGCAGCGGCCCGAGCAGGCCGCCCCAGTAGCCGGTGCCGGGGCCGGTCGCGGACAGCCAGAGACTGGCGGCGAGCAGCAGGGCGGCGCCGGTGACGATCAGCGCCCTCGCCCCGTACCGGGGGATCAGCCGGGGCGCGTTGCGGGCGGTCAGGAACTGGGCCAGCGCCAGCGGCAGGAACGCCGGCCCGGCGGTCAGCGGGTGCAGGCCCAGGCCGTCCTGGACGTACAGCGACAGCAGGAAGTAGGTGCCGCTCATCGCCGCGAACAGCAGCAGGAAGACCGCGTACGCGCCGGAGCGGTCGCGCCGGGCGAACAGCGACAGCGGGACCAGCGGGGCCGCGGCCCTGGCCTGGCCGTACACGAAGCCGGCCAGCAGGGCGGCGCCGAGCAGCAGCGCGGCCACGGTGCCGGTCGAGCCCCAGCCCGCCGAGGAGGCGTGGACCAGGCCGTACACCAGGGCTGTGGTGCCTGCGGTGGAGGTCAGCGCGCCCGGTACGTCGGGGCGTCCCGGGTGCCTCTCGGTCTCCGGGAGGTGCCGGTACGCCAGCAGTACGGCGGCCAGGCCGATCGGCACGTTGACGAGGAACACCAGCCGCCAGGAGAGCGTGGCGAGCAGGCCGCCGAGGATCAGCCCCAGCGTGATGCCGAGGCCGGCCACGGTGGAGAACACGCCCAGTGCCCGGGTGCGGGCGGGCCCCTCGGCGAAGGTCACCGCGATCAGCGAGAGCGCGGCGGGCGCGGCGAACGCGAAGCCGACGCCCTGCAGGGCGCGGGCGGCGACCAGCAGTCCCGCGTTCGGGGCCGCGCCGCCGAGCAGCGAGGCCGCCACCACCGTGAGCAGCCCCCCGGCCAGCGTCCGGCGCCGGCCCAGCAGGTCGCTGACCCGGCCGCCGAGTAGCAGCAGGCCGCCGAACGCGAGCGAGTAGGCGCTGAACACCCAGGCCAGGCCGCCCGGGGAGATGTCCAGGCCGGACTGGATCCGCGGCAGCGCGATGTTCACGACGTTGCCGTCGATCGCGACCATCAGCTGGCAGGTGACGATCACCGCCAGGGCCAGGGCGCCGGCGCCGTGCGGCGCGGGCGGCACTCGTTCGACCACGGACGGATTCGGGGCGCGGGTGGTCATGACGTGCTCCTGGAGCGCGGGGCGAGGGAAGCGCCGAGGGTTCGACCGCGGTCGACGCTTGTAGACTTTTTCATGGTAGGGACGCCCGGAGAATAGGTCAACGAGCGTTGAAACACGGCCGCAACAGTGGCCCGCCAGCAGGAGGCCGACGTGCCCGCACCCGAACCGACCGCCGCACCGCCCTCCCCACCGCCGCCTTCGCCGTCCCCGCCGGTCGGCACCGGCACCCGACGGGTCCGCAGCCAGAGCCGGCAGGCGATCCTGGCGGCGGCCCGCGAGCTGTTCTCGGACCTCGGCTACGAGCAGACGACGGTGCGCGCCGTCGCCCACCGGGCCGGGGTGGACCCGGCCCTGGTGATGAAGTACTTCGGCTCCAAGGAGGGCCTGTTCGACGCGGTCTCGGAGCTCGCCCTCTCCTTCGGCGGCGCGCTCTCCGGCCCGCCCGAGCAGCTGGGCGAACGCCTGCTCGCCCACGTCCTGGCCGACGTCGACGGCCGCCCCGACCGCAGCATGCCGGTGCTGCGCTCGATGCTGACGCATCCCCAGGCGGCCGAGGCGGTGCGCTGCGCGGTCGCCGACCCCGGCAACAGCCCGGTCGCCGACGCCCTGACCGGCGAGGACGTCGAGCTGCGGGCCACCCTGGTCGGCACGGTCGTCCTCGGCCTGCTGGTCTCCCGCTACCTGCTGCGCGTCCCGGAGGTCGACGCCGCCCCCGCCGAGCGGCTGACCGCCTTGCTCGGACCGTGCCTGCGCCCCCTGCTCGCCACCCCTGCCACCGGCGCCGACGGCCCTGCTACCGGCGACCCGCTCCGGGAGCTGGCCGCCGCCGAGGCCGAGCGGCTGGCCGCCGCCGACCGCGTGGACCGGGCGGCCCGGGCGGCCCTCGCCGCCGGTGCGTCCTTCGGCGAGGTGGGGCAGTCGCTGGGCATCACCCGCCAGGCCGCCCGCAAGCGCTGGCCGCGCGAGGAGCCGCGGTCGGCCGTCCGGGCCACCGTTGCGACAACCTGAGTTGTCGATCATCTTCACCTCCTCTCCGACAACCCTGGTTGTCGCTGTCCGGTCGGTTGCTCGTCGTCGGTTCAGCGCGCCGCCAGCCACCGGTGGACGGCGTCGGCGGTGGTGGCGGAGTGCTCCTCCAGCACCGTGAAGTGGTCGCCGGGGACGTCCAGCCGCTCGTGCGGCAGCCGCCAGAACGCCCGCCAGTCGGTGTCGCCGAGCCGCTCGGGCCCGGGGGTGCCGGGGAGGGGGTCGGCGGCGCGCAGCAGCAGGGTGGGCGTGGCGATCGGGGTGGGCTGCCAGGGCCCGAAGGTGCGCAGGTAGGAGCCCATCGCGGTGAGGCCGGTGTCGGTGAAGGTGAGGTCCTGGTCGCCGATCCGGTCGAGCATGCCGCCGACCATGGCGGGCATCCACCAGTCCATGCCGGGCAGCGCGCCGGTGTCCATCGGGTAGCTGTCGACCAGGACCAGGCCGAGCGGCCGGACGCCGCGCCGCTCCAGTTCGGCGGTGACGGCGTGCGCGACGCAGCCGCCGAGCGAGCGGCCGAGGACGGCGAACGGCCGCTCCCCGTAGAGCTGTTGGACGGCGTCGGCCTGCAGCGCGACGAACGCCCCGGCGGAGTCGGGCAGCGCGCTGCCGGGACGGTAACCGGGGGCGGGGACGGCGTGCGCGGCGCGCCGGCCGTCAAGGGCGCGGCCGAACCTGGCGTACTCGTGCGGCCCGGACAGCGCGGTCAGCGCGGGGAAGCAGACCAGGGCCGGCTCCGGCGCCGACCCCGGCTCCGGTTCCGGCCCGGTGGCGAGGGCGAGCGGCGGCAGGGCGTGCCCGGCCCGGTCGGCGGCGGTGAATTCGGCGCGCAGCTCGGACGCGGCCAGCAGCACCCGGGTGGCGGCGGGGATCCGGCCGGCCCGGCACAGCCGCAGGTAGACCTCCGCCAGCGGTTCGGTCGCCGGGGCTCCCGCTCCCCTGGCCTTCAGCAGTTCGCCGCGCAGGTGCTCGGCGAGGTCCGCCGGGTCGGGGTGGTGGATGGTCAGGGCGCCGGAGAGGCGCAGCCCGGTGGCGGCGGAGAGGCGTTCGGCGAGGTCGGTGGCGGTGAGCGAGTCGAAGCCGAGCTCCACGAACGCCGCGTCGGCGGGTAGCGCGGCCGCGTCGGGGTGCCCGAGCACGGTGGCCGCCTCGGCGCGCACCAGCGCGTGGACGGCGTCCAGCAGGGCGTCTCCGTCGAGGCCCTCGAAGCGTCCGGCGGCCGGTGCCGTCGGCGTCTCCTCCCGGCCCGGCGGTGCCTCCTCCCGGCTCGGCGGTGCGGTTGCGGGGGTCGGTCCGGCGTCCAGCCAGTAGCGGCGCCGGTCGAACGGGTAGCCGGGCAGGCCGACCGGGTTCGTGGTCCGCCCGCCCAGCGGTGCGGACCAGTCGACGGGGGCGCCGGCCGCGTGCAGGCGGCCGACGGACTCCAGCAGGGTCTCCGGCTCGGGGCGGTTGCGGCGCAGCGCGGCGGCGAGGACGGCGGGTCGGCGGGTGGCCGGTCCGGCGGCGAGGGCGTCCTTGGCGAGGGCGGTGAGGATGCCGTCCGGCCCCAACTCCAGGAACCGGGTGGCTCCTTCGGCGCGCAGCGCGTGGACGGCGGCCAGGAAGCGGACGGGGCGGCGGGCGTGTTCGGCCCAGTAGTCGGGGTCGGCGAGTTCGGCGGCGGTCGCGGGGCGGCCGGTGAGGTCGGAGACCAGGGTGACGTTCGGCTGCCGGAAGGCCAGTCCCTTGGCGGTCGAGCGGAGTTCGTCCAGGACGGGGTCCATCAGGTGCGAGTGGAAGGCGTGGCTGACCCGGAGCCGGGTGGCTCGTCGGCCGCGGGCCCGGAAGCTCTCCGCGACTTCTTCGACGGCCGCCTCGGTGCCCGAGATCACCGTCGAGCGGGGGCCGTTGACGGCGGCCAGGTCCACCTTGCCGTCCTGCCAGCCGAGTTCGGACAGCACTTCGTCCTCCGCCGCCTCCAGTGCGGCCATCGCGCCGCCGGGCGGGAGGTGCTGCATCAGGGTGGCGCGGGTGGCCACCAGGGTGGCGGCGTCGGCGAGTTCGAGCAGTCCGGCGGCGTGGGCGGCGGCCAGCGAACCGATCGAGTGTCCGGCCACCAGGTCGGGCCGCACGTCCCAGGACTCCAGCAGTCGCAGGAGCGCGGTCTGCAGCGTGAACAGCGCGGGCTGGGTGTAGAGGGTGCGGTTCAGCCGTTCGGCGTCGGCGGTGCGCAGGACGGCCTCGGCCACGGAGTACGGCAGGTGCGGTTCGAAGGCGGCCGCGGCCTGGTCGAAGGCCTCCGCGAAGACCGGGTAGGTCCGGTACAACGCGGCGCCCATGCCCGGACGTTGGGCGCCCTGGCCGGTGAACAGGAACGCGGTCCGGCCGCCCGTCCCGGCGGGGCGCGGCGCCTCGCCCGAGCCGTCTGCGGCCGCGAACGCCGCCAGCCGCTCGGCGGCGTCCGCCGGCCGGGCCGCCAGCACGGCCCGCAGCGGGTGCCGGGGCGACTCGGCCACGGCCCGGGCGAGTTCGGCTGCCGTCGCGCCGCCGTCCGTCCGCAGCAGCTCCGCGACCTGCCCGGCCCGGGCCCGCAGCGCGCCCTCGGTCCGGGCGCTGAGCACCCAGGGCAGCGGACCGTCCGGCACCGCCCGCGCTTCCTCCCGCTCCTCCTCCCCCTCCTCCTCGGTCCACTGCTCCAGGATCACGTGCGCGTTGGTGCCGCTGACGCCGAACGCGGAGACGCCGGCCCGGCGCGGGCGGCCGGTCTCCGGCCAGGGGCGGGCCTCGGCGAGGAGCGCGACGCCACCGCCCGCCCAGTCGACGTGCGGGGTCGGGGCGTCCACGTGCAGGGTGCGCGGCAGGACGCCGTGGCGCAGCGCCTGGACGGTCTTGATCACGCCGGCGACTCCGGCGGCGGCCGCGGTGTGGCCCAGGTTGGACTTCAACGAGCCGAGCAGCAGCGGGCGTTCGGGGTCGCGCCCGGTACCGAGGACGGCCTGCAGGGCCTGCGCCTCGATCGGGTCGCCCAGGGTCGTCCCGGTGCCGTGGCCCTCGACGGCGTCGATCTCGCCCGGGGTGAGTCCGGCGTCGGCGAGGGCCTGCCGGATGACCCGCTGCTGGGCGGGGCCGGACGGGGCGGCGAGACCGTTGGAGGCGCCGTCCTGGTTGACCGCGCTGCCCCGGACCACCGCCAGCACGGGGTGGCCGTTGCGGCGGGCGTCGGAGAGGCGTTCCAGCACCAGGACGCCCGCGCCCTCCGCCCAGCCGGTGCCGTCGGCGGCGGCCGCGTAGGAGCGGCAGCGGCCGTCCGGGGAGAGGCCGCGCTGGCGGGAGAACTCGACGAACCCGGTGGGCGAGGACATCACGGCGGCGCCGCCGGCGAGGGCGAGGTCGCTCTCGCCGGAGCGCAGGGCGCGGACGGCCAGGTGCAGGGCGACCAGCGAGGAGGAGCAGGCGGTGTCGACCGTCACCGCCGGGCCCTCGAAGCCGAAGGTGTAGGCGATCCGGCCGGAGGCGACCGAGGAGAGGTTGCCGATGCCGAGGTACCCCTCCAGTTCGGGGCGGGCCGCGCCCGGGCGGGTGTGGTAGTCCTGCGCGGTGAGGCCCGCGTAGACGGCGGTCCGGCTGCCGCGCAGCCGCTCGGGGTCCAGTCCGGCGTCCTCCAGGGCGTGCCAGGAGGTCTCCAGCAGCAGGCGCTGCTGGGGGTCGGTGGCCAGCGCCTCGCGCGGCGAGAGGCCGAAGAACGCGGCGTCGAACTCGGCGGCGTCGTAGAGGAATCCGCCCCGGACGGCGTAGCTGGTGCCGGGGACGGTCGGGTCCGGGTCGAAGAGCGCGTCGGTGTCCCAGCCGCGGTCGGTGGGCCAGTCGCCGGTGGCGTCGCGTTCGTCGAGCAGCAGGCGCCACAGCCGCTCGGGCGAGTCGGCTCCGCCGGGCAGGCGGCAGGCCATGCCGATCACGGCGATCGGCTCGGTCCGCTCGAACTCCACTTGCTCCAACTGTTCCTGGGCTTCCCGCAGGTCGCTCAGCGCGCGGCGCAGGTACTGCCGCAGCGTGTCCTCATCGGCCACCGTCGCGGCCCCTTCCGGTACGGGCGCCGGCGGGGCGGGCGCGGTCGAGTGCGGCGAACAGCTCTTCGTCGCTGGCGAGTTCGAGACCGGCATCCGGGGCCTGGTCGGCATTCGGGGTCGGGTCGGCTTCTGGGGCCCGGCCGGCGTCCGGGGCGGGGCCGGTGCCCGGGTCGAGGGTGGCGGCGAGGGCGGCCAGGCGGGCGGCGAGCTCCCGCCGGTCGTCGGGCGTGCCCGGCAGCGCGGTCTGCTCCAACTGCTCGACGAGCAGCCTCAGTCGGCGTTCTCCTTCGGCCTGCTCCTCCCCCGCCAGTCGGACGGCGAGTTCGGCGGCGACGGCGGCCGGGGTCGGGTGGTCGAAGACCAGCGTGGCGGGCAGCCGCAGGCCGGTCGCGGTGGCCAGGCGGTTGCGCAGGTCGACGGCGGTCAGCGACTCGAACCCCAGCTCGCGGAACGCCTGTTCGGCCACCACCTCCTCCTCGTCGGGGTGGCCGAGCGCGGCGGCGGCCTGTCGGCGCACCAGGTCGAGCAGCGCGGCCTCCCGCTCGGCGGCGGGCAGCGCGGCCAGTGCGGCGGCGAGCCCGCCGGAGGCGCCGTCGGCGGCCTCGTCGGCGTCGGGCTCCGGCCCGTCCAGCGTGGTGGTGAGCGGACCGAGGTCGGCGTCCAGCCAGTAGCGGCGGCGCTGGAACGCGTACGTGGGCAGCGCGGTGGGCACCGGACGGGCGCCGCCGAGCAGCGGGCCGAAGTCGACCGGCACGCCCTGGACGTACGCCCCGCCGAGCGCCAGCACGAACCGCTCCGGGCCGCCGTGGTCGCGGCGCAGCGTCTCGACCGCGGCGCTGCCACCGGCCCCCTCGCCGGCTGCCGCACCGGTGGCCGCGTCCAGGGTGCCCTGGATCGCGCCGGTCAGCACCGGGTGCGGGCTGACCTCGATGAACAGGGTCCGTCCGGCGTCCGCGAGCTGCTCGACGACGGGGGCGAAGCGGACGGTCTCGCGCAGGTTCCGGTACCAGTGCGCGGCGTCGAGCTCGGTGCCGTCGACGGGCGCGGCGGTGACGGTGGACCAGATCGGCACCCGCTCCGGCCCGGGCCGGACGGGGGCCAGCGCGGCCAGCACCTCGTCGCGGACCTGGTCGATCACCGGGGAGTGCCCGGCCAGGGTCGCGTTGCGCAGCCGCTTGGCCCGGACGCCCTCGGCATCGCACTGGGCGACCAGCGCGTCCAGGGCGTCCTCGTGCCCGGCGACCACCACCTGCCCCGGGCCGTTGACGGTGGCGACGGACAGCCGTCCGGGCCAGGCCTCGATCCGGCGCCGCGCCTCGTCGACGGAGAGCGCGACGGAGGCCATCGACCCCTGCCCGACCAGCCGGGCCAGGATCCGGCTGCGGGCGGCGACCACCAGCGCCGCGTCGGCCAGGCTGAGCGCACCGGCCACGGTGGCGGCGGCGACCTCCCCCTGGCTGTGCCCGACCACCGCGTCGGGACGCACCCCGTACGACTCCCACAGCGCGGCGAGCCCCACCAGCACGGCCCACAGCGCGGGCTGCGCGACCTCCACCCGGGCCAGGTCGGGTGCTCCCGGCCGCTGCCACAGCACGTCCAGCAGGTCGAACCCGCCGCTGCGGCCGTCCTCGCCGCCGCTGCCGTCGCCGTCGAACTCCAGGTGCGGAGCGAGCGCCCGCGCGCACTCCGCCACCCGCTCGGCGAACACCGGCTCGGCCGCCAGCAGTTCCCGGGCCATGCCGGGCCACTGCGACCCGTGGCCGGGGAACACGAACACCACGTTCGGCGCCCCGTCCGCCCGTCCCCGCACCAGGCCGTCCGCGGGCTCTCCCGCCGCGAGCGCCCGCAGCCCCTCCGCCGCGCCCGCGGCGTCGGCGGCGACCACCACCGCCCGGTGCTCGAAGCCGGCGCGACCGGTCAGCAGCGTGTGCGCGAGGTCCGCGGCGGCGTGCCCGGTGCCGTCCAGCCGCTCGGCCACCCGCCCGGCCTGCGCGGCCAGCGCGGCGGCCGTCCGGGCGCTGAGCGCCCAGGGCAGGGGCGGCGCAGGGGACGCGGAGGGGACGAGCGGCGCGGAGGTCGGTGACGTGACATTCGATGACGCGACACTTGATGACGCGACACCGACCGTCTCGCCGCTGCCACCACCACCGCCGGGCTCCTCCGCCGGCGGCTGCTCGATGATGACGTGCGCGTTGGTGCCGCTGACGCCGAACGAGGAGACGGCGGCGCGGCGCGGGCGGCCGGTCTCCGGCCAGGGGCGGGCCTCGGTGAGGAGGGCGACGCCGCCGGAGGCCCAGTCGACCTCGGTGGCGGGCTGGTCGACGTGCAGGGTGGCGGGGAGGATGCCGTGCTGCAGGGCGCCGAGCAGCTTGATCAGGCCGGCGGCGCCGGCGGCGGCCTGGGTGTGGCCGAGGTTGGACTTCAGCGAGCCGAGCCAGAGCGGCCGGTCGGCGGGCCGGTCCTGGCCGTAGGTGGCGAGCAGGGCCTGGGCCTCGATCGGGTCGCCCAGGGTCGTCCCGGTGCCGTGCGCCTCGACGGCGTCGACGTCCTGCGGGGTGAGGCGGGCCGCGGCGAGGGCCTGCCGGATGACGCGCTGCTGGGCGGGGCCGGACGGGGCGGTGAGGCCGTTGGAGGCGCCGTCCTGGTTGACGGCACTGCCCCGGATGACCGCCAGCACGGGGTGGCCGTTGCGGCGGGCGTCGGAGAGGCGTTCGAGCAGCAGCAGTCCGACGCCCTCGGCCCAGGAGGTGCCGTCGGCGGCGGCGGCGAAGGCCTTGACCCGGCCGTCGGGGGCGAAGGCCCGGTGGCGGGAGGTGGCGACCATGCCGGCCGGGGAGGCCATCACGGCGACGCCGCCCGCGAGGGCGAGGTCGGTCTCGCCGGAGCGCAGCGCCTGGGCGGCGAGGTGCAGGGCGACCAGCGAGGAGGAGCAGGCGGTGTCGACCGTCACCGCCGGGCCCTCGAAGCCGAAGGCGTAGGAGATCCGGCCGGAGGCGACCGAGGCGGCGCTGCCGTTGTGCAGGTAGCCCTCCAACTCCTCGGGCAGGGCGCGGAGTCGGCCCGCGTAGTCGTTGTACATGACGCCGAGGTGGACGGCGGTCCGGCTGCCGCGCAGGGTGTGCGGGTCGATGCCGGCGCGTTCGAAGGTCTCCCAGGCGGTCTCCAGCAGCAGGCGCTGCTGCGGGTCGGTGGCCAGCGCCTCGCGCGGGGAGATGCCGAAGAACGCGGCGTCGAACTCGGCGACGTCGTGCAGGAATCCGCCGTACTGGGTGTAGGTGCGGCCGGGGCGGTCGGGGTCGGGGTCGTAGAGGGCGTCGTTGTCCCAGCCCCGGTCGGTCGGCCAGGGGGTGATGGCGTCGCGGCCCTCGGCGACCAGCTCCCAGAGCTGTTCCGGGGTTTTGACGTCGCCGGGGAAGCGGCAGCCGGCCGCGACGATCACCACGGGGTCGTCCTGGTCGACCGCGGGTGCCGCGTCCCGGGCGCTCTCGGCGTCCCGGGTGTGCTCGGCGTCCGTCCGGCCGCCGGGCAGCAGGCGGTCGAGGTGGGCGGCGAGGGTGTGTGCGGTGGGGTGGTCGAAGACCAGGGTGGCGGGCAGTCGCACGCCGGTCGCGGTGGTCAGGCGGTTGCGCAGTTCGACGGCGGTGAGCGAGTCGAACCCGAGTTCCTTGAAGGCCCGTTCGCTTTCGACGCCGTCGGGTCCGGGGTGGCCGAGGACGGCCGCGGCCTCCTTCCGGACCAGTCGCAGCAGGGTCGAGGCGCGGCGGGCCGGGTCGAGGGTGCGCAGTCGGGCGGCGAGGTCCTGGCCCGCGGCCCCGCCGCCGCCCGCGCGGCGCCGGGTGGCGGCGGTTCCGGTGCTGGGCAGGACGTCCGCCAGCACCGCCGGTACGGCGGCCGGTTGGGCGGCCGGACGGAGGGCGAGCGGGACGGGGCGGGGGTGGCCGGCGGTGAGGGCCGCGCCGAGCAGGGCGCGCCCCTCGTCGCCGGTGAGCGGACGGAGGCCCTGGCGGGCGAGGCGGGCCAGGTCGGCGGCGGTGAGGTGGCCGGTCAGGGTGCTGCTGTCGGCCCACAGGCCCCAGGCGAGGGAGCTCGCGGGCAGGCCCCGGGCGTGCCGGTGGGCGGCGAGGGCGTCCAGGAAGGCGTTGGCGGCGGCGTACCCGGCCTGGCCCTGGGTGCCGAGGACGCCGGCCGCCGAGGAGTACAGCAGGAAGGCGGTGAGCGGGAGTTCGGCGGTGAGTTCGTGCAGGTGCCAGGCCGCGTCGACCTTGGGGCGCAGCACGGTCTCCAGCCGGTCGGCGTCCAGGGCGGTCAGCACGCCGTCGTCGAGCGCCCCGGCGGCGTGCACGACGGCGGTGAGCGGGTGTGCGGCGGGCAGGTCGGCGAGGACGGCCGCGAGCGCGTCCCGGTCGGTGGCGTCGGCGGCGACGGCCCGCGCTTCGGCGCCCAGGGCGGCGAGTTCGGCGAGCAGTTCGGCGGCGCCGGGCGTGTCGGGCCCCTGCCGGCCGAGCAGGACCAGGTGCCGGGCGCCGTGCTCCGCCACCAGGTGCCGGGCGGTCAGCGCGCCGAGCAGTCCCAGGCCGCCGGTGATCAGCACGCTGCCGGCGGGGTCGAGCCGCGGGCCGGCGGCGGGTGCGGCGTCCGCGTTCCCGCCGGTCCCGCCGTTCCCGCCGGTCCCGGCGAGGACGAGTCGCGGCAGGTGCGCCCGGCCCTCGCGCAGGGCGAGTTGGGGCTCGCCGGCGGCGAGGGCGGTGGCCAGGACGGCGGGCAGGGCGTGCCGGGTGGGGGTGCCGGGAGCGGCGGTGTCGAGGTCGACCAGGAGCAGCCGGTCGGGGTGTTCGGCCTGCGCGGTGCGCAGCAGGCCCCAGGCGGCGGCGGTGGCCGGGTCGGGGTCCTCGCCGTCGAGGGTGGCGGCGTACCGGGTGGCGACGGCGAGCCGGACGCCGGCCAACTCCTCGTGGGCCAGCCACTCCTGGACGGTGGCCAGCAGGGCGGCCAGGATGGTGCGGGCCCGTTCGGGCGGTGTCCCGGCACCGGGCGCGCCGGGTGCGACGGGCAGCCAGGCGAGGGCGGGCGGGGTCCCGCCGGCCCGGATGGCGGCGGCGAGGGCGACGGGGTCGGGGTACCGGCGGGGCACGTCGAGGCCGAACGGGTCTTCGGCGCCGGGGGGTTCGAGCAGGGCCCAGCCGTCCTCCCCCGGAGCGGCTGCGCCCGAAGCGGCCGCTCCGGGCGCGAGTTCGCGCCAGCCCGCGACGTACAGCGGTGTGCCGGTGGCGAGTTGGGCGGCGGTGATCGGGCGGGAGGCGAGCGCGCCGACGCTGAGGACGGGGGCGCCGTCGGAGTCGACGGCGTCCAGGGTGAGGGTGCGGTCGGGGGTGGTGCGCAGCCGGACGCGGAGGGTGTGGGCGCCGGTGGCGTGCAGGCGGATCGCGCTCCAGGCGAACGGGAGCGCGACGGTGCCGTCGGCGGGCGGCGGGGCGGCCAGGTCGGCGAGGTGGAAGGCGGCGTCGAGCAGCGCGGGGTGGACGCCCCAGCGGGCGGCGTCGGCGTGGTCCTCGGCGGGGAGTTCGAGGTGCCCGTAGTGGGCGTCCCCGTGCCGCCAGGCCGCGCGCAGGCCCTGGAAGTGCGGGCCGTAGGCGCGTCCGGTGGCGGCGATGCGCGCGTACAGCTCGTCGACGGGGACGGGTTCGGCGCCCTCCGGCGGCCAGTCCCCTTCCACGGCGGGGTGGTTGCCCTCGGGGTCGTTGTCCTCGGGGGCGAGCAGGCCGTGGGCGTGGCGCTGCCAGGGGCCGGGGTCGGCGTGCTGCGGGCGGGCGTGCACCTCGACGGTGCGGCGGCCCGCCTGCTCGGTGGCGCCGACGGTGACCTGCACTTCGACGGCTTCTCCGGCGGGCACCAGCAGCGGTGCCTCGATGACGAGTTCCTCGAGGACGGGCAGTCCGGTCTCGTCGCCGGCCCGGACGGCGAGTTCGACGAGCGCGGTGCCGGGGACGACGGTGCGGCCGTGCACGGTGTGGTCGGCGAGCCAGGGGTGGGTGTGCGCGGCGAGGCGGCCGGTGAGGGTGGTGGTGCCGTCGGCGGCGGTGAGGACGGCGCCGAGCACGGGGTGCGCGGCGGGGCGCAGGCCGAGGCCGAGCGGGTCGCCGGCCCGGTCGGCGGGGCGGTCGATCCAGTGCCGGGTGCGCTGGAAGGCGTAGGTGGGCAGGTCGACGCGGGTGGTGGGGCGTCGGCCGAGGACGGCGTCGGCGTCGTGGCGGGCGCCGGCGGTGACGGCGGCGGCCAGCGAGGTGAGGAAGCGGTCGAGGCCGCCCTCGTCGCGGCGCAGCGATCCGGTGGCGGTGACGGGGTGCCCGGCGTCCTCGGCGGTGGCCTGGACGGCGGCGGTGAGGACGGGGTGCGGGGAGGCCTCGACGAAGATCCGGTGGCCGCCGGCCAGCAGGGCGCGGGTGGCGTCCTCGAAGCGGACGGTCTCGCGCAGGTTGGTGTACCAGTAGGCGCCGTCGAGCAGCCGGGTGTCGATCCAGTCGCCGGTGACGGCGGACAGCAGCGGCAGGCGTCCGGTGCGCGGGGCGATCGGGGCGAGGGCGGTGGCGAGTTCGGCGCGCAGCCGTTCGACCTGCGGGGAGTGCGAGGCGTAGTCGACGGGGACGCGGCGCACCCGCAGGCCCTCGGCCTCGCCGTGGGCGACGAGTGCGTCGAGGGCGGCGGCCTCGCCGGCCACCACGACGGCCTCGGGGCTGTTGACCACGGCGATCGACAGCCGGCCGTCCCAGCGGGCGATCAGTTCCTCGGCCTCGGCGCGGGGCAGCGGGACGGAGGCCATGCCGCCGGTGCCGGCCAGCGCGGTGATGGCGCGGCTGCGCAGGGCCACCACCCGTGCGGCGTCGTCGAGTTCGAGGGCGCCGGCCACGGTGGCGGCGGCGATCTCGCCCTGGCTGTGGCCGACCACGGCGTCGGGGCGCAGCCCGTAGGACTCCCAGAGGGCGGCGAGGGCCACCATGACGGCCCACAGGGCGGGTTGGACGACGTCGACCCGGTCGTAGCCGGGGGCGTCCGCGCGGCCGCGCAGCACGTCCTCCAGCGACCAGTCGACGTATCCGGCGAGGGCCTTCTCGCAGGCGGCGATGCGTTCGGCGAACACCGGTGCGGTGTCGAGGAGTTCGGTGGCCATGCCGAGCCACTGGGCGCCCTGGCCGGGGAAGACCAGGACGGTCTTCGGGTCGTCGGTGGCGCGGCCGCGCACGACGGCGGGCGAGGGTTCGCCGGTGGCGAGCGCGTCGAGGGCGGCGAGCAGTGCGGGGCGGTCGCGGCCGACGACGGCGGCGCGTTCCTCGAAGGCGGTGCGTTCGGCGTGCAGGGCGTGGCCGATCGCGGCGAGGGCGGCCGGGTGTTCGGCGGTCCCGGTGGCGCGCAGGTGGTCGGCGAGGCGGGCGGCCTGGGCGCGCAGCGCGGGTTCGGTGCGGCCGGAGAGCGTCCAGAGCACGGGGGTCGGCGAGGGTCCGGCGGGCCACGACTCGCCGGGCGGGTTCTCGGCGGGGAGGGCCCCGTCCGGTGCCCCGGCCGGTGCCCCGACCGGCGCCTCGGCGGGCTCCTCGGCCGGCGCCTCCTCCAGGATGATGTGGGTGTTGGTGCCGCTGACGCCGAACGCGGAGACGCCGGCCCGGCGCGGGGTGCCGGTGCGCGGCCAGGGCTGCTCCTCGGTGAGCAGTCGGACCGCGCCGGCCTCCCAGTCGACGTGCGGGGTGGCCGAGTCGACGTGCAGGGTGCGCGGCAGGACGCCGTGGCGCAGGGCCTGGACGGTCTTGATCAGGCCGGCGGCTCCGGCGGCGGCCTGGGTGTGGCCGAGGTTGGACTTCACCGAGCCGAGCCAGAGCGGCCGTTCGCCGTCGCGGTCCTGGCCGTAGGTGGCGAGCAGGGCCTGGGCCTCGATCGGGTCGCCCAGGGTCGTCCCGGTGCCGTGCGCCTCGACGGCGTCGACGTCCTGCGGGGCGAGCCCGGCGTCGGCGAGGGCCTGCCGGATGACGCGCTGCTGGGCGGGGCCGGACGGGGCGGTGAGGCCGTTGGAGGCGCCGTCCTGGTTGACCGCGCTGCCCCGGATGACGGCGAGCACGCGGTGGCCGTTGCGGCGGGCGTCGGAGAGGCGTTCGACGACCAGCAGGGCGGCGCCCTCGGACCAGCCGGTGCCGTCGGCGGCGGCGGCGAACGCCTTGCAGCGGCCGTCCGGGGCGAGACCGTGCTGGCGGGAGAACTCGACGAACAGCTGCGGGGTGGTCATCACGCTGACGCCGCCGGCGAGGGCGAGGTCGGCCTCGCCGGAGCGCAGGGCGCGGACGGCCAGGTGCAGGGCGACGGAGGAGGCGGAGCAGGCGGTGTCGACGGTGACGGCGGGGCCCTCCAGGCCGAGCGTGTAGGAGATCCGGCCGCTGGCGACGGAGGCCGCGTTGCCGACGGTGAGGTAGCCCTCCAGTTCCTCGGGGGCGGTGCCGAACGGCGGGACGTAGTCGTTGCCGTTGCCGCCGACGTACACGCCGGTACGGGTGCCGCGCAGGTCGGCGGGGCGGATGCCGGCCCGTTCCAGCGCCTCCCAGGCGGTCTCCAGCAGCAGCCGGTGCTGTGGGTCGGCGGCCAGCGCCTCGCGCGGCGAGATGCCGAAGAAGTCGGCGTCGAACGCGCCGGGTTCGGCGAGGAAGGCCCCCTGCCGGGTCGAGGAGGTACGGGGGCGGTCCGGGTCCGCGTCGAACAACGCGGACAGGTCCCAGCCCCGGTTGCCGGGGAACTCCCCCACCACGTCCCGGCCTTCGGTGACCAGCTGCCACAGGTCCTCGGGCGAGTCGACGCCGCCGGGGAAGTGGCAGGCCATGCCGACGATCGCGACCGGTTCGCCGGCCCGTTCCTTGGTGTCGTTCAACTCGCGGCGGGTCTGCTGCAGTTCAGCGGTGACCCGTTCCAGGAGGTACCGCATCCGGCCGTCGTTCAAGGTTCCGCCCTTCGCGCTTGTCACGGCTGGTGACAGGGATCGGCTGCTACTCGGGTTGTTCAGGTGTCCGGTCCGTGCGGACCGCTCGGACCGCTCGGGTTGCTCGGGCCGCTCGGGTTGCTCAGGAGATGCCGAACTCGCGTCCGATGAAGGCGATCAGGTCGTCCTCGGGGGCGGCGGCCAGCTCGGCGGCGAGGTCGTACGCGGGGCCCTGCTCCGCTTCGGTGGCCGTGCCGGTGAGCGCGCCCAGGCGGCGCAGCAGGTGCGGCCGGTCGGGGTCGTCGGCGGGCAGGGCGGCGAACAGGGCTTCCAGTTCGTCGAGTCGGGCCAGCGCGCGGGCCCCGGGGCCCGCCTCCTCCGGCTGCCCGGGCCCGGCTTCCGCCGCGCCCGTGGGGGCGGACAGCGGGAGCAGGGCGAGCAGTTCGCCGGTGAGGGCCTGGGCGGTCGGGTGGTCGTAGATCAGGGTGGTGGGGAGCCGCAGGCCGGTGAGCCGGCCGAGCCGGTTGCGCAGTTCGACGGCGGCGATCGAGTCGAACCCCTGGTCGCGGAGGCCGCGTCGGGGGTCGACGGCGTCGGCGCCGGGCAGGCCGAGCACGGCGGCGGACTCGGTCCGGACGGCGCGCAGCAGGGTGCGGCGGCGCTCGGCCGGGTCCTGGGCGGCGAGTGCGGTGCGCAGGCCGCCGGCCGGGTCGGCGGTGGTGCCCGCCGTGCTGCCGGAGCGGTCCGACCGCTCTTCCGGCGGCAGCAGTTCGGCGAGCAGCGGGTGCGGGCGGGCGGTGGCCAGCGCGGGCCAGTCCGCGTCGGCGACCAGCTGGTGGGCTACCTCCTCGGCGAGCGCCCCGTCCAGGGCGGCGAGCGCGGTGGTGGCGTCGAGCGGGCGGTATCCGTGCCGGAGCACCTGGCGGGCCGCGGTCGGGTCGGCGATGCCCTCGCCCGCCCACAGGCCCCAGGAGATCGCGGTGCCGGGCAGTCCGGCGGCCCGGCGCCGGGCGGCGAGGGCGTCCAGGACCGCGTTGCCCGGTGCGTAGTTGGCCTGGCCGGGGAGGGCGACGATCGAGGCGATCGAGGAGTACAGGACGAAGGCGTCCAGCGGGAGTTCGCGGGTCAGCTCGTCCAGGTGCCGGGCCGCCAGCGCCTTCGCGCCGAGGGCCCGTTCCAGCTGTTCGTCGGTGAGCTCGGTCAGGGGGGCGTCGTCGAGCACGGCGGCGGTGTGCACCACGGCGGTCAGCGGCAGGCCGTCGGGCAGGTCGGCGAGCAGGGCGGCGAGCGCGGACCGGTCGGTGACGTCGACGGCGGCGATGGTGACCCGGCCGGCGCCGGCCGCCGTCAGCTCGGCCGCGAACTCCGTCGCCCCGGGGGCGTTGCGGCCGCGTCGGCTGACCAGCAGCAGGTGTTCCGCCCCTCGCTCGGCGAGGGTCCGCGCGAGGTGCCCGGCGAGCGCGCCCGTCCCGCCGGTGATCAGTACGGTGCCGCGCGGCTCGGCCAGTGGAACCGGGCCGGACGTGACGCTCCCGGGTTCGGCGGCGACCAGTCGGCGGGCGTACAACCCTTCGCGGCGGACGGCGAGTTCGGCTTCCGGTGCGGCCGCGAGCAGGGCGGCGGCAGCCAGCGCGGCGGGGCGGCCGCCGGGTTCGGCGGGCAGGTCGAGGAGGCCGCCCCAGCGCGGGCTCTCGGTGGCGGCGGCCGCGCCCAGTCCCCAGACCGCGGCGGCCTGCGGGTCGGTCGGCGGGTCGGCCGGGCCGGTGCCGGCCGCGCCGCTGGTGGCCGCCCACACCGGGGCGTCCAGCCCGAGGGCCTCGGCGGCCTGCAGCAGGTGCAGGGTGCCGGCGAGGGCGACCGGCACGGCCGGGCGGTCGGCGAGCGCGCCGGTGGCCAGCGACAGCAGGGACAGCACCCCGGCGACGGGCGCCGGGACGGGCCCGTCCGTACCCGCGTCGGCGTTGCCGGAGCCGTGACCGCCGGCCGGGGTGGTGGCCGAGGTGGCCGTCCGCAGCAGTGCCTCCAGGCCCGTCCGGCCGGTGCCGGTCGGCACCTCCAGCGCCTGCGCCTCCCGTCCGGCCTGCCGCAGGGCCCGTACCAGGACGTCCCGCCACAGGCCGATCCGCTCGGCCTCCCCGGCGGGACGGCCGTCGGGGGCGGGGACCAGCAGCAGCCACCGTCCTTCCCCGGCAACGGGCTCGGGCGCGGGCTCGGGCAGTGGACGCCAGGCGATCCGGTGGCGCAGCAGGCCCACGGCCCGGCGGCGCTCCCGTCCGGCCCGCCAGTCGGCCAGTGCGGGCAACAGTGCGTCGAGGGCCGAAGTGTCCTCGCCTTCGGGCAGGTCGAGCAGGGCGGCCAGTCGGCCCGGGTCGCGCTGCTCGACGGCGGCCCAGAAGCCGTCCTCCCCCGCGCCCGTGGTGCTCGTGCTCGCTCCGGCGGGGAGGTCGAACCAGTACCGCTCGCGCTGGAAGGCGTAGGTGGGCAGGGTGACCGGACGGGCGGGCGGACCGCCGAGGACGGTCGGCCAGTCCACCTCGGTGCCCCGGGTGTGGACGGTGGCGAGCGCGGTCAGCAGGGTCTCCGCCTCGGGGCGGCCCCGGCGCAGGACGGCGGCCAGGGCGGGCTCGGGGGCGTCCTGGTCGTCGGCGTCGGCGGTGTCGGCGGTGTCGGCGAGGACGGCGCGGGTGAGCGCGGTGAGGACGGCGTCGGGGCCGAGCTCCAGGTAGGCGGTGACGCCGTCGCCGGCCAGGCCGCGCACGGCGTCCAGGTAGCGGACCTCGCGCCAGACGTGGCCGACCCAGTGGTCGGGGGTCAAGGGCCTTGCCGCGTCGTACAGTTCGCCGTCGACGGCGGAGCGGATCGGGATCCGCGGCGGGTGGTGCGGCAGGCTGCCCGCGATCCGGCCGAACTCGGCGGTGATCGGGTCCATCAGCGGTGAGTGGAAGGCGTGGCTGGTGCGCAGCCGGGAGACCCGGTGGCCGAGGGCGCGGAACCGCTGCTCGACGGCGGCGACGGCCGCGCTCTCGCCGGAGACCACGGTCGCGGCCGGGCCGTTGACCGCGGCGACGGCCACCAGGCCCTCGACGGAGTCGAGTTCGGCCCGGACCTGGTCCTCACCGGCCTCGACGGCCAGCATCGAGCCGCCCTCGGGCAGCGCGTCCATCAGGCGGGCCCGGGCGGCGACCAGGGTCGCGGCGTCGGCCAGGGTGAGGACGCCCGCCAGGTGGGCGGCGGTGAGTTCGCCGATCGAGTGGCCGGCCAGCCGGTCCGGGGCGACGCCCCAGTGTTCGACCAGCCGGTACAGCGCGACCCCGAGCGCGAACAGCGCGGGCTGGGCGTAGCCGGTGCGGTCGAGCAGGGCGGCGTCGGGACCGTCCTCGGCCAGCAGCACCGGCAGCAGCGGGCGTTCGAGCAGCCCGTCGAAGGCGGCGGCCGCCTCGTCCAGCGCAGCCGCGAACACCGGGAACGCCTCGTACAGCTCCCGTCCCGCACCCGGACGCTGGCTTCCCTGCCCGGTGAACAGGACGGCCGTGGTGCCGCCGACCGGCGCCGTGCCGACCGGTACGCCGGCGGCCGGTTCGCCCGCCGCCAGCGCGGCCAGGCCCGTTCGCAGTGTCTCCGGGTCGCCGCCGAGCACCACCGCGCGGTGCTCGAACGACGTCCGCGCCGACGCCAACCCGCGTGCCGTCAGGGTCGTTTCGTCGTCCCGCAGGGCCTCCAGCAGTCGGCCCGCCTGCGCCCGCAACGCCTGCGGCGAGCGGCCGGAGACCAGCAGCGGGACCACCGGCAGGACGGGCTCGTCCTGCGGTGTGCCGGCCTCCTCCTCCGGTACCTGCTCCAGGATCAGGTGCGCGTTCGTTCCGCTGATCCCGAACGAGGAGACGCCCGCCCGGCGCGGCCGGCCGGTCTGCGGCCAGGCGCGCCGTTCGGTCAGCAGCGCCACCCCCGCGTCCCAGTCCACCAGCGGCGAAGGCGCGTCCACGTGCAGCGACTCGGGCAGCACGCCCGCCCGCAGCGCCGCCACCGTCTTGATCACCGCGCCCACGCCCGCGGCCGCCTGCATGTGGCCCACGTTGGACTTCAACGAGCCCACCCACAGCGGCTCGGCGCCCTCGGCGCGCCCGCGCCCGTACACGTCCACCAGGGCCCCGGCCTCCACCGGGTCGCCCAGTACCGTGCCCGTCCCGTGCGCCTCCACGGCGTCGACCTCGCCGGCCGACAGGCCCGATCGGCGCAGCGCCTCGGTGATGACCCGCTGCTGGGCGAGGCCGTTGGGGGCGGTCAGGCCGTTGGAGGCGCCGTCGGAGTTGACGGCACTGCCGCGGATCACAGCCAGTACGGGGTGGCCGTTGCGGCGGGCGTCGGAGAGGCGTTCCAGCACCAGGACGCCCGCGCCCTCCGCCCAGCCGGTGCCGTCCGCGCCGGCGGCGAACGAACGGCAGCGCCCGTCGGCGGACAGGCCGCGCTGGCGGCTGAACTCGGTGAACATGCCGGGCGTCGACATCACGGTGACGCCACCGGCGAGGGCGAGGGTGGCCTCGCCGGCGCGCAGGGCCTGGGCGGCCAGGTGGATCGCCACCAGCGAGGACGAGCACGCGGTGTCGACCGTCACCGCCGGACCCTCCAGGCCCAGCGCGTAGGCGATCCGGCCGGACGCGACGCTGACGGCGCTGCCGGTCAGCAGGTGGCCCTCGTGGCCGGCGGCGGGCTCGTGCAGGCGCGGGCCGTAGTCGAGCTGGGTGAGACCGGCGTACACGCCGGTCCGGCTGCCGCGCAGGTCGGCCGGGCGGATGCCGGCCCGCTCCAGCGACTCCCAGGCCACCTCCAGCAGCAGACGCTGCTGCGGGTCCATCGCCGTCGCCTCGCGCGGCGAGATGCCGAAGAACTCGGCGTCGAACTCGCCCGCGCCGTAGAGGAATCCGCCGCCGGTGGCGTACGCGTGTCCGGGCCGTCCCGGCTCCGGGTGGTACAGGTCGGCGGGCCAGCCCCGGTCGGCCGGGAACGGGCCGATCGCGTCGCCGCCGTTCAGCACCAGCTCCCACAGCGCCTCCGGCGTGTCCAGCCCGCCGGGGAAGCGGCCGGCCGCCGACACGATCGCCACCGGCTCGTCGGGGGCGAACTCCGGCGCCGACGAGGGCGCGTGGGCCTCCCGGCCGTGCGCTTCCCCGCCGCCGGCGAGGTGCGCGGCCACGGCACGCGGGGAGGGGTGGTCGTAGGCGAGGGTCGCGGACAGCTCGGTGCCACCGCGTTCGCCGAGCCGCTCGCTGAACTCCACCGCGCCCAGGGAGTCCAGGCCCAGCTCACGGAACGACCGGTCCGGGTCGAGGCGTTCGGCACTGCGGTGGCCGAGCACGGCGGCCAGGACGTCGAGCACCTGCGGCAGGCCGAGCCCGCGCGCGCCCGTCCCCCGGACCGGCTGGGCCACCCGCACGTCCCGCACGTCCTCCTGATCCCGCGCGTCCCGCGCGCTCTCCGGGGCCGGCACGTCGCGCGCGGGGGCGAGTGCGCCGAACCAGTACGGCTCGCGCTGGAACGGGTAGCCCGGCAGCGGCAGTCGGGGCCGTCCGCCGTGCACCCGCTCCCAGTCCAACTCGACGCCGTGGACGTGCAGTTCGCCGAGCGCCCGGAGGAAGCCGAGCGGCTCGGGCCGGTCGCCGCCGCGCAGCACCGGCACCACCACCGGCTTCGTCCGCCCCCGGTCCGCCAAGTTCTGCTTGGCGAGCGAGGCCAGCACCTGGCCGGGGCCGAGTTCGGCCCAGGCCGTGGCGCCGAGGTCGGCCAGGGTCCGGACGCCCTGCCGGAACCGGACGGGTCGGCGCAGGTGGGCGGCCCAGTAGTCGGCGGAGGCCAGCTCCTCGGCACTCGCGACCGCGCCGGTGAGGTCGGAGACCACGGTGAGCCGGGGGGCGCGGTAGCGCAGGCCGGCGGCGGCCCGGCGGAACTCCTCGATGGCGCTGTCCACGTGCGCGGAGTGGAAGGCGTGGCTGACGCTCAGGGTCCGGGTGCGGCGGCCGAGTTCGGCGAACCGGCCGGCCAGTTCGGTGACCGGTCCGGCATCGCCGGAGAGCACCACCGCGTCGGGGCCGTTGTCGGCGGCGAGCGCGACCCGGTCGCCGTACTCGGCGAGCAGCGGGACGACCTCGTCGGCGGTGGCCTGGACGGCGACCATCCGGCCGTCCGCCCGGGCGGCCTGCATGAGCCGGCCGCGGAGGGCGACCAGGAAGGCGGCGTCGGGCAGCGCGAGGACGTCGGCGGCGTGGGCGGCGGCGAGCGCGCCGACGGAGTGGCCGAGGACGAACTCGGCTTCCGCGCCGTGCTGTCGCAGGGTCCGGTGCAGGGCGGTGGACCAGGCGAACAGCGCGGGCTGGGTGTACTCGGTGCGGTCGAGCAGGGCGGCTTCGGGACTGTCCGGGGCGGCGAACAGCAGTTCGCGCAGCGGCCGGTCGAGATGGGGGTCCAGGGCGGCGACCGTGTCGTCCAGCGCGGCGGCGAACTCCGGCAGCGCGGCGTACAGTTCGCGTCCGGCGCCGGCCCGCTGGCTGCCCTGGCCGGAGAACAGCAGGGCCAGCCGTCCGGCCTCCGCCGCGTGGCCCGTCACGGTGTCGGCGCCGGGTTCGCCGGACGCCAACGTGCGCAGCCCGGCGATCAGTTCGTCCCGCCCGTCCGCTCCGACGACGGGCAGCGCGGCCCGGTGGCGGAAGTGGGTGCGGGTGGTGGCGAGGGCCGCGGCGGCGGCCGGGCCGGTGAGGCCGGGGTGGGCGTCGAGGTGGTCGGCGAGCCGGCCGGCCTGCTCGCGCAGCGCTTCGGGGGTGCGGGCGGAGACGGTGAGCACGGTGTGCGCGGGGACGGCTCCCCCGGCGCCCTCCCCCGTGCCCTCCCCCGCACCCGCCGCCGCGTCCTCGAATCCGGCCAGCAGCACGTGGCAGTTGGCGCCGCCCATGCCGAAGGAGCTGACGGCGGCCAGCAGTTCGCGCTCGGGGGCGGGCCAGGGGCGCAGGGTGTCCGGGACGCGCAGGCCGAGGCGGGCGAGGTCGATGGCGGGGTTGGGCTGTTCGTGGTGCGGCGTGGCGGGGATCTGCCGGTGCGTGATGGCGAGGACGGCCTTGAGGAAGCCGACGATGCCGGCCGCGCCTTCCAGGTGGCCGATGTTGGCCTTGGCGGAGCCGACCAGCAGCGGTGCGTCGGCGGCCCGGCGGCCGTGCACGGCGCCCAGGGCGGCGGCCTCGACCGGGTCGCCGACGGGGGTGCCGGTGCCGTGCAGTTCGACGTACTGGACCTGTTCGGGACGGCGCCCGGCCCGCTGCAACGTCCGTTCCAGCAGGGCCTGTTGGGCGGAAGCGTCGGGGACGGTCAGGCCGGGCGCGGCGCCGCCGTGGTTGGCCTCGCTGGCGAGGATCACGGCGAGCACCCGGTCGCCGTCGGCGCGGGCCCGGTCGAGTCGCTTCAGCACGACCAGTCCGGCGCCCTCGCCGCGGGCGTAGCCGTTGGCGCGGGCGTCCAGCGGGTGGATCCGGCCGTCGGGCGAGAGGCCGCCGAACCGCTGGGCCTCGTCGGTGCTCCGGCTGCTGAGGATCAGGTTGACGCCGCCGGCCAGGGCGAGTTCGCAGTCGCCGTCGCGGACCGCGCGGTGGGCCAGGTGCAGGGCGGTCAGCGCGGAGGACTGGGCGGTGTCGAGGGTGAGGCTGGGGCCGTGCAGGCCGAGGGTGTAGGAGATCCGGTTGGCCAGCAAGCCGTGGTTGAGGCCGGTGAGGGTGTGCCGGTCGAGCGGCGGCGCCTCGGGGGCGTGCCGCAGCAGGCGGTAGTCGTGGGCCATCGCGCCGACGTACACGCCGGTGCGGGTGCCGTGCAGGGCGGCGGGGACGATCCCGGCGTGTTCCAGTGCCTCCCAGCCGAGTTCGAGCAGCAGCCGCTGCTGCGGGTCGGCCTCGGCGGCCTCGCGCGGCGACAGGCCGAAGAACTCGGCGTCGAGGCCGTCGACCCGCTCCAGGTAGCCGGCCGGGGGGAGCCGCGGGTCCAGTCCGCGGTGCGCGGGCGGCTGCCCGATCGCGGTGCGGCCCTCGGCCAGCAGCGCCCAGAACTCCTCGGGACCGGAAGCCCCGGGCAGTCGGCAGGCCAGTCCGACCACGGCGACCGCACCGGCCGGCGGTTCGGCCGCCGGGTCGTGGAGGCGCGCGTCGGTGACGGACTGTCCCTGGCTCGTCATGGTGGCGGTGACACCCTTTCGAAAGCGGCGCGGAAGCAGCGCGGAGGCGACTCGGATGCGGTTCCGGAGGCGGTCCCGGAATGATCGGGCAGTGGCGCACCGGCGGCGCGGGCGGGGGCGGATCGGCAATTCCCGCCGCCCCCGCACCGGTTCGCCGGTACACGACGTGAATTCCACCTCCGAACCGTCCGGGGCGGCGCACGTCCTGTGAAGTATCCGCAGCCCGGACAATTCCGGTCCACCCCTATTTCCGCGCCCCCGCGGATCTCCGGAACCGGCTCCGACCCCCACCCCGGACCCCGGCTACACCCATCTGACCTGCACGTTCGTCGGCGAATACGCCCCCTGGAGCGTTAGGGGTTCTCAGCTCCCGGGAGGCTCACGTAGCGTCGATGACGGCCTTTCCGACCTGCCTGATTGCCGCCCCCGGCGGCGGAGGGAATGCAGATGGACGAGTTGACCGAGGCAGTACTGCGAGACGCTCCCGCCGAGGAGTTGGCGCGCCTTCCATTGCCACAGGATTACACCGCAGCACATTTGCTTCGGCAAGATGTCGAAATGTTTCACGGTGTTGCGGACAAGGACGTCCGCCGCTCCCTGCACGTGGGCCGGGTGCCGCTGCCCGAACTCGCCCCGGACGAGGTGCTGGTGGCCGTGATGGCCAGTTCGGTGAACTACAACACCGTGTGGTCGGCGACCTTCGAGCCGGTGTCGACGTTCGACGCGCTGCGCCGTTTCGCCCGCTCCGGCGGCTGGCAGGCCCGGCACGACCAGCCGCACCAGGTGATCGGTTCGGACGCGGCGGGCGTGGTGGTGCGCACCGGCGCGGGAGTGCGGCGCTGGCAGGTCGGCGACCACGTCGCGGTGAGCACCGCGGTGGTGGACGACCAGGACCCGGTGACGCACGCGGACGGCATGCTGGGCGCCGACCAGAAGGCCTGGGGGTACGAGACGAACTTCGGCGGCCTGGCCCACTACACGGTGGTGCGGGCCAGCCAGCTCATCGCCAAGCCGCCGCACCTGACCTGGGAGGAGACCGCGAGCATCCCGCTCTGCGGCGGCACCGCCTACCGGATGCTGGTCAGCGAGAAGGGGGCCAGGATCAAGCAGGGCGACATCGTGCTGATCTGGGGCGCCAGTGGTGGACTCGGCGCGTTCGCCGTGCAGTTGGTGAAGAACGGCGGCGGCATCCCGGTCGGGGTGGTCAACTCCGAGCGGAAGGCCGAACTGGTCCGCCGGCTGGGCTGCGACGTCGTGATCAACCGGGAGGAGATCGGCATCGGCAGGGCGCCCGAATCCGCCGAGGAGACGGTGGAGTTGGCCAAGCGCCTGGGCCGGGCGATCCGTTCGCAGGTCGGCGAGGACCCGCACGTCGTGTTCGACCACGTCGGGAAGGCCACCTTCGGCATCTCGGTGATCGTGGCCCGGCGCGGCGGCACCGTGGTGACCTGCGGTTCCAGCACCGGGTACCAGCACACCTTCGACAACCGGTACTTCTGGATGAATCTGAAGCGGATCGTCGGCAGTCACGGCATGAACCTGGGCGAGGCCGCCGAGATGATGCGGCTGTACCAGCTGGGGCTGCTCGCCCCGGTGGTGTCCCGGACGTACCCGCTGGCGGAGGTCGGCGAGGCCGCCCGGCTCGTCCAGACCAACAACCACACCGGGAAGGTCGGCGTGCTCTGCCTGGCCGACCGACCCGGGCTCGGCGTCACCGACCCGGCCACCCGGGCCAGGCTCGGCGAGGACTGGCTGAGCCCGCTGGCCGAGGACCGCGTCCCCGCCCTGGCCGGCTGACCCCGCGCCCGCCGCACCCGCCGCGCCACGGCCTCGCCGCCCCCTGCGGCCGGGAGCCGGTGCACCGGCGGCCCGCTCCGCACCTGCCCACCGGGCACCGGCCGGTGACCCGGTGGGCCCCGCGCGGCGGCTGCGTTCCCGCCAGTCCCACGGCCCGATCCGTCTCCCGGTGCGCCCGGACGCGGCCTGACCGAGGCCGTCGGACCCGCCCGGCCCACAGCGAACGAGGATGCCTGCCATGACCGACCGCGTTCCCGGCACCGCGCCGCACGCCCTGCCGAACGCCCTGCCGGACGCCCCGCCGGACGGCCCGTCCGACGCGACGTCCGACGCGACGCCGCACTTGCCGAGCCTGCCGGACGTGCTGGCCCGGCGGGCCGTCGAGCAGCCCGACGAGCTGGCGTACGCCTTCCTGCACAACGGCGAGGAGGTCGCCGACACCCTGACCTACCGTCAACTGGACTCCCGGGCGAAGTCCGTGGCGGCGCGGCTCACCGCTCTGGGCCTGGCGGGTCGCAGCGTGCTGCTGCTGCACCCGTCCGGACTGGGGTTCGTCTCGGACCTGCTGGGCTGCATGTACGCGGGAGTTGCCGCGGCTCCGGTGCAAGTTCCTTCCCGAGCGCGCGGGTTGGCCCGGCTGCGGGCGATCGCGGACGACGCCGGCACCACCGTGGTGCTCACCACCCCGGAGGTCCGGCGGGACCTGCTGGAGCGCTTCGGCACGCTGCCCGAGCTGGCGGGCCTGACCCTGCACGACCCCGACACGCTGGCGGCCGAGGCCGAGCTCACCGACCCGGCGGCGGTGGCGGGTTGGCGGCCGCGCCCGATCGGGGCGGAGGAGCCGGCGCTGCTGCAGTACACCTCCGGGTCGACGGGGACGCCGAAGGGCGTACGGGTCACGCACGCCAACTTCGGCGCCAACGTGGACGAGACGGACCGGCTGTGGCCGTGCCGGGGCGACGCCCGGGTGGTGAACTGGCTGCCGCTGTTCCACGACATGGGGATGCTGTTCGGCGTCGTGCTGCCGCTCTGGTCGGGCATCCCGTCGTACCTGATGGCGCCGGACGCGTTCATCCGGCGGCCGGCCCGCTGGCTGGAGGCGCTGTCCCGGTTCGGCGGGACGCACGCGGCGGCGCCCAGCTTCGCGTACGAGCTGTGCGTGCGGGCGGTCGGCGAGGAGGGGCTGCCGCCCGGCCTCGACCTGTCGTCCTGGCGGGTGGCGGCGAACGGCGCGGAGCCGGTGCGCTGGCAGACGGTGCGGGCGTTCACCGAGGCCCTGGCCCCGGCGGGCTTCCGGCCGGAGGCGATGTGCCCGGGGTACGGACTGGCGGAGAACACCCTGAAGGCGACGGGCAGCCCGGAGGACCGGCCGCCGACGGTGCTCTGGCTATCCGCGGAGGAGCTGCGGGCCGGCCGGGCGGTGCGGGTGCCGCGCTCCGACGCCCCCGGGGTGCTGCCCGCGGTGGGCTGCGGCGCGGTGGTCGGCGACAGCCTGGTGCGGATCGTCGACCCCGCCGCGCGCACCACCCTGCCGGAGGGGCGGGTCGGCGAGATCTGGGTGAGCGGCCCGTGCGTGGCGTCCGGCTACCACGGCCGCCCGGAGGAGTCCGAGGAGACCTTCCGGGCCCGCCGCAGCGACCGCACCGAGCAGCGGAGCTGGCTGCGGACCGGCGACCTGGGCTTCCTGTCCGGGGACGAGCTGTTCGTCACCGGCCGGATCAAGGACGTGGTGATCCGGCAGGGCCGCAACTTCTACCCGCAGGACATCGAGCTCTCCGCGGAGAGCGCCGACCCCGGCCTGCACCCGAACTGCGCGGCGGCGTTCTCCGCCGACGACGGCACGCGCGAGCGCCTGGTCCTGGTGGTGGAGGCGGACGGGCGGACCCTGCGCGGCGGCGGCGAACTGCTGCGCGAACGGATCCGCCGGGCCGTGCACGAGAGCCAGCGGCTGGAGGCGGACGAGATCCTGCTGGTCCGCCGGGGTTCGCTGCCGAAGACCTCCAGCGGCAAGGTGCAGCGCCGGGAGACCCTGCGACGCTACCTGGAGGGCGAGTTCGGTTCGGCCCAGGCGGTCGCACCGCGCGAACGGGTGGAGGCGGGGCGATGAGCACGGCGGTCGGCCCGGCGGCGGAGGAAACGGCGGGGGCCCCCGGTACGGCGGAGGAACCCGGAGCGGCGGACGAGTCCGGCCCGCTGCGGGCCCCCGGCGTGCTGCGGGCGGCCCCGCCGGTCGCGGGGGCGCGAATCCTGGGGGTGGGCGCGTACCGGCCCAGCCGGGTGGTCGGGAACGAGGAGGTGGCGGCGGCGATCGACTCCAGCGACGAGTGGATCCGGCGCCGTTCGGGCATCGCCGCCCGCCGCTTCGCCGGCCCGGACGAGTCCCTGGTGACGATGGCCGCGGCAGCCGCCGTGAAGGCGCTGGCCCACGCGGGAGTGGCCCCGGACAGCGTGGACACCGTCCTGCTGGCCACCATGTCGCACCTGGAGCAGTCGCCGCCCGCCGCGCCCCGGGTCGCCCACCTGGTGGGCGCGACGCACGCGGGCGCGGTCGACCTGGGCGCGGCCTGCGCGGGGTTCTGCCACGCGCTGGCCCTGGCGGACGGCCTGGTCCGCTCGGGCCACAGCCGGTACGTGGTGGTGGTCGGCGCGGAGCGGATGAGCGACCTGATCGACCCGGCCGACCGGGGCACCGCCTTCCTGTTCGGCGACGGCGCGGGCGCGGTGGTGGTCGGGCCGGCCGCGAAGCCGGGCATCGGCCCGGTGGTCTGGGGCGCGGACGGCTCCCGTCCGGGGGCGATCGCCCACGCCCACGGCTGGCGGGCCCTGCGCTCGGCCGATCCGCCCCCGTGGCCGACCCTGCGGATGGAGGGCCCGGCGGTGTTCCGCTGGGCGGTGGAGACCGTCCCGCGGGTGGGCCGGGAGGCCCTGGCCGCGGCCGGAGTGACCCCCGACGACCTGGCGGCGTTCGTCCCGCACCAGGCGAACCTGCGCATCGTCGACGCCGCGGCGGGCGCGCTCGGCCTCCCGCCCTCCGTCGCGGTCGCCCGGGACGTGGTCGACACCGGCAACACCTCCGCCGCGTCGGTCCCGCTCGCCCTGGAACGCCTGCTCAGCGAGGGCGCGGCCGGCCCCGGCGGCCTGGCCCTCCTGGTGGGCTTCGGCGCCGGCCTGAGCTTCGCCGGGCAGGTGGTGGAGCTGCCCTGAGGTGCGTGTCGCGTCATACGTGTCGCGTCATACGTGCCGCAGCATCGATGTCGCAGCACCGATGTCACGTCAATTGGTGTCGCGTCATGGGTGTCACGGCATCAATGTCGCGTCATCGATGTGTCGACACCGATGACGCGCCACCGCACCGCACGGCTCTGTGCCACACCACACGCCCGCGGGGCGGTACCCCGGCCGAAGCCGGGGTACCGCCCCGCGGAAGCGCACGCTTTCCGGCCGGTCAGGCCTGGGGCCGCCACACCCGCAGGTAGTCCGCGGCGGCGGTGATCGCGTTGTCGTTGGTCGGCGACGGGTGCCAGTAGCCCGCGCAGATGGACAGGTTGAGGATCAGGTAGGCGCTCCAGTTCGGGCCGGTGCCGGTGTGGTCGGAGAAGACCAGCTTGTGGTTGATGTACCAGTCGTTGTTGTAGGCCCCGTAGTGGACGCCGATGCTGACCCAGGCGCCGGGGTAGATGGCGTCCGCGTCGGTGTAGTAGGTGCCGGCGCTGTTGATGCGGTTGGAGAGTTCCAGCAGGTTCGGGTTGTCGGGGTGGTACTCGAAGGAGTCGATCTCGTTGCCGCCGTCCTTCCAGGTCCACAGCGCGGGCCAGGCGCCGTAGCCGCTGGGCAGCTGCAGCCGGACCTCCGCGTAGTCGCCGGGGCGGACCTGGAAGCCCTGCTGGGTGTACTCGGTGGTGAGCAGGCCGGTGTCCCAGGACTGCTTGCCGTTCTCCAGGCGGTTGGCGCCGGGCGTGGCGGTGAAGGTGTTGGCGCCGTTCCCGGTGCTCAGCGCGCCGGGCTGCAGCCAGTCGAGCTTGTCGTCGTCCGGGTTGTGGTTGCCGTACCGGTACGCGCTGGTGCGGTCGTCCTCCCAGGTGGTGCCGAGCAGCGGCGGGTTGCTGAAGTTCTCGTCGAAGACCAGCTGCCCGGCCGGGATCGGCGGGACGGGCGGGGTGACGGACTTGGTGACGGTCAGGGTCTTGCTGGGCAGGTTGTGGTACTCGCTGCCGATCCGGTACCAGCCGAACTCGGTGTACGTGCCCTCGGCGAAGCTCCGGGACCCGGTGGTCAGCACGTAGCCCTGCGGGCAGAGCTGGACGTTGGTCGCGGTGCCGGGGAAGTCCAGGTTCTGCTGGTCGGCGTCCCGGACGGCGATGCCGACCTCGTCGACCGTCAGGCAGGAGGTGGCGCTGACCGCGAGGGTGCCGGTCACCTGGGTCTCGGCGACGGCCTTGGTCGGCAGCAGCGCGAGCTGGCGGACGGTGGGCGCGGCGACGGTCAGGGTCTTGCTCGGCAGGTTGTAGTACGTGGAGCCGATCCGGTAGAAGCCGAACTCGGTGTACGTCCCGGCGGGGAAGCTGCGGGTCGCGGTGGTCAGGGTGTAGCCGCCGGGGCAGATCCGGGTGCGCCCGGCCGAGCCGGGGAAGTCCAGGTTCTGCTGGTTGGCGTCCCGGACGCCGACGCCGAGTTCGTCGACGGTGATGCAGGTCGTCAGCGAGCCGACCGAGAGCGTCGCCGCGACGGGCGTGTCCGGCAGGGCGCTGGTCGGGGTGAGGCTGCGCTGCTGGATCTGCGGCGCGGCGGCGGCCGGCACGGCCGGCAGCAGCGGTGCGACGAGCAGCAGCGACAGCAGCGCTACGCGGCGGGGCAGGGACACGGAGCTCCGATCGGCGGGCTGGGAAGGGGCGGGAGAAGCGGCAGGAGCGTCGACCGGACGGCGCAACTGCCCTGGTGGGGAGAGAGGTTGCCGGTCATCGACTAATCGACTACTCGACGTCGATGGTGTAGGCCCGAATCGGGACGGACCGGGTGGGGCGGTCCGGGTCCTGTACGGAGACCACGCCGCCGGACAGCCGCTCACCCGCCTGGACGTCGTCGGCGATCCGCAGCGGGAGCAGCACCGTCGCGGTCCGGCGCAGCGAGAGGCCCTTGCGGAAGTCGCAGCTCAACTCCCGTCGCTGGTCGTCGTACTGGCAGCTGTCGGGGAAGACCTTGCCCTCCACCGTGACGTGCTTGGGCAGCCGCACCGTGGTGATGAAGTGCTGACTGACCTCGTTGGGGCCGAGGTTGGCGATCAGGGCGCGCACCACGGTGAGGCCGCGCACCTTGGTGCGGTCCACCGAGACGTTCACCACCTGGAGGCCGTCCTCGCTGTTCGGGGCCCGCTGCTCGTCCGCGCTGACCGCCGGGCGTCCGCCCAGCGGTGCCACTCCGGACGCCACCGCCGCCGTTCCGGTCCCGGCCATGCACAACGCTGTCGCGATGCCGATGCGCCACCAACCGCGCCGACCGATGCTCACCGTCCAGCCACCTCCCACCGTCGTCGTCAACTTCCGGCAGGATCAACCGTCCTCGCAGGTGACGGCGCCCCGGCGCACCGTCGCCGCGCGCCAAGAACCCGTGCGGCCGACATAAGTCGGACTAGGCGCAGGTCGGACTATCCGAAAGGCGGATCCTCCGGCTGAACGACCGGATGGCGGTCCCCTACCTGGTCGACGGTCCGGCGCGGCACACTGGACGGCATGGAACCCACCGAGCCTGCGGGCGGCGAGCCCGCCTGCTTCCTGCACCTGGTCTGCGAGGAGTGCGGCAAGGTCCGCGAGAACGGCCGCTGCCCGCTCTGCGACGGCGCCGGAGAGGACGAACCGGAGGCCTCCCCCACTTCGGAGGGCTGACCCGAAGACCGCGCCGACCGCAGCAGGCCCCGGCGCAGCAGTCTTCGGACGGCGGACCTCAGCGCAGCAGGCCGTGCAGCAGCAGTTCCGCCAGGTGCCCGTACGCCTCCGCGTCGGCCAGGCCGGTGGCCTCGGCGACCTGGCGCTGCTGGATGCGCACCATCACCGAGCTGATCACGTCCGCCGCGAAGGCCACGTGGGTCTCGCGGAAGGCCCCCGCCGCCACCCCGTCGTCGATCAGTTGCTGGATCTGGCGGGCGGCGGCCCGGGTGTTGCGGCCGTAGACCTCGGCGGCGGGTTCGAACGCCGCCAGGTCGTCGAAGAACCGGGCCGAGCCGGGGGCGAGTTCGGCGGAGACGGCGCGCAGGTAGGCGGCCAGCCGGGCGGCCGGGTCGGTCTCGGCGGCCAGCGCCGCGCCCACCCGGGCGGTCGCCTCCCGGAAGAAGTGCACCACGGCCGCGCGCACGAGCTGCTCTTTGGAGCCGGCCAGCCCGTACAGCGTGCGCTTGGAGCAGTGCAGGCGGGCGGCCAGGTCGTCCAGCGTGAAGTGGGCGAAGCCCTCCGCGACGAACAGTGCCACCAGTTCCTCGAAGAGCGCGCTGCGGCGGGCGGCGCCCCGTCCGGTGGGCCGGGTCTCGGCTGCGCTGTCGATCACCCGGCCAGTATGACAGTCACCCCCACCGCACCGGCCCCGCACCGGCCCCCGCCCGCCACCGCACCCGCCACCGCCCACCGACCCCCGCCCGCCACCGCGCCCGTCACCGGAAGGCGGACGTCCGCCACCGAAAGGATGTCCGAGTCGCGCCGCCCTGCGCTACGCTGAGCGGTACTGACGTACCGCTTTGCGTACCGCTTTGGAGCCGGAACATGGCCGTGGATCGCTTGCTGCCCACCGAGGAAGCCGCCGACCTGATCGCGTTGACCCGCGATCTCGCCGACCGGGAGCTCGCGACCAAGGTCGCCTCCCACGAGAAGGAGGAGCGCTACCCGGAGGGGCTGTTCGCGCTGCTCGGGCAGGCGGGGCTGCTGGGCCTGCCGTACCCGGAGGAGTTCGGCGGCGGCGGGCAGCCGTACGAGGTGTACCTGCAGGTGCTGGAGGAGCTGGCGTCCCGCTGGGCGGCCGTCGCGGTGGCCACGAGCGTGCACACCCTGGCGTGCCACCCGCTGACCGCGTACGGCACGCCGGAGCAGCAGGAGCGCTGGCTGCCCCAAATGCTGGCCGGGCAGCTGGTCGGCGGCTACAGCCTGTCCGAGCCGCAGGCGGGGTCGGACGCGGCGGCGCTGAGCTGCCGGGCCGAGCCGGTCGAGCAGGGGTACCGGATCACCGGCACCAAGGCGTGGATCACCCACGGCGGCAAGGCCGACTTCTACGCGCTGTTCGCCCGGACGGCGCCCGGCCCGCACGGCGTGTCGTGCTTCCTGGCGCCGGGGCGGGTCGAGGGCCTGACCTTCGGGCCGCCGGAGGAGAAGATGGGGCTGAACGCGGTGCCGACCACCGCCGCGTACTGGGACGGCGCGCTGCTGGAGCGCGACCGGCTGATCGGCGCGGAGGGCCAGGGCCTGCCGATCGCGTTCTCCGCGCTCGACTCGGGCCGGCTCGGCATCGCGGCGTGCGCCACCGGCCTGGCCCAGGCCGCGCTGGACCACGCCGTCGCCTACGCCAACGAGCGCACCACCTTCGGCCGCCGGATCGTCGACCACCAGGGCCTGGGCTTCCTGCTCGCCGACATGGCCGCCGCCGTCGACTCGGCCCGCGCCACCTACCTGGACGCGGCCCGCCGCCGCGACCTGGGCCGCCCGTTCAGCCGGCAGGCGAGCGTGGCGAAGCTGGTCGCCACCGACGCCGCGATGAAGGTCACCACGGACGCGGTGCAGGTGCTCGGCGGCTACGGCTACACCCGGGACTTCCCGGTCGAGCGGTACATGCGCGAGGCGAAGATCATGCAGATCTTCGAGGGCACCAACCAGATCCAGCGCCTGGTGATCAGCCGCCAGTTCGCCACCCGCTGAGGCGTCGGCCGGGGCCCCGCCGGGGTCCCGGCCGACGTTCCGACGAAGCCGATCCACCCTCTCGGAAAGGACGTTCCACCATGCAGCTGTCCGGCACCGCCGCCCTGGTCACCGGCGCCGCCTCCGGCCTCGGCGCAGCCACCGCCGCCCACCTGGCCTCGCTCGGCGCCACCGTCTACGGCCTCGACCTGCCCAAGGCCGTGGAGTCCGCCCCGGCCGGGCCCGAGGGCGTCGTCCTGCTCGGGGCGGACGTCACCGAGGAGCAGCCGGTCCGCGACGCGCTGGCCCGGATCGCGGCCGACGGCCGCCCGCTGCGGCTGGCGGTCAGCTGCGCGGGCATCGCGCCGTCCGCCCGGGTGGTCGGCCGGCGCGGCGCGCACGACCTGGACCTGTTCCGCGGCGTGCTGAACGTGAACCTGGTCGGCACCTTCAACGTGCTGCGGCTGGCCGCCGAGGCGATGTCCGCGCAGGAGCCGGACGAGGCGGGGCAGCGCGGGCTGGTCGTCAACACCGCGTCCATCGCGGCCTTCGAGGGCCAGGTCGGGCAGATCGCGTACGCGGCGTCCAAGGCGGGCGTGGCGGGGATGACGATCACGGCGGCGCGCGACCTGGCGCAGTACGGCATCCGGGTGGTCACCATCGCGCCCGGCATCGTCGACACCCCGATGATGGCGGGCTTCTCCGAGGAGGTCCGCTCCGGCCTGGCCGCGACCGTGACCTTCCCGCAGCGCCTGGCCCGGCCGGAGGAGTACGCCAAGCTGGTCGCCATGATCGCCGACCACGACTACCTGAACGGCGAGACCATCCGGATGGACGGCGCGCTGCGGATGTCCGCGCGCTGACCCGCTCCGGCGGCGCCGAGTTCGGCAGCGGCCTGCCCGGCCCGGAGGCCGAGCGGGTCGCGCTCTCACCATTGCGCCACCCGGTAGTCCTTCAGGAAGACGCCCACGAACGGCTCGCCGGCCTCGCCGCGGACGATCGGGTCGTAGACCCGGGCGGCGCCGTCGACGACGTCCAGCGGGGTGCGGAAGCCGTGCTCGGCCAGGCGGGACTTCTTCGGGGCCGGGTTCTCGTCGGTGATCCAGCCGGTGTCGACCGCGCACATGTAGACGCCGCGCTCGGCGAGTTCGGCGGCGCTGGTGCGGGTGAGCATGTTGAGCGCGGCCTTGGCCATGTTGGTGTGCGGGTGGCCGGGCGTCTTGTTGCGGACGGCGAAACGGCCTTCCACCGCCGTGACGTTGACGATGTAGCGGGCGGGGTGCGGGGAGGCCTCCAGCAGCGGGAGCAGCCGGTCGCAGAGCAGCGCGGGGGCGAGCGCGTTGACCAGCTGGGTCTCCAGCACCTCGGCCGGGTCGAGTCCGCCGAGCGTCGCCGACCAGGAGTTGCGCGGTGCGGTGTCGGGCAGCAGCCCGGCCTCGTCGACGGCGCGGCGACCTAGCTCGGCGGGCACCGACGGGCCGTCGGCGACGGCTGGTTCGGCGGCGGTGACGGCGAGTTCGGTGGCGGGCCAGGCGGCGGTGAGCGCGGGCACCGGGCGGAAGCCGGGCGCGTGGCCGACCTGCGCGGGCAGCGCGTCGGGGTCGGGCAGCGCGGCCCGTTCGCCCGCCGCCAGCAGCGCGTACGACTCGGGCGGGCGGCGCAGGGTCTGTGCGGCGTTGTTCACCAGGATGTCCAACGGCCTTCCCTCTGCGCGCAGTTGCTCGCACAGGCCGAGGACCTGGCGCGGGTCGCGCAGGTCGATGCCGACGATCCGGAGCCGGTCCAGCCAGCGGGCGCTGCCCTCGGCGGCGCGGAAGCGGCGCAGGGTGTCGTGCGGGAAGCGGCTGGTGACGATCAGCTCGGCGCCGTCGCGGAGCATCATCAGGGCCAGTTGGAAGCCGATCTTGACGCGGCCGCCGGTGAGCAGCACCCGCCGTCCGGCCAGGTCGGTGCTGAGCGCCCGGCGGGCGGTGTTGTCCTCGGCGCAGCCGGGGCAGAGCCGGTGGTAGAAGCCGTCGAGCTGCCGGTAGAGCTGCTTGCAGACGTAGCAGCGCTGCGGGCGGGCGAGTTCGCCGACCGGGGCGGGCCGCTCGGCGGTGGGCAGCGGGGCGTCCTCGCGGCGGTCTGCGCCACCGGTGGCGGTGGTGGCGACCAGCGCGGCGTCGGCCTCGGCCCGGTCGGCGCGGCGGCCGCGGCGGCGGGCCTGCCGGCCGTCGCGGGCGAAGGACTCGGCGCCGCGCTCGGCGCGCAGCCGCAGCGGGTGGTCGGCGGGCAGCAGCCGCAGCCGGCCCAGCGTCCGCTCGAACGCCGCGAGTTCGGCCTCGTCCGGGACTCCCGGGCCCTGCGCCCCGGCGCTCGACGCGGACGGGCTCGACACGGACGGGCTCGACGCGGACGGGCTCATCGGACGGTCCTCCGGGGATCGCGGTACGGGGACGGGCCCGGCCGGATGCGTACCGGCGTGTTCCGCACGCGCAGGGCGGCGGGTCCGTCACTGCGCCGCGGGGCCCGTGCCGTGGGGCCTCCCGGGGGCCGGATTCGAACCGGCGTGATCCGCCATGCCATAGCGGCGCGTCTGCCTCTGCGCTCACGCCCGGGAGGTGCCAGTGATCCTAACGGCCGACCCGGCGCGGCCGGTACCGGATTTCCGCCCGCCCCCGCCCTCGCCCCCGGCCAGGTCAGCCATGGTGTCACCCTTGACCGTTGATCAGCCGAATGGCAGCGTGCCGGTATGCCCGCGGCCGGGCAACGAGGCGGCGGCCGGGGTCGACGAGGCAGGGACGGACAGACGGATGGCACCGGACACGGCCGCTCGACGGGACTCGGACTCGGATTCGGGCCCGGGCTCCGCCGCGCACCACGACTTCCGCGCCGCGCGGGACCACCTGCTGGCGGCACGCGGCGACCTGGAGGCGGCGCGGGCGTTCCCGCGCCCCGGCGGCGAGCACTTCAACTGGGCGCTGGACTGGTTCGACGTCGAGGCGGCGGGCAACGAGGCGGTCGCCCTGCGGGTGGTCGACCTGGACGCGGACGGCACGCCGCTGGGCGAGAGCGCGCTGAGCTTCGCCGAGCTGAGCGCCCGCTCCGACCGCACGGCCGGCTGGCTGCGCGCCCGGGGGGTGGCGCGCGGCGACCGGATCCTGCTGCTGCTGGGCAACCAGGTGGCGCTGTGGGAGGTGATGCTGGCCGCGATCAAGCTGGGCGCGGTGGTCATCCCGGCGAGCACCCTGCTGACGGCGGACGACCTCGCCGACCGGCTGTCCCGGGGCCGGGTGCGGCACGTGGTCGCCGAGTCCGCGCTGACCGGCGGCTTCGCCGGGCAGGACGGCGACTGGACCAGGATCGCGGTCGGCGGGCCCGTCCCGGGCTGGGTCGACTACGCGGACGCGGCCGAGTACGCCGGCGGCTTCGCCCCGGACGGGCCGACCCGGGCCGAGGACCCGCTGCTGCTGTACTTCACCTCCGGCACCACCAGCCGCCCCAAGCTGGTGCAGCACACCCACCGCTCGTACCCGGTCGGCCACCTGTCGACGATGTACTGGATCGGGCTGCGGCCGGGCGACGTCCACCTGAACGTCTCCTCGCCGGGCTGGGCCAAGCACGCGTGGAGCAACTTCTTCGCCCCGTGGAACGCCGGTGCGGAGATCCTGGTCGTCAACCAGCCGCGCTTCTCGGCCCGCCCGCTGCTGGACGCGCTGGTCCGCCACCGGGTCACCTCGTTCTGCGCGCCGCCCACCGTGTGGCGGATGCTGCTGCTGGAGGACCTGGAGCGGTGGCGGCCGCCGCTGCGCGAACTCGTCGGCGCGGGCGAGCCGCTCAACCCCGAGGTGGTCGAGCGGATCGAACGGGCCTGGGGCGTCGCGCTGCGCGACGGCTACGGCCAGACCGAGACCACCGCGCAGATCGGCAACACGCCCGGCCTGCCGGTCAAGCCCGGCTCGATGGGCCGCCCGCTGCCCGGCTACGACGTCGTCCTCGTCGACCCGGTCACCGGCGAGGAGGTCACCGGCACCGGCGTCGACGGCGAACTCTGCCTGCCCCTGGCGTCCGCGCCGCTCGGGCTGATGTCGGGCTACCAGGACGACCCCGAACGGCACGCCGAGTCCACGGCCGGCGGCCGCTACCACACCGGCGACGTCGCCCAGCGCGACGCGGACGGCTACTACACCTTCGTCGGCCGGGCCGACGACGTGTTCAAGAGCAGCGACTACCGGCTCTCCCCGTTCGAGCTGGAGAGCGTGCTGATCGAGCACCCGGCGGTGGCCGAGGCCGCGGTCGTCCCCTCCCCCGACCCGCTGCGGCTGTCCGTGCCGAAGGCGTACGTCGTCCTGGCGCCCGGGCACGAGCCGGACGCCGCGACCGCGCAGTCCGTCCTGGCCTTCACCCGCCAGCGGCTCGCCCCGTACAAGCGGATCCGCCGGCTGGAGTTCGCCGACCTGCCGAAGACCATCTCCGGCAAGATCCGCCGCATCGAGCTGCGCCACCTGGAGGAGGCCCGGCACGCCACCTCGGCGGAGCCCGCCGCCGTCCCGGCCCGCGGCGACCGCGAGTTCTGGGAGGAGGACTTCCCGGGGCTCAAGGACGCCTGACTCAAGGACGCCTGACGCGCGGACGCCTGACGCGCGACGGAGCCGGTGGCGGGGTCTTCCCGTCACCGGCTCCGTCGTGCGCCGGAGGGCGCGGCGCTCAGCTCGCGCTGACCGAGGGCTGCTCCGCCGGGGCGACGGCGGGGGCCTTCGGGGCCGCGGGGCGGCCGGAGCGCCAGCGGCGGTCGGCGGGCTGTTCGACGAAGGCGTGGGTCAGCCAGGCGAGCAGCAGGACCACGCCGAGGGCGAGCACGCTCAGGCCGAGGACGGCCGGGGTGTCCCAGGTCCTGCCGACGCCGAGCAGGCGGTGGCCGTAGATGAGGACCAGCCGGTGCCACAGGTAGAAGGCGAAGGAGACGGTGCCCAGCCAGACGAACACCTTGCCGCGGGTCGGCGACCACCTGCCGTCGATGTCGGCGGCGGCCGCGGCCGGCACCAGCAGGGCCAGCGGGACCACGGTGACGGCGACCACCTGGTAGATGTAGGAGGCCTCCGGGGCGAGCGCGTAGGCGAGGACGACCAGGGCCAGCGCGGCGGGCAGCGGGATCCGGATCCACTTGCCGGCCAGGACGATCCGCGCCATCAGGATGCCGAGCACGAACTCGAGCATCCGGGTCGGCGGGAAGACGTAGACGAACCAGAACTCGTAGGTCGAGACGGACGGCGCCCAGGGGGCCGGCGGGCGGTCGTGCAGCAGCAGCCGGCCGATCAGCGGGACGCACCAGACCAGTCCGGCGACGACCGCCGCCGAGGCCCACAGCCACTTCGCCGGGATCTTCCTGACCAGGCGCAGCAGCCAGGGGAAGGCCAGGTAGAAGAACAGCTCGCAGGAGAGCGACCAGGCGACCGGGTTGGCGCTGGTCTCGATGTCGGCCTGCGGGAACCAGGACTGGATCAGGAACAGCCCGGGCACCGCGCGCCACCCGCCGACGGCGAGGCCGGAGAGCACGAGCAGCCCCGCGGCGGCGGCGTAGGTCAGCAGGTGGTTGGGGAACACCTTGGCCAGGCGGCGGCGCCAGAAGGCGGTGACGGTGTCCTCGTCCCGCGCCGACCAGGCCAGGACGAAGCCGCTCAGCACGAAGAAGAACGCCACGCCCGTCCAGCCGCCCTGGCCGAACACCCGGCTGTAATGGGTGGCGAATTCGGCGTCCTTGAAGGGGAGCTCGTAGATGACGTGGAAGGCGAAGACGATGAATGCGGCGACGAATCGCATTCCCGTCAAGGAGGGGAGACGCTGGGAACCGGGCTGCATGGTGGCCTTTTCCGCTCTCGGAACCATCGGAACCATCGAGAACCATCGGGAATGTCTGACGGGGGTTTCGGAACTGTCGCCTCGCGGGCATCAATGTCCGGTGATCGACGGTCGGCGGTCGACGACCGGTGACGGACGACCGGTGATCGAATGGACGCTCGACTGACAGCAGACGATAGGTCTGCGGGGTCACACGGGAAACCCCCTACTTTCCGTCGGGAAAGTAGGGGGTCCGCGGCTTCGCCGGGTTCACGCGCTCAGGTCGATGCGGCCGAGTATCGCCCGTTGGCTGTCGGCCGTGCCCAGTTCCTGCGGGAGGTCTTCCCGACGTTTCACCAGGAGTTTGCGGAATACCCGGGTGAGGTGCTGTTCCACCGTGCTGGGTGTGATGGACAGCAGTTCGGCGATCTCCCGGTTGGTGTGGCCGCCCGCCGCGAGGACGGCGACCCGGTGCTCGGCCCCGCTGAGCTTCTCGTGCCCGGTCTCGGCCCCCGCCCCCGTGCCGGCGGCGGTCCCGCCGCCGGGGCGGTGCTCGGGCTGCTGGTCCCGGCGCGACCGGGCGCCCCGGTCGGCGAGGCCGGCCCGGGCCGCCGCCAGTTCCTGCTGGTCGCCGACCCGGGTGAGGAGCCGGACGGCGGCCTGGAGGTGGCGGACGCCCTCCTCGGTGTCGGTGACGGTCGCCCCGAGGTGCCGCAGGGCGACGCCCCTGGCCCGCGGGTAGCGCTCGTCGACCAGGGCCAGCTCCTCCCGGAGGAGCTCCTCCGCCTTCTGCTGGTGGCCGAGCCGCAGCAGCGCCTCGGCGGCCCCGCTGCGCCAGGGCACGACGGTGGGCATGTCCAGGCTCCAGGCCTGGGTCAGCTCGCCGCAGATGGTGAAGACCTGGAGCGCCGCGTACGGGGAGTCGGCCAGCAGGTAGTACTGGCCGCAGGCGTAGCGGTAGATCAGGCCCTGGGCGCTCTTCATGATGGCCGGCGGGATCACCCGGTCCATCAGCCGGGCGGCCTCGGCCCGGCGGCCCAACGTGGTGTAGGCGAGCAGCAGGCAGGACAGCGGTTGGCCGATCGGCACGCCCCAGCTCTGTTCGGAGAGCTGGGCCAGGGCCGACTCGGCGTACTGCACGGCCTGTTCGGTCGCTCCGGTGCGGCGGCAGATCTCCGCCTTGATCCCGGTCAGGACGGCCTGCCAGGTGGGTGCCTTGAGCCGCTTGGAGTCGGCGATCAGCTGGTCGCAGCGCCTGGCGGCCTCGGCCAGCTGGTCGGTGAAGACGAGGGTGAGCAGGGCGGCCTGGGAGGAGATGAAGTTGAGTTCGTAGCTGTCCCGACTGCGCAGGATGTGCTGGGCGCTGGGGATGACCTGGCTGTCGGGCTGGTTGGTGAGCACCGCGGAGAGCACGGTGGTCGCGGTCGAGTAGGGGTCGGTGCCGGAGGGGTCGACGGCCGGCCGGGCCGGGGCCGGGGCCAGGGCGGCCATCGGCGGGTAGGCGTGGGCGAGCCACACCGTGAGGTCGCGGACGGGGCCGGCCGCCTGTTGGAAGTCGGCGGCCCGGTCGAGCTTGGCGATGACCTGTTCGGCCTCCACCACCCGGCCGTGCCAGAGCAGGTGCCGGATCAGGATCACCGCGTCGTTGACGGTGAGCTGGCCGCGGGCGAAGGCGTCGAACAGGCCGGGGACGTGCTCGTCGGCCGCGGTGGGGTCGCGCCGCCAGGAGAGTTCCAGCAGCATCGCCTTGGTGTGGCCGTACTGCCGTTCGTCGGTGCTGGCCAGTTCCAGGCAGCTCTCGGCGAACGTCGGGTCGCCCTCGGCCGAGGCCCGGAGCGCGACGTTGTGCAGGACCTGGACGCCCCAGTCGGGGCACTTGCCCTGCGCGGTGAGCAGGTGCTCGGCCAGCAGCCGGGCGGTGGCGCCGACGTCCAGCAGCAGCTGGGCGGTGCGCCGGTGCAGTTCGGCCCGGCGGGTGGGGTCCGTCTCGGTGAGGACGGCGGCCCGCACCGCCGGGTGGCGGAAGGCGCCGTCGGCCACCAGGCCGGCCCGGGTCAGCGCGGAGACGCACCGTTCCACCTCGCCGGCCTCGAGTTCGAGCAGCCGGGCCAGGATCTCCGGGGTGTACTCGTCCCCGAGCACGGCGAGCCCGCAGGCCACGTCGAGGACGGGGGCCGGGGCCCGCTCCAGCAGGCGGAAGACCGACCTGTCGAAGAGGTGGGCGGCGGACCGCGAGAGCCGGACGCCGACCAGCAGCGGGTTCCCGCCGGTCAGCGCGTAGCACTCCCGGGCGGTCGCCATCACCTCGGCCTCCGCGCCGACGCCCCCGGGCGCGCCGGCGGTGGTGCTGCGGCTGCGGACCATCTCGGCGATGCCCTGGACGGACAGCGGGTCGAGGACGAGGTCGCGGTGGTCGGTCTGCAGGATGAAGTCGTGCGGGAACGGCGTCAGCCGGCCCGCGGGGCAGGTCTCGGAGGCGACGAGCACCACCGGGAGGTTGCGCAGCCTGCGGACCGCGTACATCAGGCACTTGGCCGAGGACGGGTCCATGTACTGGATGTCGTCCAGCACGATGACCAGCGGGCCACGCTCGGCGATCGCCTGGAGCATGGTCAGCGTGTCGTCGTGGATCGGGATGGCCAGGGCCCGGGTGACGGTGGAGCTCTCGGACGACATCGCGACGAGGGTGTTCTCCTCGATCCGGCGGGCCGCCCGTTCGGCCTGGCTCAGCTGCCCGCAGTTCTGCAGCAGGTGGCGGATCACCACGAAGTCCAGGTCCTGCTCGCCCTCCGAGCAGGTGGCGCTCAGCACCGTGGCGTGGCGCTCGGCGCTCTCGTCGATGACGGCTTCGAGGAAGGCGGTCTTCCCGCAGCCGGGAGCCCCCTCCACTTTGACGATCGAGCAGTTGTGGTTGTCAATGCTCCGCTGGAGGGCGTCCAGCGTCGCAGAAAGTTGAATATGGCGTTCCGTTAATGAATGCTTCTTTGACTGCGGCGACAACAATGGCACTCCGTAAGAATGGAAGACCAGGGCCACCGGGCGTTATCCCCCGTGCTACGTAGAGTATCGAACGTTGACGCCGTTCACGAAAGACGCGATGCGTGATCATGCCGCCCCGGAGCGTAGCTGCACCTCACCTGACCTGCGGTATTGCTGACCATGGCGCCGGTGTTAAATCTCTGCAAACCATGACACGGAGTTTGCGGTTATCCCGGACAGAACACCCGGGGGTCGCCGTTCGCACCGCCCGCCGAAGGCCCGGCGAGCGCTGGAGCCCTGCTAGAGCCCTGCTGGAGCACCGCTCGGACGGTACTCCGGGAAGCCGTCAGCCGGGGGCCGCCGGGGGGAAAACCGGGCCATCCGCCCCGGCTTTCTCGATGTCCGACATTTCGCACCCTAGGGGGGTCGTCCTTTAGGGGCTGTCGACCCGGACGGTGCGTAGGGATACTGCTGTCATGCCTATGACTGCCGATGCCGATGCCGCCGAGCTGTGGCTGCGCCGGTTCCACGAAGCGCGGGACGCCGGGGCCCGACTGGTCTGCCTGCCGCACGCCGGCGGCTCCGCGAGCTGGTTCTTCCCGATGGCGAAGGCGCTGGCCCCCGACCTGGAGGTGGTGGCCGTCCAGTACCCGGGCCGCCAGGAGCGCCGGCTGGAGCCCTGCCGCGGCTCCGTCGCCGAGCTCGTCGACGAACTGGTCGGCCTGGTCGCGGGGCTCGCGGACAAGCCGCTGGCCCTCTTCGGGCACAGCCTGGGCGCCACCGTCGGCTTCGAGCTGGCCCGCGGCCTGGAGGCGCGCGGCGTCGTCCCCGAGGTGTTCTTCGCCTCCGGCCGGCGGGCCCCCAGCACGCCGCGGGCCGAGTCCGTGCACCTGCGGGACGACGCCGGGATCATCGCCGAGATCGTCTCCCTCGGCGGCAGCGACGCCGCCCTCCTCCAGGACCCGGACATCGCCGGGATGGTCCTCCCCGCGGTCCGCGGCGACTACCGGGCGGCGGAGACCTACCGCTACGCCGGCGGCCCCCAGCTGAGCTGCCCGGTCGTCGTCCTCACCGGCGCGTCCGACCCCAAGGTCTCCCCGCGGGAGGCGGCGGCCTGGGCCGACCACACCTCGGGCCGGTTCGAGCTGCACACCTTCCCCGGCGGGCACTTCTACCTCACCGACCAGGCCCCGCAGGTGCTCGACGTGATCCGGAGCTGGCGGCCCGGCGCCCGCTGAGCGGCAGGCCCGGCACCAGCAGGACGGGGCGCGGGAACGGGAAGGGGCGGGGCCCGGTGGATCCGGACCCCGCCCCGCGTTCCCCTACCGCCTCACTCCCCTACTCCCCTACTCCCCCGGATCAGGGGAGCTGCACCGAGAGCGGGTGGCGGAAGACGTTCAGCGGGTCCCACTTGGCCTTGACCTGCTGGAGCCGCGGGTAGTTCGACCCGTGGTAGAGCTCGTGCACCGAGACGCCCGAGGTGTTCCACGGCGGGCCGACCAGGTCGAGGTTCGGCCAGTTGACCGGGAGGCCGTCGGTGCTGGTGTTGAGCACCGGCACGCCGCCCGTCTCCGCGTACAGGTCCTGGAACAGCTCCCGGGCCCAGGTCAGGTTGTCGGTGTCCTTCGCCGGGTCGTCCCAGACGGTCGAGACGGCCGCGAGCAGGATCGCGTCGCGGTGCGGCGAGGAGGTCGCGTCGACCGGCACGGCGTTGATCTGGCCGCCGTAGGAGGTCTGGGCGAAACCGGAGGCCTTGTTGTTGTAGCCCGGGCGGGACTGGTGGGCGTAGGCCTTGACCACCTGGGCGTCGGTGAACCGCTTCTTGTGCACCGAGACGTTGCTCTTCCACCTCGGCGGGCCGTTGTACCCGGAGGCGACCGCCGAGTCCGGCACGTTGATCGAGGTGGTCAGCCAGGGCAGCGTGCCGGTCTTGATGACGGCCGGCGCGGGGCCGGGGACGCCGTTGGTGACGGCGGAGATCCAGTTGTCGAGCAGCTGCGAGTTGCCCGGGACGGACGGGTCGACCTGGCCGAGCGCGACCACCACGCCCGCCTCGATCCGCGGGATGTTCATCACCAGGTGCAGGGCGTTGGACGGCGAGCCGGGCGCGCTGTTCTGCTCCAGGTAGCCGCCGAAGTTGCGGTTGATCTGGATCGCCGCGTCCTGGGTGATGTCCGACCACTGCCACAGGACGGTCGCCTTCTGGACCGCGGACGGCGCCTTCGGCAGCAGCAGCGCCGGGTTGGTGCCCGTCGCGTTCGGGGAGCGGAACCAGAACCGGGTGACGACGCCGAAGCTGCCGCCGCCGGAGCCGGTGTGCGCCCAGTACAGGTCGCGGTTGGGGTCGGCGGCGTCCCGGGTGGCGACCACCGAGCGGGCCGCGCCGTTCGCCCCGACCACCACGACCTCGATCGCGTGGAGGTGGTCGGAGATCAGGCCGTACTGGCGGGATATCGCACCGAAGCCGCTGCCGATGACGTGGCCGCCGGCGCCGACGCTCGGGCAGAGGCCGCCCGGCAGGGTGACGCCCCAGCCGTAGTCCAGGTGCCGGTAGATCTGGCCCAGGGTGGCGCCCGGCTCGACCATGAAGGCGTTCTTCTGCGGGTCGAACTGCACCGCCCGCATCTCGCTGAAGTCGATGATCGCCTTGGTGTCGGCGTTGTCCACGACGCCGTCCAGGGCGTGGCCGCCGGAGCGGACCGAGATCTTCTTGCCCGCGGCGACCGCCGCGTTCACCGCCCGCACCACCTGCTGGGTGTTGGACACCAGGTAGATGGTCTCCGGGTTGGAGAGCGTCCGGCGGTTGTAGCCGCGCAGCTGGAGGTCCTGGTACCGGGGGTCGGTCGGCGTGATCGCGTTCAGGCCCGGGAGGGCCGCGCTGTCCGCGGTGGTGGTGCCGGTGCCGTCGGCGGCGGCGACACCGGGGGTGAGGGCGGGGGCGACGGCGATGCCCACACCTGCGGCTCCCATACCGGTGAGCCACTTTCGACGCGTGAGTCCTGACATGAATTGTCTCCTGATTCAAGCCGCGGGGTCCCGGGTTTCGCAAGGATCCCGCCAGTTGTGCGGGCAACGCTAGACCCGTAGCGGAAAAATAGGCTACCGGTAATTGTGCGGGTCGAATTCATAAGGGGGTGGCCCCGGAATAGGGGTGACCGGCAAGGGGGGTGCCGCGAACCGCCGGTCCGACCTTTAGGGGGTTGTGAAACGCAGCCCATGCGAACGAACATCGTTGACGTCGCGCTGTCAGGGAGGGGAAGTTTGTGAGCGTTTCCAGTGTCGCCGCCCTCGGCCATGGCGAAGCCGTTGCCGTCATCGGAATTTCCTGCCGGTTCGCCCGGACCGCAGGACCGGGCCCGTTCTGGGAGCTCCTCAGAAATGGCGGGAATGTCGTCACCGAGGTCCCCGAGGGCCGGTGGGGCGCCGAGCCCGGTGCCACCGTCCCGGGCTGGGGATCGTTCCTCGACGACGTCGACCGCTTCGACGCCGGCTTCTTCCGCGTCTCGCCCAACGAGGCCGCCCGGATGGACCCCCAGCAGCGCCTGGCGCTGGAACTCGGCTGGGAGGTCCTGGAGGACGCGGGCATCGTGCCCGAGGACGTCCGGGGCAGCCGGGTCGGCGTCTTCGCCGGCTCGATCTGGGACGACTACGCCCGGCTCGCCTACGGCGACGGCGCGGCCGACAGCACCCAGCACACCATCACCGGCATCCACCGGGGCGTGATCGCCAACCGGCTGTCGCACTTCCTCGGCGTGCACGGACCGAGCCTGGTCGTCGACTCCGGGCAGTCCTCCTCCCTGGTCGCCGTCCACCTCGCCGCCGAGAGCCTGCTCCGCGGCGAGTCCGAGCTGGCGATCGCGGCGGGCGTCAACCTGGCCCTGCTGCCCGAGAGTTCAGTCATCTCCAGCCGCTGGGGCGGTCTCTCCCCCGACGGCCGCTGCTACACCTTCGACGCCCGCGCCAACGGCTACGTCCGCGGCGAGGGCGGCGCCGCCGTCCTGCTCAAGCCGCTCTCCCGGGCCGTCGCCGACGGCGACCGGGTCTACGCCGTCATCCTCGGCAGCGCCGTCAACAACGGCGGCGGCGCCAGCATGACCACCCCGAGCGAGCAGGCCCAGCGCGAGGTGCTCCGGGCCGCCTACGAGCGCGCCGGCGTCGGCACCGACCAGGTCGCGTACGTCGAACTGCACGGCACCGGCACCCCGGTCGGCGACCCGATCGAGGCCGCCGCGCTCGGCGCCGTCCTCGCCGAGGGCCCCGCGCGCCCGCCGCTCGCGGTCGGCTCCGCCAAGACCAACCTCGGCCACCTGGAGGGTGCCGCCGGCGTCACCGGACTGGTCAAGACCGTCCTGAGCCTCTACCACCGGACGCTGCCGCCGAGCCTCAACTACGAGACCCCCAACCCGCGCATCCCGCTCGACGAGCTCAACCTGACCGTCCAGCAGGAACTCGCCCCCTGGCCGGACCGCCCGCTGATCGCCGGCGTCAGCTCCTTCGGCATGGGCGGCACCAACTGCCACGTGGTCCTCGCCGCCGGGCCCGAGCAGGCTCCGGCGGAGGTCGCCGAGGAGGAGTCGGCCGTGAAGGCCTTCCCCTCCCCGGTGGTGCCGTGGGTGGTCTCCGGTCACGGCCCGGCCGGCCTGCGCGGCCAGGCCCGACGACTGGCCGCCTTCACCACCGAGGACGGCGACCTGGACCCGGTCCAGGTCGGCGCCGCACTGGCCCGCACCCGCACCGCCTTCGACGAACGCGCCGTCATCCTCACCACCGACACCGCAACCGCCACCACCGCCCTGCACGCCCTCGCCGACGGCCACCCCCACCCCGCCCTCATCACCGGCACCACCACCGACACCACCCTCGCCGCCGTCTTCACCGGCCAAGGCTCCCAACGCGCCGGCATGGGCCGCGAACTCCACACCACCTACCCCGTGTTCGCCACCGCCCTCGACGAAGTCTGCGCGGCCTTCGACCCCCTGCTCGACACCCCCCTGCGCACCACCATGTTCGAAGACCCCGACCACACCCTCGACAACACGGCGCTCGCCCAGTGCGCCATCTTCGCCTTCGAGGTGGCGCTCTACCGCCTCGCCGAATCCTTCGGGGTGCGGCCGTCGGCGGTGGCGGGCCACTCGCTCGGCGAGATCTCCGCCGCCCACATCGCCGGCGTCCTGTCGCTGCCCGACGCCGCCCGCCTGGTCGCCGCCCGCGGCCGCCTGATGGGCGCCCTGCCCGCGGGCGGGGCGATGGCCGCCCTCGAAGCCACCCCCGCCGAGACCACCGAGGCACTGGCCCACCTCGACCCGGCACAGATCTCCATCGCCGCCGTCAACGGCCCCACCGCCACCGTCGTCTCCGGCACCGAGAGCGCCGTCGAGGAAGTGATGGCGGCACTGCGCGCACAAGGCCGCCGCGTCAAGAAACTCACCGTCAGCCACGCCTTCCACTCGCCGCTGATGGACCCCATGCTGGACGACTTCGCCCAGGCCCTGACCGGCATCACCTTCCACGAACCCACCACCCCCCTCATCTCCCTGGTCACCGGCACCACCGCCGGACCCGAGATCCGCACCCCCCACTACTGGGTCGAACACGTCCGCAAACCCGTCCTGTTCGCCGACGGCATCCGCACCCTCGCCGACCAGGCCACCACCCTCGTCGAGATCGGCCCCGACGCCCCCCTGACCAGCATGGCCCACGACACCGCACCCACCCTGCGCACCACCGCCCTCCAACGCGCCGACCGCAACGAACCCGAAGCCCTCCTCACCGGCCTCGCCCGCCTCTGGACCACCGGCACCCCCCTCACCTGGACCACCACCTTCCCCACCACCACCCGCCCCACCCTCCAACTCCCCACCTACGCCTTCCAACGCGAACCGTACTGGCTCGGTGACCGGAGCACCCGACCCGTCCTGAGCCTGCCCAAGGCGCCGGCCGTCCCGGTGGCCGACGAGAGGCCCGTCGCCCAGCAGGGGCCCGACCACGACCTGCTCGACCTGGTCGTCGCGCACGTCGCGGCGGTGCTCGGCCACACCGACCCCGGGGCGGTCGACTCCCGGAGCACCTTCACCGACCTCGGCATCGGCTCGATCGCCTCCGTCGAACTGCGCGACGCGCTCGCCTCGGCCACCGGCCTCCCGCTGCCGACCGGGCTGCTCTTCGACTACCCGACCCCCGCCGCCCTCGCCGTCCGCCTGCGCGAGTTGCGCCAACCGCAGGCCGCCACCCGGGGCCGGGCCGCAGCGACGGTGGTCGACCCGAACGAGCCGATCGCGATCGTGGGCATGGCCTGCCGCTACCCCGGCGGCGCCGACACCCCGGAAGAGCTGTGGCGCATCGTCGCCGAGGGCCGGGACGCCATCGGGGAGTTCCCCACCGACCGGGGCTGGGAACTCGACACCCTCTTCGACCCCGACCCCGAGCGGGCCGGGACGACCTACACCGACCGAGGCGGATTCCTGTACGGCGCCGCCGAGTTCGACGCCGAGTTCTTCGGCATCTCGCCGCGCGAGGCCACCGCGATGGACCCGCAGCAGCGCCTGCTGCTCGAAGTCGCCTGGGAGGCCTTCGAACGGGCCGGCATCGACGCCACCACGCTGCGCGGCGAACCGGTCGGCGTCTTCACCGGAGGCACCGACCAGTCCTACGGCCTGCGCATGCACGAGGCTCCCGCCAACCTCCAGGGCCACGTGCTCACCGGCGCGACCAGCAGCGTGATGTCCGGCCGGATCTCCTACCAACTCGGCCTGATCGGACCGGCGTTGACCGTCGACACCGCGTGCTCGTCGTCGCTGGTGGCGATGCACCTGGCGGTGCGTTCGCTGCGCTCCGGCGAGTCCTCGATGGCGCTGGCCGGCGGCGCGACGATCATGTCCTCCCCCGGCATGTTCGTGGAGTTCTCCCGTCAGCGGGGCCTGTCGGTCGACGGCCGCTGCAAGGCCTTCGCGGCCGGTGCGGACGGCACCGGCTGGGGCGAGGGCGTCGGCCTGCTGGTCCTGGAGCGGCTGTCGGACGCCCAGCGCCTGGGGCACCGGGTGCTCGCCGTGGTCCGTGGCACCGCCGTCAACCAGGACGGCGCCAGCAACGGCCTGACCGCCCCCAACGGCCCCTCGCAGCAGCGGGTGATCCGGGCCGCGCTGGCCGACGCCGGGCTCTCCGCGTCGGAGGTCGACGCGGTCGAGGCGCACGGCACCGGCACCAAGCTCGGCGACCCGATCGAGGCCGAGGCGCTGCTCGCCACCTACGGCCAGGAGCGCGGCGAGAACGCGCCGCTGTACCTCGGCTCGCTGAAGTCGAACATCGGGCACACCCAGGCCGCCGCCGGCGTCGCGGGCGTCATGAAGATGGTGCTCGCCATGCAGGCGGGCGTCCTGCCCGCGACCCTGCACGTCGACGAGCCCAGCCCGTACGTGGACTGGTCGTCCGGCCGGGTCGAGCTGCTCACCGAGGCCCGCGACTGGAAGAACACCGACCGCCCGCGCCGGGCCGCGACCTCGTCGTTCGGCGTCAGCGGCACCAACGCCCACGTGATCCTGGAGGAGGCCCCGCCGCTCGCGGAGCCGACTCCGGCCCCGGCCCCCGCCGCCCGACCGGCCGTCGTGCCGTGGATCCTCTCCGCGCGCGGCACCGCCGCCCTGCGCGGCCAGGCCGGGCGCCTGGCGGCGTTCGCGGAGGGCATCGAGCAGGGTGACACCGACCTGTTCACCGCCGCCGGCGCCCTCGCCAACAGCCGCACCACCTTCGCCGACCGGGCCGTCGTCCTCGCCACCGACGGCGACACCGCCTCGGCCGCCCTGCGAGCCCTCGCCGAGGGCCGCACCGACCAGGCACTGGTCACCGGTTCGGCTTCGGGTGGTGCGGGTCGCACCGCCTGGGTGTTCCCCGGCCAGGGCGCGCAGTGGATCGGCATGGGACGCGCCCTCCTGGAAGAGTCCCCCTGGTTCGCCGAAGAGATCGAACGCGTCGCCGCCGCACTGACCCCCTTCATCGACTGGTCCCTGCAAGACGTCCTACGCGGCGAAGGCCCCGAAGCGTCACTGGAGCGGGTCGACGTCGTCCAACCCGCCTCCTTCGCCGTCATGGTCGCCCTCGCCGGACTCTGGACCCGCCTCGGCCTGACCCCCGACGCCGT
>NZ_JBVHEH010000011.1:0-18491 GCF_055562955.1 Kitasatospora sp. NPDC015121
TCGCCGGGGCGCACCACGAACCGGTCGCCGACCGCGAGCTGTCCGACCGGGACGCGGGTCTCGCGGCCCTCGCGCAGCACGGCGACGTCCTTGGCACCGAGGTCGAGCAGGGCGTGCAGGGCGGCGCCGGCCCGGCGCTTGGAGCGGGCCTCCAGCCAGCGGCCGAGCAGGATCAGGGTGGTGACGGCGGCCGCGGTCTCCAGGTAGAGCGCGGAGGAGGCGTCGGTGTCGCCGGCGGTGAGGCCGAAGGAGTGCCGCATGCCGGTCATTCCGGCGTGGCCCCGGAACAGTGCCCACACGGACCAGCCGAAGGCGGCCAGGGTGCCGAGCGAGACCAGGGTGTCCATGGTGGCGGCGCCGTGCCGGGCGTTGGTCCAGGCGGCCTGGTGGAACGGCCGGCCGCCGTACACGACGACCGGGCCGGTCAGCGCGAACGCCAGCCACTGCCAGTTGTCGAACTGCAGGGCCGGGACCATCGAGAGCAGCACGACGGGGACGCTGAGCACGGCGCTGACCAGCAGCCGTTCGCGCAGCGGGTCGGGTTCGGCGGCCGGTTCCGCCGCGGGTCCGGGGGCGGCGGCGGGCGGGGGCGGGAGCTCGGCGGTGTAGCCGGTCCGCTCGACGGTGGCGATCAGGTCGGCGACGCTGGTGCCGGGGCCGAAATCCACCCGGGCCTTCTCGGTCGCGAAGTTGACGCTGGCCTCGACGCCGTCGATCCGGTTGAGCTTCTTCTCGATCCGGGCGGCGCAGGACGCGCAGGTCATGCCGCCGATGGAGAGCTCGACGCGGTCGCGCGGGGCGGCCGCGGGGTCGGTGGTGGTGCTGCTCATCGGCTCGTCCGCTTCGCTCGGTGCAGGGGGTGGGCGGGGGCGGCGCGGGCCGCCCCCGCGGGCGGGTCAGGAGGCCCGGCCGACCAGTTCGTAGCCGGCCTCGTCCACGGCGGCGGCGATCTGCTCGTCGCTGGGGGCGGGGTCGGCGGTGACGGTCACGGTGCCGGCCCCGGAGTCGGCGGCGACCGAGGTGACGCCGGGCAGCGCGGAGACCTCGCCGCTGATCGCCTTCTCGCAGTGGCCGCAGCTCATCCCGCTGACGGTGTAGGTGACGGTGCTGGACATGGGGACCTCCGGAGGACGCGCGCTCGTTGGACCGCGTGCGGTACTGGCACTGACCACAATACCCCCGAGGGGTATTGAGTCCAGAGGGGGGCGCGTTCCGGCGCCCGCGGCCCGCGGCCCGCGGCCCGCGGCCCGCGGCCCGCCCCCGAGGGTAGTGCGCGCCGGGCCGGGAGCGGCAACGGCGGGCGGCACCGCGCCGGGCCGCCCGCCGTCCGCCACCCGAACCGCTCAGGCCGGCGCGGGCACCCGCTCCTCGCGGCGCACCAGCGCCCGCAGCCAGAGCAGGCCGAGCAGTGAGACCACCACCAGGCCGAGGACGTCGTACAGCGTGTACAGGTGCACCTGCCGCTGGGTGGGCTGCGGCAGGTAGCCGTTGGCGAACAGCTGCTTCTGCAGGTCGCTGGTGGTGGTGCGGACGACCAGCCAGACCGCGATGCCGTTCATGCTGTCCCACAGCGCGTGCAGCAGCGAGACGCCCAGGTAGGTGAGCAGGACCGGCGCGGTGAGGCGGAAGCGCGTGCCGCGGCGCTCGCGGAACAGCACCCCGCCGAGGATGGCGGTCCACAGGATGTGGCCGACCGGGGCGAGCACGCCGCGCAGGATCTCGGTCTCCACCAGGTTCCGCAGTGACAGGCCGTGGATGGTCAGCACCGCGTTGAACGCGTACCCGGCGCTCTCGAACGCGGCGAAGCCCGCACCGACGGTGGCGCCCAGCACCAGGCCGTACCGCAGGCCGCGGACCGGGATGCTCCGGACCACCACCACCAGCGCGAAGAGCTTCACCGCCTCCTCGATCAGGCCGACCCCGAGGTACATCCACACCGAGGGCGAGAGCAGGTACGTCTCCAGCACCGAGGCGCCCAGCACGCCGATGACCCCGCCGACGCCGAAGCAGGCGAGGATCCGGCCCGGGCCGACGTCCGAGGCGAACCGCTCGTACGCCCAGACGGTGAAGGCGGCCGGCACGAGGAAGCTGCCCAGCAGCACGACGGTCGGCACCAGATTGCTGTTGGCGGTGGTGAAGGTGACCAGCACGGTGGCCGCCCACAGGGCCAGGCCGAGCAGGAGGACCTTGAGCCAGTGGCGGGTGGGGGCGGGGGTGCCCCGGCGGGGCGGGGGCACGTTCGGACGGCCGCGCGGGTTGCCGTAACTCGGGGGTGTCGTGCCGTAATCGGACATCCGGGAGCCCTTCCGCGCCGCGTACGTGTGGTGAACGTACGGTATGACAGTTCGGGGCATTTAGCCCGGGTTGTCCGGGTTCCGCCGGACGGGGCGGGGCCGCCCGAGGTCCGATATGTTCGGAAGGTGCACCTTCGACGCGGTGACGGCGGGCCGGTCGGCCCGGCCGACGGAGTGCCGCCGAGCCGGCGGCGCCGGGCCCTGCTCGCCGCCGACCTGCAGGACCTCTCGCTGCTGCGCCGGGCCGCACCCGCGCTGACCGCCATCGCGGTCGTCTCGCTCGCCGACTACTTCTCCGGACGCGACCGCTACCTCGCCTCGCTGATGGTCGTCGTCCCCTCCGTCGCCGCGCTCACCCTGCGGCCGCGCGAACTGCTCGCGGTCTGCTTCCTCGGCCTGATGGCCCTGCTCGGGCTCAGCCACCTCGACCAGGTCGCCGACTTCGGCGACAGCCGCTTCCTGTACGGCGCGATCGTCGGCTACGTCGCCGTCACCGCGCTCAGCGCCGGCATCGCCGAACTGCGGATGCGACGAGCCGCGGCCTTCGCGGCCGTCAGTTCGGTCGCGGAGGCCGCCCAGCGCGCGCTGCTGCGCCAGCCCGAACCGGTGGTCGGACCGCTGCGGCTGGCCGTGCGGTACGTCTCCGCCGCGGACGCCGCCCGGATCGGCGGCGACCTGTACTCCGTCCTGGACACCCCGTACGGCACCCGGGTGCTGGTCGGCGACGTGCGCGGCAAGGGGCTCGGCGCGGTGCAGACCGCCGCGGTGGTGCTCGGCGCGTTCCGGGAGGCCGCGTACGACGAGGAGGCGCTGCCCGACGTCGCCGGGCGGATCGAGGCCAGCATGCGCCGGCACGTCCCCGACGGGGAGTTCACCACCGCGATGTTCGCCGGCTTCCGCGAGCCCGGCAGCGTCGACCTGCTGCACCTCGGCCACGTCCCGCCGGTGCGGGTGCACGCCGACGGGAGCAGCGAGACCGTCGACTTCGCCGACCCCTGGGTGCCGCTCGGCCTCGGGCACCTGGTCGCCGGCCGCCCCCGCCCCGCCGCCGTGCCGTTCGGCCCGCGCGACGTCCTGGTGCTCTGCACCGACGGCGTGGTCGAGGCCAAGGGCCACCGCGACGGCGCGTTCTACCCGCTCGCCGAACGGGTCGGCCCGCTGGTCCGCGACGGCTGGCGCTCCCTCGCCGACCTCGACGCCGCCGTCGCCCGCCTCTACGCCGACCTGCTCGCCCACGCCGGCGGCGAACTCGGCGACGACGCCCTGCTGCTCCTGGTCACCCGGCCCGCCCCGGACGCGCCCGGGTAGGGGCCGGGGAGGACGGGCTCACTTCGCGTCGCCGTAGCAGTCCACCACGGCGGTGGTGAGCGGGAAGCGGACCGGGGTGTCGCCGAAGACCAGGGCGGTGGCCTCCTCGGCGGCCCCGGCGACGGCGGCGGCCACGGTGTCGGCGAGGTCCGCGGGGGTGTGCACGACGACCTCGTCGTGCTGGAAGAAGACCAGGTGCGGGCGGTCGCCGCCGGAGCGCAGGGCGGCCAGCCGGCGGCGCAGCGCGGCGAGCAGGGCCAGCGCCCAGTCGGCGCCGCTGCCCTGGATGACGAAGTTCCGGGTGAAGCGGCCCCGGGCGCGCGCCGAGCGGCCGCCCGCCTCGCCGGACTCCGGGGCCTCCGTCAGGTCGAGCCAGTCCGCCGAGGGCGGCGGGCAGACCCGGCCCAGCCGGGAGGAGACCACGCCGCCGTCCTCCCCGGTGCGGGCCGCCGCCTCCACGTACCCCATCGCGGCCGGGTAGCGGCGGCGCAGCGTGTTCAGCAGCGGGCCGATGCCGCCGCCGGTCTGGCCGTACATCGCGCCGAGCAGGCCGAGCTTGGCCTGCTCCCGGTCGCCGTGGAACGCGGACGCGGCCAGCGCCGCGTACAGGTCGCCGCCCGCCGCCGTCCGGGCCAGGCCCGCGTCGCCGGACAGGGCGGCCAGCACCCGGGGCTCCAGCTGGGCCGCGTCCGCGACCACCAGCAGCCAGCCCGGGTCGGCGACCACCGCGCGGCGCAGGGTGCGCGGGATCTGCAGCGCGCCGCCGCCGCGCGAGGCCCAGCGGCCGGTCACCACGCCGCCCACCACGTACTCCGGGCGGAACCGGCCGCCGCGCGCCCAGGCCGCCTGCCAGGCCCAGCCGTGCGCCGCGTGCAGCCGGGACAGCTCCTTGTAGCGCACCAGCAGGGCCGCCGCCGGGTGGTCGACCGCCTTCAACTCCCAGGAGCGGGTCGAGGAGAGCTGGACGCCCCGGTCCGCGAACGCCTTGATCACCTGGGTGTGCGAATCCGGGTTGAACGGTCGGGAGCCGAGCGCCCGCTGCACCTCCAGGGCCAGCTCGGCGAGCTTCGCCGGCTGGGTGCCCGGAAGGGTCGGGCGCGGGCCCAGCAGCTCGGTCAGCAGCGCGTCGTGCACGTCCGCGCGCCAGGGCAGGCCGTCGTGCGCCATCTCGCAGGCCAGCAGCGCGCCCGCCGACTCCGCCGCCACCAGCAGCCGGAACCGGGAGCGGGCCGCCGGGTCGGCGATCGCCGCCAACCGCCGCAGCTGCTCCGCGTGGACCGCCACGGTGGCCTCCAACGCGTCCGTCCCCGGCGGGAGTTGCAGCCGGTCCGGGGCGAACAGGCCGTCCTCGTCGGGCAGCGCGCCCTCCGGCAGGTCGGCCGGCACCGGCAGCCCGCGCAGCCGCGACCAGGCCGCGCCCAGCGAACGCGGCGACCCGAACCGGCCCTCCTGGCCCAGCAGCAGCGCCTCCGTCAGCCGCAGGTCGTGGCAGCGCGCCAACCGGACCGGCAGCGCGGCCAGCAGCGGCCCGTACCCGGCCTCCGCCGTCGGCCACACCCAGCGCGGGGCGTGCGCCGCCTCCACCGCCGCCACCGCCTCGGCCAGCCTCGGCGCGGGCTCCGGCGGGCCCAGCGGCGCGCCGTCCTCCCCGAGCGGCTGCAGCCGGCCGCCGGGGCCGTGCGGGTCGGGCACCAGGGCGTAGCGCACGGGCGGCGGCTCCTCGCGGACGCGGGACGGGACGGCCGGGACGGAACGGGTGCGTTCCGGGCCGTCAGGCAGGACCTGTCGACGGTAGCCGCCGGCACTGACAGGCGACGTCAGGCGGCGCCGGGCGGTGGACGAACGGACCGGTGCCGGACGGCGGCCGGGGGCGGGAGGAGCGCAACCGGCCGCCCCGGTGGCGGCTTGTCGTGACGGTGTTCCGCCACGACCCCGGGAGCCGTAGGGTCGCGTCCATGAGCGACAACCCCTTCTTCTCGCCCAGCACCCTGGTGTACGAGCTCCCGCCCTTCGCCGAGATCCGGGAAGAGCACTACCGCCCCGCCTTCGACCGGGGCATGGCCGACCAGCTCGCCGAGACCGCCGCCATCGCGGCGAACCCCGAGCCGCCGACCTTCGACAACACCGTGGTGGCGCTGGAGCGTTCGGGAGCGGTACTGCGCCGGGTCTCGGCGGTCTTCTTCAACCAGGACGCCTCCGACACCACCCCCGGCGTCCAGGAGATCGACGCCGAGATCAGCCCCCTGCTGGCCGCGCACGCCGACGCGATCCACCTCGACGCGGCCCTGTTCGCCCGCCTCGACGCCCTGCACGCGGCCCGCCACGGCCTCGGCCTGGACGCCGAGTCGCTGCGCCTGCTGGAGCGCCGGCACACCGCCTTCGTCCGGGCCGGCGCCCGCCTGGACGCCGACGGCCAGCGCCGGCTGCGCGAGATCAACGCCGAACTCGCCTCCGACGCCGCCGCGTTCCGCCGGAACACGCACGAGGCCTCGCTGGCCGGCGCGGTCGCCGTGGACAGCGCCGACGCCCTCGACGGCCTGCCCGCCGCCGCCGTCGCCGCCGCCGCCGAGAACGCCCGTGCCCTCGGCCAGGACGGCCGCTGGGTGCTCAGCCTGAAGAACTTCTCCAACCAGAGCGAACTCGCCGCCCTCACCGACCGCGCCCTGCGCGAGCGCCTGCTCACCGCCTCGCTGCGCCGCGGCCTCGACACCAACGGCCCGCTCGCCGCCAAGATGGCCGCGCTGCGCGCCGAACGCGCCGCCCTGCTCGGCCACCCGACCCACGCCTCGTACGTGGTCGCCGACGAGACCGCCGGCACCACCGAAGCGGTCGGCGCGATGCTCGGCCGCCTGGTCGCCCCCGCCGTCGCCAACGCCGAGCGCGAGGCCGCCGACCTGGCCGTAGCCGCGGCCGCCGACGGGATCGGCGAACTCGCCGCCCACGACTGGGCGTTCTACGCGGAGAAGGTCCGCGCCGAGCGCTACGACGTGGACACCGCCGCGCTGCGCCCGTACTTCGAGCTGGAGCGGGTGCTGCGGGACGGCGTCTTCTTCGCCGCCCACCTCGCCTACGGGCTGTCGTTCACCGAGCGGCCCGACCTGACCGCCTACCACCCCGACGCCCGGGTCTTCGAGGTCCACGACGCGGACGGCGGCGGGCTCGGCCTGTTCATCGGCGACTTCCACGCCCGCGAGTCCAAGCGCGGCGGCGCCTGGATGAACGAACTCGTGGCGCAGTCCCGGCTGCTGGGCACCCGCCCGGTGGTCGTCAACAACCTGAACGTCGCCCGCCCGGCCCCCGGCGAGCCGGCGCTGCTCAGCTGGGACGAGGTGCGTACCCTGTTCCACGAGTTCGGGCACGCGCTGCACGGCCTGTTCTCGGACGTCGAGTACCCCTCGTTCGCCGGGACCGAGGTGCCGCGCGACTTCGTCGAGTTCCCGTCCCAGGTCAACGAGATGTGGATGACCCGGCCCGAGGTGCTCGCGAACTACGCCCGCCACCACGAGACCGGCGAACCGCTGGACGCCGCCGTGGTCGAGCGGATGCTCGCCGCCGAGAACTACGGGCAGGGCTTCCGGACGGTCGAGTACCTCTCGGCCGCGCTGCTCGACTGGGCCTGGCACACCCGCACCGCCGCCGACCCGGTCGTCGCGGACGCCGAGGAGTTCGAGGCCCGGGCGCTCGCCGAGGCGGGCGTCGCGGTCGCGGCGGTGCCGCCGCGCTACCGCACCGGGTACTTCAACCACGTGTTCTCGAACGGGTACAGCGCCGGGTACTACGCGTACATCTGGTCCGAGGTGCTGGACGCCGACACCGTCGAGTGGTTCGGTACGAACGGGCGCGGCGTGCGGGAGAGCGGGCAGCTGTTCCGCGAGCGGCTGCTGGCGCGCGGCGGGAGCCGGGACGCGCTGGAGAGCGTGCGGGACGTGCTGGGGCGGGAGCCGGAGATCGGGCCGCTGCTCGCCCGGCGCGGGCTGGCGTAGCGCGGTGCCCCGCGCCCCTCGCGGGGGCGGGGCACCGGTGTTCACCCGGTGAAGACCGGGCCGTAGCCCGGGGCCGGACGGCCGTCCGGGGTGAGGGCGCAGTAGCCGCCGGTGCCGCGGCACCAGTACCACATGGTCCAGCCGGCGGCGAAGGCGCGCATGGCGGCGACCTGACGGCGGACCAGTTCGGCGTTGCCGGGGGTGGCGGCGGAGGGCGGGCCCCACTCGCCGACCAGGACCGGCAGGCGGTGGGCGGCGGGGTAGGCGGTGACGGCGGCGGTGTAGGCCTCGACGAAGCCGCCGGCCGGGTCCCAGTCCCGGCCGGCCTCGACGGCGGTGTCGTAGAAGTGCGGGGCGTAGCCGATCCGGTCGGCGCCGGGGCGGGGGTCGGCGAAGCCGGGCAGGCTGGTGGGGACGCCCTGGCCGACCAGGACGGTCGGCTCGACGAACAGCCAGGCGTCCTGGTCGGCCCGGCGGACGGCGCCGATCAGCCGGCGGTACATCGCGGCGAGCCGGCCCCGTTCGAGCTCGGCGGAGGCGGCGGCCAGCACGGCCGGGTCGGCGGGGTCGCCGTCGAGCGGGCCGAACGGCTCGTTGAACAGGTCGTAGCCCAGCAGGGCGCGCTTGCCGCGCAGTTCGCGGGCGACGGTGGTGTACAGGTCGGTCTGGGCGCGGCGCAGGTCGGGGTCGTCGTACAGGTGGCGGAAGGCGGCCTGGACGGCCGGCTGGAAGTACCCGGCGAACCAGTCGGCCGGGTCGGGGACGAAGGGCAGGCCGTCGTCGCGGGTGGCCCAGGCGGGGGCGCCGCCGTCGCCGCCGAGGAAGTACTGGCCGTAGACGTCCTGGTGGAAGTCGACGACGGCGTACAGGCGGTACTTCCCGGCCCAGTCCAGGAGCTGTCCCAGCCGGTCGAGCCGGGCCCGGTCGTAGTGGCCGCGGGCGGGTTCGAGGCGGGCCCAGGAGACCGCGATCCGGACCAGGCCGAAGCCGTTCGCGGCGAGTGCGCGCAGGTCGGCCTCGGTGGTCTCGTCGTACTTGTCGAGGTTGAAGCCGCGCAGGTCCAGGACCCGGCCGCGGGCGTCGGTGAAGGCGGTGCGGCCGTCGGCGAGGGTGGTCGAGGAGACCCGGCGGCCGTCGAACGGGCCCGGGCCCGACGGGCCGTGGCCGGCGGCGGGCGGCGGGCCGGCCGAGACGGTGCCGAGGACGGCGGCGGCGGTGAGCAGCAGGGCGGCGGCGGAGCGGCGGACGCGCACGGGGGCACCTCACGGCGTGGGCGGGGCGGGGTGCGCCGATCCTGCCGGAGACACCACCCCCGCACAAGAGGTGAGACGTCCTCATGTTTCCCGGGGGGCCGGGCGGGGTCAGGCCTCCGGGGCGGCCAGCATCGGCGGCAGGTCGGCGGCCGCGGAGAGCCGGCCCCACAGCAGGTCGGCGAGGGCCTGCACCATCCGGGCGCGCGGGCAGGGGCGGGTCTCCAGCCACCAGTCGCCGGCGGCCAGCACCATGCCGGTGATCGAGCGGCCCCAGGTCTCGGAGAGCAGCGGGCCGTCCTGGCCCAGGTCGATCTGCTGCTGGATGGCGCGGGTGATCTCCCCGGCGATCTGCCGCAGCGCGGGCGCCAGCGCGTTGCCCGCGCCGGTCGGGTCGCCGGGCTCGGGGTGGGTGAGCAGCCGGTACACCTGCGGGCGGGACTCGATGGCGGCCAGGTAGACGTCCAGCACGTGCTCGACCCGGTCGCGGCGCTCCAGCGGCTCGTTCAGCGCCGCGCGGACGGCGGCCAGCAGGCCGGCGGTGTGGCGCGCGGTCAGCGCGCCGATCAGGCCGTTCCGGTCGCCGAAGTGCCGGTACAGGATCGGCTTGGTGATGCCGGCCTCGGCGGCGATCGCGTTCATGCTGGCGCTCGGGCCCTCGCGCTGGACGACCCGGTCGGCGGCGTCGAGCAGTTGTTCGCGGCGGGGTTCGGTGGTCATGCGCTGCTCCTCGTGCGGGCGGGTAGGCGGCTCGTCGGGCGTTGACAGCGGTTACCTATCGGTAGCAGACTCGCCGCCATGTTACCGGAGGTAACAGCGCAGTGGCGCGGACCCTCCGGCCCGTACCGCCGTCCCCTGGAGGCCGACATGACCACCTTCTCGCTCGACCCCGGGCCGGACCAGCTCGCCGTCCGCGACTGGCTGCACGGCTTCGCCGCCGACGTCGTCCGCCCCGCCGCCGCGGAGTGGGACGAACGCGAGGAGACCCCCTGGCCGATCATCCAGGAGGCCGCCAAGCTGGGCATCTACTCGCTCGACTTCTACGCCCAGCAGTTCTTCGACCCGTCCGGCGTCGGCATCCCGATCGCCATGGAGGAACTGTTCTGGGGCGACGCCGGCATCGGCCTCGCCATCACCGGCACCACGCTGGCCGCCGTCGCCGTGCTCGCCAACGGCACCGACGAGCAGATCGGCACCTGGGCCCCGCAGATGTTCGGCACCCCCGAGGACGTCAAGCTCGCCGCGTTCTGCTCCTCCGAGCCCGACGCCGGCTCCGACGTCTCCGCGCTGCGCACCCGCGCCGTGTACGACGAGGCCAAGGACGAGTGGGTGCTGAACGGCACCAAGACCTGGGCCACCAACGGCGGCATCGCGCACGTGCACGTGGTCGTCGCCACCGTCGACCCCGAGCTCGGCGCCCGCGGCCAGGCCTCCTTCATCGTCCCGCCCGGCACCAAGGGCCTCAGCCAGGGCCAGAAGTTCAAGAAGCACGGCATCCGCGCCTCGCACACCGCCGAGGTCGTCCTCGACGGCGTCCGCGTCCCCGGGCACTGCCTGCTCGGCGGCAAGGAGAAGCTCGACGCCCGCCTCGCCCGGGCCCGCGAAGGCACCCGGGGCAGCGGCGGGAACGCCGCCATGGCCACCTTCGAGGCCTCCCGGCCCGCCGTGGGCGCGCAGGCCGTCGGCATCGCCCGGGCCGCGTACGAGGTCGCCCTCGACTACGCGAAGACGCGCGTCCAGTTCGGCCGGCCGATCATCGAGAACCAGGGCGTCGCGTTCCAGCTCGCCGACATGAAGACCCGGATCGACGCCGCCCGGCTGCTGGTCTGGCGGGCCTCCTGGATGGCCGTCAACAACCGGCCGTTCACCAGCGCCGAGGGCTCGATGTCCAAGCTGTACGCCGGGGAGACCGCGAAGTTCGTCACCACCCAGGCCATGCAGATCCTCGGCGGCAACGGCTTCACCCGGGAGTACCCGGTCGAGCGGATGCACCGGGACAGCGCCATCTACACCGTCTTCGAGGGCACCAGCGAGATCCAGCGGCTGGTCATCGCCCGGGCCGTCTCGGGCGCGCCGATCCGCTGACGGGACGTCGACGGGCGGCCCGCCGGGGGCCGGTCCGTCGGCGGGCGGCCCGCCGGGGTCGGCCCGTCAGCGTGCGGCCCAGAAGGTCAGCCCGGCGGCGAGCGCGCCCACCACCGAACCGACCGCCGTCCGGGCCGGGGTGTGGTCCCGCAGCACCACGCGGGACCAGCCCACCAGCACCACGGCGGGCCGGGAGTCCGGCGCGGGCGGTGCGGTCAGAACCTCGGTGCGCGGCGCTCCAGGAACGCGGCCAGGCCCTCGTGGACGTCCGGCGCCGTCCGGGACGCGCGCTCCCAGGGCGCCAGCGCGGCCGCCGCGTCCGCCGGAGCGGCCGACAGCACCGCCTTCGCCGCGCCGATCGTCTGCGGCGAACGCGCCGCCAGCAACCGGGCGAACTCCCGCGCCCGGGCGTCCAGGGCGGCCGCCGGGACCACCTCGTCCAGCAGGCCGAACGACTCCGCGCGGGCGGCCGGCAGCAACTCGCCCGAGAACAGCAGGTACTTGGCCCGGGCCGGGCCCACCAGCGCGGCCAGCCGCAGCGTCGGCACCGCCGGGTACACCACGCCCAGCTTCGCCGGAGTGACGCCGAGCCGGGCGTCCTCGGCGGCCAGCCGCAGGTCGCAGGCGAGCGCCAACTGGCAGCCGCCGCCCACGCAGGCGCCCCGGACCACCGCCAGCGTCGGGCGCGGGAACGCCGCCAGCGCCTCCTCGGCGGCCACGTTCCGGGCGTGGTACGCGTCGGCGGCGGCCGGATCGGCGTACACCCCGGCCAGCTCCGCGATGTCCGCGCCCGCCGAGAACGCGCCCGCCGCGCCGGTCAGCACCAGCACCCGGACGTCCGGGCGCCGCTCCAGCGCCGCCAGCACCTCCGGCAGCGCCCGCCACATCGCGTCGGTCACCGCGTTGCGCCGCTCGGGCCGGTCCAGCAGCAGCGTGGCCACCCGGTCCGCGCCCACCCAGCAGCGCAGGCCCGGCGCGCCCGGGGGCAGTTCGACGTCCCCCGGGCCCGGGCGGTCCAGCGGGTGGGCGGTGCTCGCGGGCATGACGGGCCTCTCGGGGGACGGAGCCGGGCGGGCCGTCAGCCTTTCACGCGGACGCCGGCCGGGCCACGTGATCCGCGTCAACCCGGGCGGGGTCAGTCCGCCGCGCCCGCGCGCAGCGCCCGCCACTCCGGGGCCAGCATCGACCAGATCTCCAAGTCCAGCCGGACGCCGAGGTGTTCGGTGTGCTTGCGGAGCGTGCCGTCCAGCGTCATGCCCAGGCGCCGGGCGCACGCCCGGCTGCGCAGGTTGACGGTGCTGTTCCACCACTCGGCGCGGTACAGGCCGCGTTCGACCAGCGCGTAGTCCAGCAGGTGGCGGGCGGCCGAGGTGACCAGGCCGCGGCCCTGGGCGGCGGGCTCGGTCCACACCCCGATCTCGCAGACCCCGGCCGCCGCGTCGAACTGGACGAACATCACGCCGCCGACCAGCGTGCCCTCCAGCCATATCCCGTGGATCCGCCCGGCGTCGGCGGCCTGCTTGTCGGCGAACTTCCGCAGCGTCGCGCGGGCGGACTCCAGATCGGTGCTGCGGGTCGCCCACGGGATCCACGGATCGATCCCGGCCCGGGCCCGGTCCATGTGCTCCAGGAACTCCTCGGCCTGCCAGGGCTCCAACGGGCGGAGCTCGGCGTCCTCGGCGAGCGCTACGGCGTACATCGGCATCCCCTCGACGGTACGTAACAAACGTTGGGTATGTACCCTAGCGCGCATGACTCCACCCGCACGGGGCGACCACGAAGCCCGCCGGCGCGACGTCTCGGAGGCGGTCTGGCGGGTCCTCGCCGACCGCGGCTTCGGCGGCCTCACCCTGCGCGCCGTGGCCGCCGAACTGGGCGCCTCCACCGGGCTGCTCACCCACTACTTCCCGCACAAGCGCGCCCTGGTCGCCCACGCGCTGGAGGTCCTCGACCGGCAGGCCGCCGAACGCCGCCGCCCCGCCACCGAGGCCGCGGCAGCCGCCCGCGGCCTGCCCGTGCTGCGCGCCGCGCTGCTCGACATCCTCCCGCTGGACGCGGAGGGCGAGGCCGGCAACCGGATCTGGGTCGGCTCCTGGGACGCGGCCCTCGGCGACCCCGCGCTCACCGCCGGACACGCCGAGCGCTACCGCCGGGCCCGCCGGCGGATGGCCGAACTCTGCGCCCAGGCCCAGGAGCTCGGCGACCTCCCCGCCGGCCGCCCGGCCGCCGACCTGGCCGCGCTGGCCCAGTCCTTCGCCCTGGGGCTGGTGGTGCAGGCGCTCTTCGCCCCCGAGGAGTTCCCGCCCGCGCGCCAGCGCGCCCTGCTGGACGACTTCCTGGCGGGCCTGGCGGCGGGGGAGGGATGACCGGGCGGTCGGCCGGTTCGCCCGGGCCGCGGTGGCGGAGCGCTCACGCTGTGCGATCACGGCCGGTCGGAGTGGGTGGGCGCCCCCAGCAGGATTCGAACCTGCGACCTACCGCTTAGAAGGCGGGTGCTCTATCCGCTGAGCTATGGGGGCCGGGGTGCTGACGTCGGCCCGCTTGCCGGGCCTGGGCCGGGACGGGATGTTCCGGGACAGGATACGGGTGTTCAGTTCCGCCGCCCCGACTTCGCAGACCGGACCGAGGTGTGTCGGCCTCCGCGGGGCGGTCCGATAATCGCAGGTAGTGCCGGGGAGTGCAGCGTTCTACCGGCTCTCGGGGCGGGACGTTGTGCACTCGTTACGGGGCTGCGACCTGACCCGTTATGCATTCGGCGCGGACAATCGCCCGGTGCGGCCCGCGGGTGGGGGCGCGTTTAGGGGTTCCATCGGTCGGATGACATGGACGGGGCGAGTCGGGGGCTCACTCGTTCGTGGTTTCGGCGGTGGCCCCGAGGTGGCCACCGGGTGTGCGGGCGGCTGCCGGAAGGGGTGGTCGAGCGGGGTGCCCGAACGGTCCTTGCGGCGGAAGGGGGCGGACGGGGCGGACCGGGCGGGGTGCGGGGGAGGGCGTCCGGGGCGGTCGGCGGGGCCGGGTCGGCGGTATTCGGCGGCGGAGCCGGGTTGTTGTCGTGAGCACGGCATTCAAATGGTCGATTTCCGACCGAAAAGCGCCCCGATTCACTCGGGAGAGGTACTCCGGTTTTCCACAGCCCCGGGTTTTCCACAGGCAGGCGGAAGGCGCTGGTGCGGATTTCCCGGAAGCCGGAGGATCTTTCCCGGCGGGGAATCCGCCGGGAAAGGGCGCCGACCTCGGCGGCCGGGAACGGAGGCGGGAATGGACGAGGCACTGGTGACGATCGTCGGCAACGCCGCGTCGGGCGTGACGTACCGGGAGACGCCCGGCGGGGTGGCGGTGGCGAACTTCCGGCTCGCCGCCCGGGAGCGGCGCTACGACCGCGAGCGCGGCGACTGGACGGAGGGCGAGACGACCTGGGTGACGGTGGTGGCCTGGCGGCGGCTGGCGGTCAACGTGGTCAGCTCGGTGAACAAGGGCGATCCGCTGCTGGTGAGCGGGCGGCTGCGGGTGCGCGAGTGGGGGGAGGAGGGGAGCCGGCGGGTGGAGGTGGAGATCGACGCCCGCTCGGTCGGCCACGACCTGGCCCGCGGCACCTCCGCGTTCCGGCGCGGCCTGGAGGGGAAGTCGCCGCCGCAGCAGGGCGGTTCGGGTACGGGCGGCCCGGGCGCGGGCGGTCCGGGCCCCGGTGCCGTCGGTGCCGCCGGGGCGGGCGGGCCGCGCGCGGTGCGGCTGGTGGAGGAGGCCGTTCCGGAGTGGATCGTGGCGGCGGTCGCGGCCCGGCGCGGGGCGGAGGGGGCCGGTGCGGCCGGCGGCGGTGCGCCGGAGGAGGGGGGTGCGGATGTGGCGCAGGAGGTTCTGAACTGACGGATTCCGGGCACTTCTTGAGCCCGGGAGTGCAATCCTGATTGCCGCGGCGGCGCCCCGTGGCTTTATGTCGACTCATCAACCCGCGCTGCCGGGCGGCTCCTTGATAACGGAACAGCCACGATATCGTCCTGATTCGCTACGGCTCTGGAGTGGCCGGATCCCGTCAATAGGATGCGTCTGGTCCACACACGTGCAGCGGCGCCACAGGGAGCGCCGCTTTGCAGGGGGCGGGTTGCCGCTGGCACGTCGCCGCCCGGAGGGATCCACATGTTCCACAACCAGGGGCGGGCTGTCTCCCGCATCGTAGCTGTCATGCTCGCGTCCGGTCTCACGGTCGGCTCGGGCCTGCTCGCGGCCGGTGCGGCTGCCGCGGCCGGCAGCACGTCGGGAGTCACGGCGAAGATCGTCAAGGGCTCCGACGACAAGGAGTACGTCACCTACCCCGACCCGAAGAACGGCGGCCGGCCGCGTCAGGTGGAGGCCGGGCCCTTCTTCATCCAGATCGGCGACGGCGAGGCGCGGCTGCCGGTCTACTGCATCGACCTGCTGAACGACGCCTCCTGGGACGCCCAGTACCAGGAGACCAGCTGGGACTCCAGCTCGCTGAAGAACAAGCCCGGTGCCGGCTCGAAGATCCTCTGGATCCTCAAGAACTCCTTCCCGGCCGTCGGCGTCGACAAGCTGATCGCCGAATCGGGCGTCAAGAACCTCAGCAAGGCCGACGCCGCTGCCGCGACCCAGGTCGCGATCTGGTCCTTCTCGGACCCGAGCGTCCCGATCACGCAGGCCGACGACGAGGCCATCGCGTTCACCAAGTGGCTGATCGCGCAGGCCAACGCGAAGGGCGAGGGCAGCGAGCCCAAGCCGACGCTGAGCCTCGACCCGGCCTCGGTCGGCGGCAAGTCCGGGAGCACCCTGGGCCCGATCACCGTCACCGCCGGCGGCGGCACCGCCTCCGTCAAGGTCAGCCTCGGCAAGTCCGGCACCGACGCCAAGGTCTCCCTGGTGGACGACAAGGGCGCCGAGCTCAAGTCCGTGAAGTCCGGCGACAAGATCTACGCCAAGGTCCCGGCCGACACCCCCGCCGGGCACGCCGCCATCACCGCCGAGGGCACCGCCACCTCCTCCGTCGGCCGCGCCTTCGTCGGCGAGATCAAGGGCAAGCCCAGCCAGACCCTGATCCTGGCCGGCGAGGGCACCGTCCCGGTCTCCGCCAAGGCCGACGTCAGCTGGGGCCTCGGCGCGGTGCCGACCGCCGACGCCGTGGTCGACTGCGCCAAGGGCGCCCTGGTGGTCACCCTCGGCAACAAGGGCGACAAGGACGCGGCCTTCAAGGTCGCCGGCAAGGACTACACGGTCAAGCCGGGCGGCACCCAGGCCGTCACCCTGCCGGTCAAGGAGGACGAGAAGTACGACTTCACCGTCACCGGCCCCGAGGGCTTCAGCAAGCAGTTCACCGGCCTGCTGAACTGCAAGACCGACAGCTCCACCCAGACGCCGGCGCCGTCGACCTCCGCCTCGGCCCCGGCCCCGGCCTCCCCGGTCCCGTCGGTCAGCCCGACCGGCCCCGAGCTGGCCTCCACCGGCGGTGGCATGGGCACCGGCCTGACCGCCGCCGCGGCCGGCGCGCTGCTCCTCGCCGGCGGTGCCGCGGTCTACGGCCTGCGCCGCCGCGGCCGCCACAGCCGCGCCTCCTGAACGACGCGCTGAACCCGTCCCGGCCCCCGCGCCGGGACGGGGACGGCCCCGCCTCCCGAGCCCGGGGGGCGGGGCCGTCCGCTTGACCGGGCCGTCCGCGGCCGGCGGCCCGGTGGACGGCGGGCGCCCCGACGGGCGTTCGGGACCGTCCCGGCCTTACGGCACAATGGAAGGCTGCAAGCCGATTACTCACGACGACGCCGGAGCGATCTCAACGTGGCGGAATACATCTACACCATGCGCAAGGTGCGCAAGGCACACGGCGACAAGGTCATCCTTGACGACGTGACGCTCAGCTTCCTCCCCGGGGCGAAGATCGGCGTCGTCGGCCCCAACGGCGCCGGTAAGTCGACCGTGCTGCGGATGATGGCGGGCTTCGACCAGCCCTCCAACGGCGACGCCTTCCTCTCGCCGGGCTTCACCGTCGGCATGCTCCAGCAGGAGCCCCCGCTCGACGAGACCAAGACGGTCCTGGAGAACGTCCAGGACGGCGTCAAGGAGATCAAGGCCAAGCTCGACCGGTTCAACGAGATCGCCGAACTGATGGCGACCGACTACTCCGACGAGCTGCTCGCCGAGATGGGCACCCTCCAGGAGGACCTGGACCACGCCAACGCCTGGGACCTCGACGTCCAGCTGGAGCAGGCCATGGACGCGCTGGGCTGCCCCCCCGGCGACTGGCCGGTCACCAAGCTCTCCGGCGGTGAGCGCCGCCGCGTCGCGCTGTGCAAGCTGCTGCTGGAGCAGCCCGACCTGCTGCTGCTCGACGAGCCCACCAACCACCTGGACGCCGAGTCGGTGAACTGGCTGGAGCAGCACCTGGAGAAGTACCCCGGAACCGTCGTCGCCGTCACCCACGACCGGTACTTCCTGGACAACGTCGCCCAGTGGATCCTGGAGCTCGACCGCGGCCGCGCCTACCCGTACGAGGGCAACTACTCCACCTACCTGGAGACCAAGCAGACCCGTCTCAAGGTCGAGGGCCAGAAGGACGCCAAGCGCGCCAAGCGGCTCAAGGAGGAGTTGGAGTGGGTCCGCTCCAACGCCAAGGGCCGCCAGGCCAAGTCGAAGGCCCGCCTCGCCCGTTACGAGGAGATGGCGGCCGAGGCCGACAAGATGCGGAAGCTGGACTTCGAGGAGATCCAGATCCCGCCGGGCCCGCGCCTGGGCAGCGTCGTCATCGAGGTCGACCACCTGAAGAAGGCCTTCGGCGAGAAGATCCTGATCGACGACCTGAGCTTCACCCTGCCGCGCAACGGCATCGTCGGCGTGATCGGCCCCAACGGCGCCGGCAAGACCACGCTGTTCAAGATGCTCCAGGACCTGGAGACCCCGGACGGCGGCACGGTCAAGGTCGGCGAGACCGTCAAGATCAGCTACGTCGACCAGAGCCGGGCCAACATCGACCCGAAGAAGACCCTCTGGGAGGTCGTCTCCGACGGTCTGGACTGGATCAACGTCGGCCAGGTCGAGATGCCGTCCCGGGCCTACGTGTCCGCGTTCGGCTTCAAGGGCCCGGACCAGCAGAAGCCGGCCGGGGTGCTCTCCGGTGGTGAGCGCAACCGCCTCAACCTGGCGCTGACCCTCAAGCAGGGCGGCAACCTGCTGCTCCTCGACGAGCCGACCAACGACCTCGACGTCGAGACCCTGTCCTCGCTGGAGAACGCGCTGCTGGAGTTCCCCGGCTGCGCCGTGGTCATCTCCCACGACCGCTGGTTCCTGGACCGGGTGGCCACCCACATCCTCGCCTACGAGGGCGAGAGCAAGTGGTTCTGGTTCGAGGGCAACTTCGAGTCCTACGAGAAGAACAAGATCGAGCGCCTCGGCGCCGACGCGGCCCGCCCGCACCGGGCGAGCTACAAGAAGCTGACCCGCGACTGACCCCCGGTCGCGCCGTCGGGCCCGCCCCCCCCCCCCCCCGGGGGGGGGGCGGGGCCCCCCCCCGGGGGGGGCGGCCCAACAACCCCCCCGGACCCATGACGCCGGTGGCGTAAGCCCGGGGCCCC